>JAJRUQ010000035.1 GCA_024277705.1 Gammaproteobacteria bacterium
GCCATGATGGAATGTCTGGGGGAAGCACTATGGCTAGCACAGCGCAACCAGACAGCACCTGACGAAATAAAATATTTAGACTGTTTAAAAAAACTGGTACAAACAGGCTGATTATTCACGAAATCATTGAACTTAAATAATACCGCCTTGTCTTTGAAGGCGACTACACTGTACACTATGTCACGTTTAAAATTGTGATGCTAATAATATTTTGGAGGAAACCCATGAAAAACACTATGAAGAAATCACTGTCTGCTGCGGCAGGAATAAGCTTTGCAGCAGCCATGTCGGCATCACCGGTAGCAAACGCCGATAGCAACCCTTTTGGCATGCAAAATCTTGAAAGCGGTTATATGCAGCTTGCTGAAGGCAAATGTGGCGAAGGCAAGTGTGGCGGCAGCATGAAAAGCAAGAAAAAAGCGGAAGGTGAAGGCAAATGCGGTGGCAAAAAAGGCAGCATGGACAAAATGAAAAGTGAAGGAAAATGCGGCAGCGGCATGAAAAAACCTGAACAAAAGAGCAAAAAAGAAGGCAAATGCGGTGAAGGTAAATGTGGCGGTAGCATGTAATTCAGCACATGCTTAAGGTAAACATAATACCATCTCAAAAAGCCCCGAATATCGGGGTTTTTTAGTATTTGTGTATTGTAAAAACACCCCGCCCTTAAAACAACTTTTAATACAATAAACTCCCATAAAGAACACTGTGGTTTTTGCTTCAATTGCTAAACTCACACCCGAAGGCGCCTCTACCATGCCGACTAGCATCTACCCTGCTATAAACATCGACAGCCTGATTTTGACCTGAAATGGAACTATCAAACCTGTTTACCAGTCAATTAATCACATCGGCATAACAAAACCATAACCATCAATAATAATCCCATCAGGAAAAACTATGAAAAACTTAATGTCATTGGCTTGCAAGGCGCAATCACTGCTCAACAAAACCCGCGCGCTTGATTTTCTTGGACCTCTCGCATTACGTTTATATCTGGTCCCTGTTTTCTGGATGGCCGGCACTAAAAAACTGGCAGACATTGAAAGCACAGCCGCATGGTTTGGTAATCCCGACTGGGGTCTGGGTCTTCCCTTCCCCGAATTAATGGCCTGGATGGCATCACTCACCGAGGCCGGTGGCGCAATATTATTACTCATCGGTTTTGGTGTACGCTGGGTATCCATCCCGCTAATGGTCACCATGATTGTAGCCGCGGTTACCGTGCATCTACAAAATGGCTGGCTGGCAATCGCAGAAAGTTCAGAACAACTTGATACAGCCAGAGAAATATTACAACAACATGGTAATTACGACTGGCTGACAGAAAACGGCAGTTTCGTCATCCTGAATAACGGTATAGAATTTGCCGCAACCTATACCATTATGCTGCTGGTATTGTTTTTTAGTGGTCCGGGCAAAGCCAGTGTTGATTATTTTATCAGCAAAAAATTTGCACAATGCAACCCGTAAGGAACATTTTTATGTCCATGCAACGATTTCCTGTTTCCGGTGCTGGCCTTGGGCTGCGCCGGGAAAAAATAAATAAAATACTGACCGCGATGCAGGAAAAAAATTTATCGCCGGTTAATTTCATGGAGGTAGCACCGGAAAACTGGATTAATGTTGGCGGCAGTTTCGGTAAAAAATTCAGACAGTTCACCGAACAATATGACTTCGTGTGCCACGGTCTTTCACTATCCATCGGTAGTCCGGCTCCGCTGGATGAAAACTTTGTCAGAGACATCGGCAGGTTTATGTCCACTCACAACATCAGACATTATTCCGAACATTTAACCTATTGCTCCGATGATGGTCACCTGTATGACCTGCTGCCAATCCCGTTTACCGAAGAAGCAGTGCATTATGTAGCAGAACGTATTCGCCGGGTACAGGATATTCTGCAACAGGAAATATCCATGGAAAACGCCTCCTACTACACCCCGGCACCGGGGCAGGAAATGCAGGAAATCGAATTTTTAAACGCTGTACTGGAAGAGGCTGATTGTGGTTTATTACTGGACGTCAATAATATTTATGTTAATTCGGTAAACCATCACTACGACCCGATAAACTTTTTAACACAATTACCGGCAGATCGAATCCGTTATGCCCACATTGCCGGTCATTATAACGAAGACAGGGATTTAATTATTGATACTCACGGTGCCGATATTATTGACCCGGTATGGCAGATACTGGATAAAGCTTACCAGCACTTCGGTGTATTTCCGACCTTACTGGAACGTGACTTTAATATCCCGTCCGTCCCTGAATTACTACAGGAAGTAAAACAGATTGCTGCAGCACAAAACAAATGGCAGGCAATACCACCAGCAACAGAAATACGGGCATAATCATGAGTATCCCTGCATTTAAAAAACACCAGTATGCTTTTACTGCGCACATTCGTGATCCGGAAAACAATGCCCTGCCAGATAACATTGAAGACCGTCGCATGAAGATCTATCGTGAACTATTGTATAACAATATCGAGAATTTCATTGCTACAGGTTTTCCGGTCATCAAAACCATCTATAGTGATGAAAACTGGCATAAACTGGTGCGTGACTTTTTTGCCCGTCACCAGAGCCAGTCACCTTATTTTCTGGAAATATCCCGGGAATTTATCGATTACCTGCAAAATGAAAGAGTAGCTGAACCTGAAGATCCTGCCGGTTTAATCGAACTGGCGCATTATGAATGGGTGGAACTGGCACTCCATGTTTCTGATGAAACCATTAACCTGGAAAATATAGATACTAACGGTGATTTATTAACACAAATCCCGGTATTCTCACCCGTCGCCTGGCCGCTGGTCTATCAGTTTCCTGTGCATAAAATGGGAGCGGATAATCTACCGCAACAAGCACCGGAACAGCCAACTTACCTGGTGGTCTATCGAAACCGACAGGATGATGTACGCTTTCTGGAAATCAACCCGGTCACCGCCCGATTGATAGGACTGTTACAGGAAAATAAAGACTATCGTGGCGGTGATGCCATTGATCACATTAACCGTGAAATAAATCATACTGATCCCGAAACAGTTAAACAGGGTGGCTTAACCGCATTGCAGGAGTTACAACAGTACGGCATAATACTGGGGACCCGGCAGCTGTAATCAAGCATTCTCTGAGCAACCATGGACAGGTAACACATCATGCTAATAAACAATCAACGCTGTTATCTATTGCTGACAGGCTTTGCTGTATCAACCATTCTGCTGTCTGCCTGCAGCAAGCAAAACTGGTATAGCGGCGCGCAATCATCTCTAAGCTCATACTGCATGCAACAACCACATGCGGAATATAATGACTGCATGCAACAATCAGCTGACAGCTATAATGAATATGAAAAAAAACGTCAGAAATTAATCGAAGAAAACACGGTTAACTAGCGGCAGTGGCATAATCCATCAAAGAGTTTAATCAATACCCTGAGCCTGACTATCACGAAAAATTTCCCTGAAAAAAATCATACCGGGGCAGATGCCGGTGACTGCCGATAAAATAAAAAAAGTTGCGGGCGTATATAACAACCAGTGCACAAGATCAAAACCGGTCAACCAGATACCCGACCACAAAACAATACCCACAAACAGAAAAAAAGCCTTCAATGAAGCCGTCATTTTATCCATCAAAACATCTCCTGTAATACAACTCAATCTTGTATTTATAGTATAAATAACAGGAAATTTTGCTCGCACAGGAATATTAACTGAATATTTGTTGCCACCAGCGCTGGCGACTTTTGGGTGGGTTTAATGCACTTTCAAGCTCTACCGGTTGCAGGCGTGACAATATCCAGCCCGGTAATGGCGGATTATCACTAAAACCACAACTCACACCCAGATTGTTCGGATCAAAAATTTTAATATATTCAGGTGCCTGTTTATTATCAACATAAACAATTCCGCAATAATCCTCATCATGTTCCTTATGTAACAGCTCATCAACATGCTGAATAAAATTTAATAAATCCTCCTTACTGGCGGTATTCTCAGGCGGTGTCTCACCAACGGCATAAATAAACCATTGATCATCCGCCTGCAGGGTTAATGTCTGCCAGAATGCATCAAGATCAGACCATCGCATGGTAGAAGTAAAATTGCCTCTGAATGCTGAAACATAAGCGTCTTTTATCAACATATCCATAACATCCCCGTATATTAATTATGAACTCAAGGTTTTCCGGTTAATCCACTCTTTTATCTGCCGGTGACTGCGCTTGATAAAATCATCATCGTTAAAGGCACAGGCCATCACCGTCACCCCCTGCATTTTTGCCAGCAGATCCATGGCCAGGTCTGTTGCATTACTCACCTGCAATGCTTCAAACTGTTGCTGTATCCAGTCACGCAGTAAGGTAAATGCCTGCCGGACTTTTTCGTGCAAATCCGGGTCATTTTTTGACAACTCAGAGCTTAAGGTACCAATCGGACAACCGGATTCAATAACATCGTGCCGGTTATATTCGAGCATATTACTAAACAGCAATAAACGCTGCCGGGCGTCCGCCGTTTCTGCTTCACACTGCGCCAGCATAAGTTTAAGTTCTGTTATACGTGAATCCACCACCGCATGTAAAATTTCATCCTTGGTTTTAAAATAATAATAAAAATTACCGCGGGGAATACCTGTCGCGTCAGAGATGTCCTGAAAGGAGGTCTGATTATAACCTCGTCGATAAAAAAGATTGTCAGCCGCATTCACAATGCGTTGACGATTACCTTCACCTTTAGTCCCCATAAATCTTCACCTGCAACAAAAAATTACGTATTACCCAAGCTTTGATTGTTCCGGCGTATTAAACGCAATAATTAATTATTAGACAATCGTATTACTAATGTAAACACTGTAACATTAGCCATCTTAAAATAACAGTCTAAGCGACAAAAAAGACACTCCCTTGAATGCTTTAAAACTAGAAAATCTTAAAAAAACCTACAAAAATGGCACAAATGCGCTTAAAGGTGTTGATTTAACTGTAAGCAAAGGAGATTTCTTTGCTTTACTGGGACCCAACGGTGCCGGTAAGTCCACCGTTATCGGCATTATTTCCTCCCTGATCAATAAAACATCAGGACGTATTGAGGTTTTCAATCAGGATCAGGAGCGCTATCCTGCTGATGTACGCATGCACATTGGGCTGGTACCCCAGGAGTTCAATTTCAATATTTTTGAGCCCGTGGGTGAAATCCTGATTAACCAGGCCGGTTATTACGGTATCAATCGCAGCGAAGCCAAACAACGTGCCGAGGTTCACTTAAAACAACTGGACCTGTGGGACAAGCGCCATGATATGGCCAAAGAACTGTCCGGTGGCATGAAACGCCGCTTGATGATTGCCCGTGCTCTGATGCACCAGCCAAAATTATTAATTCTTGATGAGCCCACAGCCGGTGTCGACATCGAAATACGCCACTCAATGTGGCAGTTCATGAAAAAAATCAACAGCGAAGGCACCACCATTATTCTGACCACCCACTATCTGGAAGAGGCCGAAAGTCTGTGCAACAACATTGCCATTATTGATCATGGCGTTACCATTGAACAAACGCAGATGCGTACCCTGCTTGACCGTCTACATGTAGAAACGTTTATTTTCTATCTTGCCAAACCCATTTCGACCCTGCCCGAGTGTCAGGATTTTCCTGTGCGCATGATTGATAACAGCACGCTGGAAGCCGACATCAATGACCAGCAAAAACTCAGCGACCTGTTTGATATTTTAACCCGCTGCAATATTCGCATTGTCAGCATGAAAAACAAAACCAATCGCCTGGAACAGCTGTTTATGTCAATGACCAATAATGAGAGGCAAAACTAAATGAACTTCTCACAAAAAATGGTGGCACTGAAAACTATCGTTATCAAAGAATATTTACGCTTTATTCGTATCTGGATACAAACTGTACTACCACCGGCAATAACGGTAGCCCTTTATTTTATTATATTTGGTGAACTGATCGGTTCACAGATAGGCAATATTGACGGTTATAAATACATGGACTATATCGTTCCCGGGCTGATTTTAATGTCGGTGATTACTAATGCCTATGCCAATGTGGTGTCTTCATTTTTCAGCGCCAAGTTTCACCACAGTGTAGAAGAAATGCTGGTTTCCCCCTTGCCGAATCATATTATCCTGCTGGGTTTTGTATCTGGTGGACTGGCACGCGGCATTGTCGTGGGGATTACGGTTACCCTGGTATCCATGTATTTTTCTGATTTTCAGATACACAGTTACAGTGTCACTATTGCAGTTTTTATCCTGACCTCCATCCTGTTTGCACTGGCCGGTTTTATCAACGCTGCCTATGCCCGCAGTTTTGATGATATTACCATTATCCCCACCTTTGTATTAACGCCGTTAACCTATCTCGGTGGTATTTTTTATTCCATAAAAATGCTGCCCGACTTCTGGCAGACCGTATCCATGGTCAACCCGATTCTGTATATGATAAATGCGTTTCGTTATGGACTGCTGGGAGTCAGTGATATCGAACTGAGCACAGCCTTTGTGATTATTTGTGGCTTTATACTCGTCCTGTATTATTTTGCACTGAGGCTGTTACGACTTGGTATAGGCTTAAAGCCATAAAACTGAATAGAAAACTGCCACCAGAAACACAGCATGAATATCCATCCATAGCGGCTTGAACGCAGCGGCTATGCCATGCATCAAACGGTTAACAGCAATAGTGACACATTATTTTAATTTCGGTACCTGTAATACTGAAACTTTTTTCTGTAACAGGGCATAAGCACCAAAAATCACCCCGGCATAAACCATATTACCAAGCAATGAATTCTGGAAAAAAGGAATGCCTGCCACATAGGCCTGCATCAGACCTTCCGCTGTTTTCGCATACAATCCAGAGCTTAACCAGGCACCAAAGTTCGTCAGTAAAAAGAATAAAAGTGATGAAAGCACAACTGCAAATATGGTATTGGTTAGCGTTACTCTATCCTTCAACATAAAACCAATCGCCACAGTTAAAGCAAAACCGGTATAAACAAAAATCATTGAATTATGCAGACCCAGTACCAGATCACTGATAAACAGTGCAACAAAAGGCACAATAAATGCCATGCGTTTATCAGCAAAATAAGCACCACCGAATAATGCCATAGCGGCTACCGGAGAGACATTTGGTAAATGCGGCAATAAACGAAATAAAGCCAGCGCAAAAATAATGGCTGAAACGGTTATTAAACGTATTTTCAAATTCTGTGTTTGCATGGCGATTCCCTCAAAATTCTTTATCAGCAACAATCTTAACATAGAGCAATGGCCGTGTGCTGTCATCCGGTAATATCAGGAACAAGATAATAATTTGGCATTGTAATCCAGATACTAATTGAACTATTATCAAGCGCTCTTCTCCTAACAACCATTAAGAATAAGTGCAGGAAACCACATGAAAGCATCTGATTTGTTTGTAAAATGCCTGGAAGAAGAAGGTATTGAATATATTTTTGGTGTTCCCGGTGAAGAAAATGCCGACTTCATGATGTCACTGGAAGAATCAGACAAGATTAACTTTATACTTACCCGCCATGAACAGGGCGCGGCTTTTATGGCTGAAATTTATGGCCGCCTTACCGGTAATACTGCCGTCTGCCTCGGCACTCTGGGTCCCGGTGCCACCAATCTGATAACCGGTGTTGCCGATGCCAATATGGACAGAGCACCACTGCTCGCGCTGACCGGACAGGGTTCATCACAACGCCTGCATAAAGAATCACACCAGATTATGGATTCCGTCAAAATGTTTGAACCGGTAACCAAATGGTCGACC
>JAJRUQ010000036.1 GCA_024277705.1 Gammaproteobacteria bacterium
ATGGGTTCAGTCAGAGCAACAGGTAAATTTTCTCAATGATTTTTCACGCTATATGAGTGACCAGTCATTACATAAAAATTGCGTAACGCAGCAATCATTTGATATCAGCAATGCAATTTAAACCACCCCAAGGAGCTAAAAACGATGTCCAATAAACTTGAGCAGGAACTACAGATAGCAATCACCAATATTCCGGAGTGTGTCGCCGCCGGTTACGTAGATTTATCAACCGGTATGTTACTGGCCATTAGAACCGTTGACTCACACCCACAGGAAGTACTGGAAATGCTTGCAGCTGCAACTGCTGATATGTTTCAGGGCTCTAATGTTGTTGCCATAGAAAACATGTTTAAAAAAGCCCGGGGCGTTGAAGACAGCTCTCACTATTTCAATGAAATGATTGTAAACAGTGACAATCTTATTCATATATTTTTGCGCTGTAAGGAAAACCAGGAACACGTTGTGGCATATGTATGCAGAAAATCAGCTAATTTAGGTATGGCATTAACAAAAGCAAGATCAAGCATACCTGCTCTCGAAGCAGCAATGTAATCGTATGACCCGCCAACACAGGAAAATGCTGTTGGCGGGCCGAATTATCTGGAGGTAAAAGCATGTTAGCAGCATTTGATAGCTCGGAACTTGAAAACGCTGAGCCGGGAAAATCACTGCGCCCCATATTGCGCTCATTTAATAGTGCTTCACATGATATTGAAGCTTCAGCTGTTATTAGCAGCGACGGACTGAGCATGGCATGGGTATTAGGCGATGATGTAAACCCGGACAGATTTGGTGCCATGTGCGCTTCATTACTGGCACTGGCTAAGCGTGCTTCTGAAGAAATTTCCCGTGGCAAATTAAAACAGGTACTTATTGAAGGTGACAAGGGACTAATGCTGCTTATTTATGCAGGTAACGATGCGGTACTGGCTGTTGCTACAAAGCCCACTATAAACCTTGGAAAAATTTTTATCGACTCACGTAAAGCGGCCGCTAATATTGCTTTACTACTGGAAAAAATAGATTTTTAATCTGTTTTATATCGAGGTTATTATGAAAGAGAAAAGTCTCAGTTACAAATCATTGATCCGCTCAGATTTAAAATTAATGTTTCTGGCAAAACTGACGTTTATGTTTTTTATGGCTAAGGGAATATTCTGGATAGGCCTGAGTAGCTGGCTGATTTTTAAGGGCATGAGTTAAGGCTTAAAACATGTCGGATTACAGCATTATATATAACGAAAACACCTTAAGCTGTAAACGTAATGAAAGCCTGCTTGATGCTTTTCTGCGCCAGGGAATAAACATTAGCTTTTCATGCAAAAAAGGCAGCTGTCATAGCTGTTTAATGCAGTGCCTTTCCGGCAAACTGCCTGAGAGCGCCCAAAAAGGTCTGAAAAAAACCGACATAGATAAAGGTTATTTTTTACCCTGTAGCTGCCAGCCTCAAAGCAATATGGAAATTACTGAAATAGATACCCGCTCAGATTTTCAGAGTGCGGTTATTCATCAGAAAGATTTTCTCTCAGATGAGATCTGTCGCCTGAGCATAGAACCGGGTAATACATTCGATTACCGACCCGGGCAGTATATTAATATCCGGCAGCCGCAAGGCTCTAGCTGTAGAAGTTACTCATTGGTTAGTCACCCTGATGATTATTTCATAGAACTACATATTAAAAATATGCATAACGGTGAGATTAGTGGATGGATACATAACGAATTAAAAGCAGGTGATGAAATTGAAATACAGGGCCCACAGGGTGACTGTCATTATAGTCAGGTCAGTAGCCCGCAATCAGCCTTACTGCTAGTTGCCCGAGGCACTGGCATGGCTCCCTTATATGGCATTGTTATGGATGCAATACGACACGATCACAGGGGAAGTATAAATGTTTTTCATGATGGGGCGTCATTCAGTGATATGTACTTACATAATGAGTTCATTGAACTAACTAAACAACATAAAAACATAAACTATACCGCCTGTATTGATGCTTTAGACGAAGCCTATGTATCACCTGATAATGCACTGGATTTACTTTACACGATTCTAGATGACTTTAATGACCCGACTGTATTTGTTGCCGGTGCCCCACAATTTGTATTATCGATTAACGCCCTGATAAAACATCACAATATTGATCAGAAAAAATGCTTTTCCGATAACTTTGATTATAACGACCTGCGTAACAGCTCCTCACCTGCTGAAGTGGGTAGAAGAAGATCTGATGTTTACAATGAGAAAACCATTACACCAGTTATATATAAACTGCAGCCGGATAATGAAATGTGGCTGGCACTGGATAAAGGTAAAAAACTGAAAGTTATTCTGGACGACTTTTATTCTCAGGTATATCAGGATGACAGATTATCTGGTTTTTTTGATAAATCAACCCAGCAGCGCTCCAGTGAAAAGCAATACCTGTTTATGCGACAGTTATTCAGCGGTGAGAAAATTTATTTTGGCGACCGACCTAAAAATGCACATCACTGGATGGTTATCAGCAATGAGTTATTTGATTATCGTGAAAAATTACTTGCCGAGTGTTTAAGGAAATATGGCATTGCCGAGCACCTGATACAGCGATGGATGGATATAGATGAAAATTTCAGAGCTGATATTGTAAAACAGCAGGCCATACCTAAAGTGGTAAATGGAATAGAAATGCCGCTGCATGGATATGAGATTCTGACACTTGATGAGGGTACTCTGTGTGACGGCTGCCAGCAGGCCATTGATCGTGGAGAATCCGTCAGATACCATCTGCGAACGGGGCAGGCCTACTGTAGCAACTGCATGCAATCAGGCAGTGCAAAGCAGGCCGTATGAAAATGCAAACCTGCTATCAAATAACCCCTTCAGGTGTCAGCTATGCAATTGCATCTGACTCACGCACAACAAAGCGCTTGCTATTAACCCGAGTACTTAAAAACAACTTTACCCGGCCGGTTACTTTTGCTGAAATACTCACGTTTTTTAATAACGATAAAGCACTGGCCTTTAAGCAGGTATGCACTTTACTTGAACAGGATTTAATTGATATTAATGATGACACAGCATCAATAAATAGCCTGAGCTCAGCTAATAACAGGGAAACATTAAAAAAACTTCCGCCTGAAAAAGATTATGTTTTATCTGATTTTAACGGCTTCCCTGTTTCCCATTCGGGCTTTAACAAACTTCAGGCAATAAATATTTCGGCTATTGCCTATGATTTTATAAAAGCCTCCAGACGATCTCGCAGCGAAGACTCAGCAGATGAAGTGATTCGCCCATTAAGTATAAAAACCACCTGGAACAATACCGATATTATTATTTATCTACTTTATTTCGATCAGTTTTCATGCCTTCTTACCACTAAAATTTCTGACACAATAACGAATAAGGGGTTTATGCAGTTGGCCTCATATCTCTGCAACAGGTACAACTATGAATAGTACAACAGGCGCACCTGATAAGTTAATTACCCCTGATGCAAGTATCAATACCGGCGGCACAGAGGACATGGTGAGTATCCTTAAGGATATGAATAACCAGTGCAGTGAGATTCAGTTATCAATGATTTCGACCTCTGATGGTTTAACCATGTCGGCCGTGGGAACCGTACTTGACCCGGACCAGGTGGGTGCAATGTGTACTGAATTAATAACCGTCTGTAATAAAGCGGCCAGAGAACTGGAACAGGGTGAACTGGAACAGATGATTTTACGCTGCAGCGATGGCTGCATGTTTTTAATGCCGGCAGGTGAACATGCCGTACTCGCGGTTATGTCGGTGCCAGATGTCAACCTGGGCCTGCTGTTACTGGAAGCACAACGAGCCGCAAGCCTGATTAAAAAAGTACTTTAAAGCACCTCAATAAACGTGTCATTCCTGTGAGGCTGATCACACAATCTTTCAAAGCTGTTGCCTTTCGGTTCTCAACCCCCTCATTATTAACAACCCAATATATTTATTTTTAAATATCAGGAAGGTAGCGTTATGAAAAATGTGCTTATATTTATTTTACTTTTAATAACAACGACGGCTTTATGGTATTTTTCAGTCATATTTATTCCAGATAATATAAATTTAACCGGCATTGCAATACCCGTAGACAATATTCATGTAATTTCAAACTCACTATTTTTATCACTTGCATTAGCCGCCTCTTCCTTTGCAATCATTATCTTATCTTTGAAGGTCAAAGAATATAGAACGGATGTTAGCAAAAGCCTGAATTCAAATAATTTACATCTTGAAATTATTGCATTAAGTGCATTGATAAATGAATGTGACACAACATTACTTCGTTATGACCGTTGGGAAGATGCCGGAATTAAAGGTGATTATATGAATGCTAAAAGTTCAGTCAGGGATAAAATGAATATGTACCGACAAACACTGGAAAACAGGTACGAAGATATTCAACGACTGACTACTGAGTTAGAAATAAAAGATACTGAACAACGAAAAAATAAAAATTTTTAACCGCCGAGGGCACGGAGTTTTTCAGGCTTCTTTTTTTGTCAGCTAGAAGTTAGCTAAGATGATGGTAAGACTTAAACGGGGTAAGCAGTGCTGCTGATTTTCTATCAACTCAGCCGGCTCCCCCTGAAGTTAAGGACAGCTCTAATTGCCTGTGCCCTTAAGCCAGCTTGTCATCGGCAACATGGTAACTGGGGTCTTCCATGCGATTAACTTCCACCATATTTCCTGCCTTATCCAGCAACTGCTTACATTCCACAGATAAATGACGCAGGTGTAATTTTTTGCCCGCTTTAATATAGCGTTCTGCCAGATTATCAATTGCTTCTATCGCAGAGTGATCTGAAACCCGTGAGTTTTTAAACTCAATAATCACATCATCCGGATCATTCTCTGGAACAAACAATTCACGGAAATTTTTCACCGAACCAAAAAATAGCGGGCCGTTTAATTCATAAACCTTAGAACCGTTTTCATCGATATAATCCGTAACATTAATATGCTTTGCATGCTCCCATGCAAAGACCAGTGCAGAAACAATAACACCAACCACAACGGCCATAGCCAGATCACTGGCAACCGTCACACCTGACACCAGAACAATAACAAAGGCATCATGGCGCGGAATTTTTCCAAAGATCCGGAAGCTTGACCATTCAAATGTACCAATCACCACTATAAACATAACCCCGACTAAGGCTGCCATCGGTATCTGCTCAATTAAACTCGATGCGAATAATATAAATGCCAGTAGAAATAGTGCAGCGGATATGCCTGACAGTCTCTGATGTCCACCAGAGTTCACATTAATCATGCTCTGCCCGATCATTGCACACCCCCCCATACCACCGAAAAAACCGGTTACGGTATTGGCTATGCCCTGGCCGACACATTCGCGATTACCTCGACCTCGAGTATTGGTTATCTCGTCGATGAGTGTCAGTGTTAATAGCGATTCAATTAAGCCAATCGCAGCAAGAATAATGGCATAGGGAAAGATGATTTTGAGTGTTTCAAAATTTAATGGGACTAACGGCATATGAAATGCCGGTAAGCTGCCCTTTATTGAGGCCAGGTCGCCTACCGTATTCGTATCAATGTTTAACCCGATGACCAGTAGCGATACCACTACAATTGCCACCAGTGAGGATGGCACAGCCGTCGTCAGCTTGGGTAAAAAGTGAATAATAGCCATGGTCAGTGCAATCAACCCGCCAAAAATCATTAACGGCTGGCCACTCATCCATTGCATGGTTCCATCCACGTCAACCTGAAAACTTTTCATCTGTGCCAGAAAAATAACAATGGCAAGACCATTTACAAAACCAAGCATGACCGGATGCGGAACAATACGGATGAATTTACCCAGTTTGAGTGCGCCGGCAAGTATTTGTAATATACCCGTGAGAACAACCGTCGCAAACAGATACTCCACTCCGTTATCCGCCACTAGCGCAACCATAACCACGGCCATTGCGCCGGTTGCACCGGAGATCATGCCAGGGCGGCCACCAAAAATAGATGCCAGCAAACCCACCATAAACGCAGCGTATAGCCCCACCAATGGGTCAACACCTGCGATAAAAGCAAATGCAATGGCTTCCGGTACCAATGCCAGGGCAACAGTCAGACCTGAGAGAACCTCATTTTGTACACATACCCGATTATCACATCCCAGACTGAACATAGACCTAACTCATTATTAACTGACTTTGAAGGGCGCGGATTATAGCAAGCTTAAGGGGTGGTTGATATGGCCGGGTGATTGATATGGCCGGGTGATTGCCTGAATAAAACTTATATTCTTTTAACTGCAGACTTATAAACTGAATTACGTTCCCGCTTACCAACTGCAACGACTACCACTACAAGTTGCAAATCACGTACCTCATAAACTAAACGATACCCACTACTTCGAAGTTTAATTTTGTAGCAATTTTTCATGCCTGATAATCTGGATTGCTCAATATGTGGATTAGTCAGCCTTTCACCAAGCTTTTTAATGAACTGTTTTCTAAGCGGATTATCCAGAGATTTCCATTCTTTCAAAGCATCCGCTTTGAACAGGAGCTTATAACTCATTAATATCTACAGCTATTTCTTTCTGGTCTTTTCTCGCTTCAACAAGCGCAGCCAACTCAATGTCTTCCAGTTTATCCATCAGTGCCTCATAAGCTTTGGCAGGAACACAATAAAAAGCGGGCTGGTTACGATTTAAAACAGCGACAGGAAAACCTTCTCCCTGCTCAACCACAGCCATCGGATTTTTCTTTAGCTCTGATATGCTGGTAGTAATATCCGCTAAAACAGTATGAACCATCGCCACTCTCCAATAAGACCTTTTATGAGACCTAACAATAGCTCATATACACACTAGAATCAACATAAAAGACCTGCTAACAGGTCTTTTATGTTCTCTTAAAAATTTCACACGCAGCAGAAGTTAAAAAGCCGAAGCTCACAAATGTGAAGCATCGGCTTTTTAGCATCATGCCCTTTACCCGTTATAATAACAGGCAAAGGTTAGTGCATCGTATATCTACTTATTAGCGTCTAAACGTGCTGTAATCGCATCAATAACTGACTGACTAGTTGTCGCATCAACTGATACCAGATTACCTTCTTTTCCATAGAAGCCAACTAATGGTGCAGTTTGCTCATTGAATACATCCAGACGGTTGCTGATAGCTTCTTCAGTTTCGTCATCACGCTGTACAACCGGGCCACCGCACTTGTCACACTTGCCTTCTTCTTTTGGTGGGTTAGATTTAACATTGTAAATTTCACCACAGTCAGTACAGGTACGACGAGTCGTTAAACGATCCAGTATCACATCACGAGCAACCTGAATGTCTACAACCATGTCCAGCTCTTCGCCCATGTCAGCCAGCATCACTTTGAGTGCTTCAGCCTGAGGAATGGTGCGTGGGAAACCATCTAACAGGTAACCGGCTTTGCAATCGTCTTCTTTTAAGCGTTCGCTCATAATACCCATGATTAAGTCATCAGATACCAGATCACCCGCTTTCATAGCGGCTTCAGCTTTTTTGCCCAGCTCTGTACCCGCAGCAACTGCGCCACGTAAAATATCACCAGTTGAAATTTGAACTGAACCGTCCATTTTAGTGAGTAACTTTGCAACGGTACCTTTACCAGCGCCTGGTGCGCCTAACAGGATTAATTTCATGTGTATTCCTCTATAGAGTGTTGTTTACTTGATCTGATGAACGCATGTCATCAGCTATACCAATTTCTGCTGCGCATAATACACCAAATTGAGACAAAACTTGGCGGATTTCCTTTATTACCATATAAATTTATTTTTGCTTAGGATCCGAGTACTTCAGGTAAGTCTTCCGTCATCGACTCTGCCAGCTCAATCTTCCTGCTTCTGGGTAATTTGCGGATGGCGTATTCTCGCACACCCGCGTCAGAGCGCGATTGACACAGCTCAAAATACACCATTTTCAGCGGACGGCGTGCCCGAGTGTATTTTGCCGCTTTTTTTCCATCATTATTATGCTCGTGTAAACGCCTTTTGGGGTCGGTGGTAATGCCGGTGTAGTAACTGCCATCGGCACAGTGCAGTAGATACACATACCAGTGTGATCTGGTGTGCGAATCAGGCGCGTCCGACATATTCCTGAGTTTCAGTATTTATTTTAATGGCCTGGCCCTCTGCCAGATACTCTGGCACCTGCACCACTAACCCGGTGTTTAAGGTGGCGGGTTTAGTACGTGCTGAAGAGGATGCGCCTTTAATGCCCGGTGCGGTTTCACTAATCGTTAAAATGACACTCGACGGTAGCTCTATGCCCATTATTTGGTCATCCACTACCAGAGCCTGCACACCTTCCAGGCCTTCCATAAGGAACGATAGTTCGTCCTGAATATCTTCATCAGCCAGCGTATATTGCTCGTAGTTTTCATTATTCATAAACACCCAGGCATCACCTTCGCGGTACAGAGGCTGCACTGGCTGACGGTTAACATCAATCACATCGACATTTTCATCACCTAAAAAGCCATGCTCAAATTTCTTTTTTGTCACCAGCACCTGACCTTTTACTTTATAGATCGTATTACCACTGCGTGATGAGGCGGTCTGACAGAATACGCTTTTAATGACTATATTCTGCCCTTCATAGTGAAGGAATGTACCGCGCTTAATTTCATTTGCTTTCATAAGTTTTTTCTAATTTGCTATAGATTGTCGCGTATAATAACGCTTTTTTGAACTGATGTATCTGCGACGAATTAAATCATGACTGAATCTACCCAATTTGCAATTGACCAACGCTGGATAAGTGATGCCGAACTACTCATGGGCCTGGGAACAGTCATTGCGGTGGAACATCGCACGGTGAGCATTCTGTTTGTTGCCACCGGCGAAACCCGCACCTACGCCAAAGAATCGGCCCCGCTTACCCGTATCCGTTTCAATGCTGGTGATGAAATTAGCGATATACATAAACGCAAACTGAGCGTAGTTGACGTATTTGAAGAAGACTCACTTATTATCTATCAGGTCAAAACACAAACCGGTGAACTGACGTTCCTCGAAGAGCGTGATCTGGACACTGCCATTCAGCTCAATAAACCACTGGAACGACTAATTAGCGGTCAGGTAGATAAAAACAAGTGGTTTGATCTGCGTTACCAAACCTGGCAAAACCAGTTAAAAAATTATAATAACGACATCAGCGGCCTGACGGGTGCCAGAACAACGTTAATTCCGCACCAGCTTTATATTGCTAATGAAGTGGCCAGCCGATATGCACCCCGCGTATTACTCGCGGATGAAGTGGGGTTGGGAAAAACCATTGAAGCCGGAATGATTTTACACCAGCAAATTAGCCGGGGGCGTGCCAGCCGGGTACTGATTATTGTACCTGAAGCACTCATTCATCAGTGGCTGGTTGAGTTACTGCGCCGCTTTAATTTATTCTTTAGTATATTTGATGAAGAAAGGTGTCTGGCCATCGCCGAGAGTACCGACTTTAGTAATCCGTTTAATGCTCAACAGCTCGTACTTTGCAGCCTGAACTTATTTACTGATAACCCGGATCGCTTTGCACAGGTAACGGCAACAGACTGGGATTTATTAATCGTAGATGAAGCTCATCACCTGGCCTGGAGTCATCAACAGGTTAGTGAAGAATATAAACTGGTTGAAACACTTGCCCGCATAAGTAAAGGCCTGCTATTACTCACCGCAACACCGGAACAGTTCGGTAAGGAAAGTCACTTTGCACGACTGCGTTTACTCGACCCGGATCGGTTTAATGATTATGACAGTTTTGTGCAACAGGAAAACCAGTATCAGATCATTGCAGATTTAATTGAGAAATTAAATACCGATGAAACACTGTCAGAAAATCTGATTAACCACCTGGTCGCACTGGAAAGTAATGTTGACCTGGAACTGTTGAGAGCCGGCCAGCTTTCAGAGCAGCAAAAAACAGATATTATTCATCACCTGCTGGACTGCCATGGCACGGGTAGAGTTCTGTTTAG
>JAJRUQ010000037.1 GCA_024277705.1 Gammaproteobacteria bacterium
AAAATGGTTGCTTTGATGGCTGTTTTAAATGAATTGTTTTCTTTGCGTTATTTCGCGTGTTTCGCGGCAAAAAAGGTTTATCAGTCATGAGTGATGTGACAAATGAAGATATGGTAACGATTACTGTCGATGGTCGGCAAGTACAGGCACCCAAAGGTGCCATGCTGATCGAAGTGACTGATGCACAGAATATAAAAGTGCCACGTTTCTGTTACCACAAAAAACTGGCAATTGCGGCCAATTGCCGTATGTGTCTGGTCGAAGTTGAAAAAGCGCCAAAACCGTTGCCAGCCTGCGCCACACCGGTGATGGACGGTATGGTGGTACATACTCACTCAAAAGTGGCCAAAGATGCGCAGAAATCAGTGATGGAGTTCTTGCTGATTAATCATCCGCTGGACTGTCCTGTTTGTGACCAGGGGGGTGAATGTGAGCTGCAGGATCTGGCAGTGGCCTATGGCCGTTCTGACTCCGAGTATGCTGAAACAAAACATGTGGCTTTTGATAAAAATATCGGCCCGTTGATTGCTACCGAACTGACTCGCTGTATTCATTGTACTCGCTGTGTTCGTTTCGGCCGTGAAATTGCCGGTATCCGTGAACTGGGCATGACCGGTCGAGGTGAAAATTCTTTAATTACCACCTTTATTGATGAAAGTGTGAATTCGGAAATGTCCGGCAATGCCATTGATGTTTGCCCGGTTGGTGCCTTAACCGCAAAACCTTCCCGCTTTAAAGGCCGTGCCTGGGAAATGGTGCAGCATAAAACGATCGCGCCGCATGACTGTATGGGTTCAAATATTTTTGTGCATACTTTACGCGGTGAAATTGTACGTGTTGTCCCGCGTGAAAATGAAGCCATCAATGAAGTCTGGATTTCCGATCGTGACCGTTTCAGTTATCAGGGGGTTGAAAGTAAGGATCGCTTAACCACGCCGATGATTAAGCGTGATGGTCAGTGGCAGGCGGCAAGCTGGGATGATGCACTGCAGCTGGTGGCTGATAAATTTAAAGCGGTGGCTGACCTGATTGTGCAGCAGGCCGAAGCAGAAGCAGCTAAGGCTGACAGTGAAGCGGCGGACGACGTCGCCACAGAAGATACCGCCAGCGAAGCGGCAGGCGAGGATGTTGCTGAAATACCGGTAGTTAATACGGAGATGGCAGCGCTGGTTTCTGTCAATGCAACACTGGAAGAAATGTATTTAACACAGAAGTGGTTGCGTGTTTTAGGCAGTGGCAATATAGATTTTCGTCTGCGCCAGTCTGATTTTTCCGATCAGGAAGCTGCACCGGTGATGCCATGGTTAGGGCAGTCGATTGAACAGCTGGAACAGCTAGATGCTGCATTGCTGGTTGGCTCCAATGTTCGTAAAGAGCAACCGATTGCCAATCTTCGTTTACGTAAAGCGGCAGTAAACAATAATGCCCGGATTTCATTTGTGAATCCGCGTACATATGACTTTAATTTCCCGGTGGCAAACAATATTGCTGTGGCACAGCAGCACATGGTTGCTGAGCTGGCTGCCATCGCTGCCGCAGTTTTTCAACTAAGCGGTAATAGTGTACCGGCGAACCTGTCGGCGGTGATTGCGGCAGCAGAGGTGAATGCAACACACAAAGATATTGCTTCACAACTGGCTGATGCCGCGTCAGCAACGGTAGTGCTTGGTAATATTGCCAGTATGCATCCGCAATTTTCAGCATTACGCTTGCTTGCAGCGGCCATTGCTGTTGAAACCGGTAGTGTTTTCGGTTATTTAACCGATGGTTGTAATGCTGCCGGTGCCTGGTTGGCCGGTGCGGTTCCTTTTCGTGGTGCCGGTGGTAGCACCGAGGATGTTGTTATCGGTAAAAGCGCGGCTGATATCGTTAAGCAAAAACTGGCAGCCTGCCTGTTATTGAATATTGAGCCGGATACGGATGCGGCGAATGGCAAGCAGTTAATGGCAGCATTGAATGACGCTGATTTTGTGGTCTCTGTTTCGGCTTATAACTCGGCATCGTTGAAACAGGTGGCTGATGTTATGTTGCCGGCGGCCAATTTTATGGAAACCTCCGGAACCTATGTCAATGTTGAGGGTTTCTGGCAGAGTTTTAAGGGTGTGCTTGAGCCGGTGGGTGGTGCCCGTCCTGCCTGGAAGATTTTACGTGTATTGGGTAACCTGACAGGGGTCGATGGTTTTGAGCAGATGTCTTCTCAAGATGTGAAGGCCGAAGTGCGTGCTCATTGCGAGTCTGTGGAATTATCCAATGCTGTTGTCAACTCTGCTGACATAGATGTTGCGGCTGTTTCCGGTCTGCATCGCTCGTCGGATGTGCCAATGTACGCTTCGGATGCGATTGTCCGTCGTGCCGACGCATTGCAGAAAACGCAGGATGCACAACGTTTATGTGTGCGTTTAAACAGTGCAGAAGCCAATCGCCTGGGCCTGGCGACTGCTGCCAGTGTGACGGTCAGACAGGGTGATGCCAGTACTTATTTACCGTTGATTATTGATGAGAGCATTCCGGATGCATCCGCCTGGATCCCGCTGGCGGTTGAGGGTAATGATGTGCTGGGTGCGGCCTTTGCTGAAGTGAGTATTGAAGCATGAGTGAAATGATTGATAATCTGATGGCTACCGGGCTTGAGTTCTGGAACTGGTTCCCGGCCGATATCCAGACACTGTTATTGATTCTTGGCAAGATTATTCTGATTCTTGTTCCTTTGATGTTGTGTGTGGCTTATATCACCTATGCCGAGCGTAAGATTATCGGCTATATGCAAATTCGTATTGGCCCCAACCGGGTAGGGCCGCGTGGCTGGCTGCAGCCGATAGCCGATGCGATGAAGCTGCTGTTTAAGGAAGTGATTATTCCCAGCAAATCAGACAAGTTTTTATTTCTGATTGCGCCTGTGTTATCGATTATGCCGGCGCTTGCTGCCTGGGCTGTTATCCCGTTTGATCGCGGTATGGTGTTAACCGATGTTAATGCCGGTTTGCTGTATGTGCTGGCACTGACCTCTATCGGTGTTTATGGTGTCATTATTGCCGGTTGGGCATCGAACTCAAAATATGCAATATTAAGCTCACTTCGTGTCGGCGCACAGATTGTGGCCTATGAAATTGCGATGGGTTTCGCCCTGGTGGGTGTGCTGATGGCTAGTGGCAGTTTGAATATGAGTGCCATTGTCGAAGGCCAGGCCGGCGGGGTGTCTCAATGGTATATCTGGCCGTTACTGCCATTGTTTTTTGTTTATTTTATTTCCGGTATCGCCGAAACCAACCGGGCACCGTTTGATGTGGCCGAAGGTGAATCCGAGATTGTGGCCGGTTTTCATGTGGAATATTCGGGTATGGCCTTTGCGGTGTTCTTCCTTGCGGAATATGCCAATATCATCCTGATTTCATCATTAACCGCACTGATGTTCCTCGGTGGCTGGTTATCCCCCTTTGAAGGTATAGTGGGTGCCGATCACTGGTTAGGGGCTACCAGCCTGTTCTGGTTCTTTGCCAAAGCCTGTATTTTTGCTTTTTGTTTTCTCTGGTTCCGCGCGACTTTCCCGCGTTATCGATATGACCAGATTATGCGTCTGGGATGGAAAGTGTTTATTCCGGTGACCATTTTCTGGTTGTTTGTTGAAGCAGTAATGGTTGTGGCTGAAGTTGGCCCCTGGGCAGTATAAGGGCGGATGGAGATATGAATACAATAAAACATTTTATTAAAAGTTTTCTTTTCTGGGAATTGCTGAAGGGCCTCAGTGTTACTGGTAAATATCTGTTTGCGCCAAAAATCACTATTCAGTATCCGGAAGAAAAAACACCGATGTCACCGCGTTTTCGTGGTCTGCATGCATTGCGTCGTTATGCCAATGGTGAAGAACGCTGTATTGCCTGCAAGTTATGTGAAGCAGTATGTCCGGCGCTGGCGATTACCATAGACTCGGAAGAACGTGAAGATGGTACCCGTCGCACCACACGATATGATATCGATTTGTTTAAATGTATTTATTGCGGCTTTTGTGAAGAAGCCTGCCCGGTGGATTCGATCGTGGAAACTCATATATTCGAATATCATTTTGAAGAGCACGGCACACAGATTATGAGCAAAGAAAAGTTGCTGGAAATTGGTGATAAATACGAGGCTGAAATCGCGGCCAATAAACAGGCGGATGCGGCGTACCGCTAAGCTTGCTGCTAAGAGACAGGATTTGGAAAAAATGATAATGACTGATTTTTTATTTTTTGCCTTTGCCGGTGCGACGATCATGGCTGCACTCGGCGTGGTGGCATCGAAGAACCCGGTGCACTCAGCGCTGTTTCTGGTGCTGACCTTTTTCAGCTGTGCCGCCATCTGGCTGATGCTGGAAGCAGAATTTCTGGCCATTACCCTGGTACTGGTTTATGTCGGTGCGGTGATGGTGTTATTCCTGTTTGTGGTGATGATGCTGGACATCAATATTGCAAAAATGCGTGAAGGTTTTGTTTCCTATTTACCGATAGGGGCTTTATTTGCATTTTTAATGCTGTCAGTAATGGTTTATGTGGTTGGCCCGGTGGGTCCCGATGTGATGGCAACAGCGGCTCTGGACAATGCGGTGAAACACGGCCCGGAGTACAGCAATACAGAAGCGCTGGGTGAAATTTTATATACCGATTACGTTCTGGCTTTTGAAGTGGCGGCAATTATTCTGCTGGTTGCGATTATTGCAGCAATTGCCTTAACCCTGCGCAGACGCTCGACAACAAAATACCAGACACCGGCCAATCAAATTAAAGTGAAACGCGATGACCGTCTGAAAATTATCAAATCGGATGCTGAGGTATTGAAATGATCGATGCTGGAACAGTCGAAGCCGGCATGGTCGGTTTAACCAGTTACCTGACACTGGGCGCTATTTTATTTGCCATCAGTATTGCCGGTATTTTTCTTAATCGAAAAAATATTGTGGTTATTCTGATGTGTATTGAACTGATGCTGCTGGCTGCAAATATTAACTTTATTGCTTTTTCACATTATCTGAATGATTCAGCCGGGCAGGTATTTGTCTTCTTTATTCTGACGGTGGCTGCAGCCGAAGCCGCAATCGGACTGGCTATTCTGGTGACGCTGTTCCGTAGTCGTCACACCATTGATGTCGAAGATCTCGACGCGTTAAAAGGATAATCCGGATGGATATGAGCAGCCTTTATTTAGCGATCCCTCTTGCTTCACTTTTCGGTGCCATTATCGCCGGTTTCTTCGGTGCCCAGATAGGCCGTAGGGGTGCGCACTCGGTTACCATACTGGGCGTGGGTATTTCATTCGTATTGTCGTTACTGGCATTGAATCATCATGTATTTACCGGTGCCGAGGCGTACAATGAAAGTGTTTATACGTGGATGGTTTCCGGGGATCTGCGTTTTGAAGTTGGTTTTCTTATTGATAACCTGACGGTAATGATGATGTCTGTTGTTACCGGTGTGTCGTTGATGGTGCACATATACACCATTGGTTACATGGAAGATGATTTACACAACTGGCCGAAGGAAAGCCTTGCCGGTACCAATTCCTACCAGCGTTTTTTCAGTTA
>JAJRUQ010000038.1 GCA_024277705.1 Gammaproteobacteria bacterium
CAGCTACAGCAGGCCATCCGCCTGTTGCAGCTATCAACCCTGGAACTACAATCTGAAATCCAGCAGACCATGGAAGAAAACCCCATGCTGGAACATGATGAAGAAAATTTTGACAATGCTTCAGATAAAGACAGCAGTGAAACCGAAAATGCCGACCTCAATGCGATAAACAACAGCACTGAAAACGAAGAGCAGGGCCAGGAAGACCCGCATCTGGACATGGAAAACAGTCAACAGCTACCAGATGAACTACCCGTAGATGCGAACTGGGAAGACACCTACGACATCACCACGGCTACCGCCCCCAGCAGCCAGACAAGCAATAGTGACTCGGTTAACAATTTTCTGGAAAACCAGAGTATTGAAGGTGACTCACTGACCGATCACCTGATATGGCAATTACAAAATTCCCAGTTTAGCGATAATGACCACATTATTGCCATAGCGGTAATTGATGCAATCAACGATGACGGTTATCTCACTGAATCTGTTGAAGATATTTTCAACGGCCTTAAAGATGAACTGGAAATCGATATTGATGAAGTTGAAGCTGTCTTACATCGCATACAGCATTTTGACCCGGTAGGGATTGCTGCACGCAGCCTGAAAGAATGCCTGTTACTGCAACTTGAACAGTTTGATCCACAGACACCCGGTTTAAACGATGCCAGAAATATTGTTGAACACCACCTGGATTTACTGGGCACGCACGATTACGCCCGCTTACAGAAAAAAACCCGAAAAGATGAAGAACAGTTACAGGAAATCATCTCCTTTATTCAGGCATTAAACCCCAAACCCGGTGCCAGCATTTCAGGCAATAATGCACAATATGTAATACCGGATATCTTTGTCCGTAAAATTAACGGTAATTGGCAGGTTAACCTTAACCCCGAAGCCGCCCCCAAGTTAAAAATCAATACCATTTACGAAAATCACCTGAAAGCCGCCGGACGCGGTGACAATACCAGTCAGTTACGCAACAGCCTGCAGGAAGCACGCTGGTTCCTGAAAAGCCTGCAAAGCCGTAGCGATACCCTGCAACGTGTTGGCAATGCCATTGTAAAACGTCAACGACTGTTTCTGGATTATGGTGATGAAGGCATGAAACCGATGGTATTACGTGATATCGCTGAAGAACTGGAGATGCACGAGTCCACTATTTCCCGTGTAACAACCAATAAATTCATGCACACACCACGAGGGGTTTACGAATTCAAATTTTTCTTCTCCAGTCATGTCAGTACTGCCGATGGCGGTGAATGTTCAGCAACGGCCATCCGTTCTATGGTTAAAAAACTGATTGAGAGCGAAAATCCGAAAAAACCGATGAGCGACAACAAAATTTCTTCCTTATTAATTAAAGAAGGTATTAATATTGCACGTCGAACTGTGGCAAAATATAGAGAATCTATGTTAATACCACCTTCAAACGAGCGCAAGCGCTTAACCTAGGAGTATGAAAACACTTTTTCTAAAAAACTGTTTAGAACCTGTTCTCAATACTCCGCCAACCACTGTGGAGAAATGCACATGCAAATAAATCTGACAGGTCATCACATCGAAGTAACTGACTCTTTACGAGACTATGTTAATGAAAAAATGACGCGACTGGAACGCCACTTCGATAAGGTCAGCAATACACACGTAATCCTTACCGTCGAGAATGTTCGACACAAAGCAGAAGCGACGGTACACATGAGTGGCCATGATATATTCGCCACCTGTACGGAAGATGATATGTATGCCGCCATCGATGGTCTGGTTGACAAACTTGATCGCCAGGTCAAGAAACATAAAGAAAAAATAACCAATCATCTGCATCATAAACACAATAATGACTTCAGCCTGGAAGAAGCTGAATAGTTATATTTTTTTACAGCATTCGAGAATGATTATTCAGGATCAAGCTATAACTGCTACACCCTATTAAACACATGAATCTTGAGAACTTAATCAGCTCGAATGCTGTTATCACTCCCTCCAATATAAAAAGTAAAAAACGTGCACTGGAATTGCTGGCAGAAACACTGGCAGAGAGACTGGCGGAAACAACGGTTGACACCCCTTCCGCTACTGCCGAACAACAGACTGACAGCAATGAGAGTCCCGAACATTTAAAAACTCTTGATATTTTTCAGTTATTGACAGAAAGAGAGAAACTGGGCTCAACCAGCATGGGACACGGGGTTGCGCTTCCCCATGCGAGAACGGAACTAGCCGGCACCGCCATAGCAGCCTTTTTAAAACTGGACAAAGGCATTGATTTCGACAGCCCTGATCAACAAGCGACCGACCTGATTTTTGCATTACTCGTGCCCGAACACTATACTGACAAACACCTGAAAATTCTGGCATCACTGGCATCACTTTTCAGCGATGAAGATTTTTGCAAAACAATCCGCAACACCAGCAACAGCCAGAAAATATATGAAAACCTTATAAACTGGCAGTTAACCTCGCAGGCATCCTGATGCCTGTTACCGGTATCCGGAACGGAGTTTAGAGATGAAAGAAATCCTTTCTGCTGAGTCCATCATTGTTAATCTGGCCAGCAAGATAGAACTGAAATGGGTGGCCGGTGAAGAAGACCCTGAACGGCCATTGCATGAAGTCAATGTTAACGAACATGCAACACTGATCGGACATCTCAACCTTATTCACAACAATATCATTCAGGTTATCGGAAAAACCGAATGTGAATATCTGAACAATCTGGATAATGATTTCAGAAACAGTACACTCACCCAGTTGTTTACTAACAATACCGTTGCTGTCATTTTGTCCGATGGGCTGCCGGTGCCTGAAATCCTATGTCAGTATGCCGATAAATATAAAGTCCCCGTACTCAGTTGCCTGGCAGAAAGCAATGATGTCGTTGATACCGCCCGCTATTATCTGCACAAACTGTTTTCAAATAAAGAAATCCTGCACGGTGTATTTATGGAAGTGCTGGGCACCGGTGTACTCATCACCGGCGAAAGCAGCGTAGGTAAAAGCGAGCTTGCTCTGGAACTTATTTCTCGTGGCCACCGGCTGGTTGCCGATGATGCTCCTGAATTCACCCGTATCGGACCTGATGTGCTCGATGGCCGCAGCCCCAGTATTTTGCAGGGATTTATGGAAGTCCGGGGACTCGGAGTATTAAATATTCGTGAAATGTATGGTGACAATGCAATCAAAACAAACAAATATTTGCGCCTGATTATTCATATGGAACGAATGAACAGTGAAAACCACACCGAATTCAACCGCCTGAAAGGGCATAATAAAGTCAAAAAAATCTTAAACGTTGAAATCCCGATAACGGTAATACCGGTGGCGCCGGGGCGCAACCTTGCTGTGATTGTAGAAGCTGCAGTACGCAATCATATATTACGCAATAACGGTTATGATGCCAGCCAGCAACTGATTGATCTACAACAACGGGCCATAAACGAAAGCAACTAAGCTTGCCAGTAAACATGAAATTAATCATCATCAGTGGATTATCCGGTTCAGGAAAAACAGTCGCCTTGCATACCCTGGAAGACGAGGATTATTACTGTGTGGATAATTTACCTATTGGTTTATTGCCACAGTTTATTGAACGTGTATTAAGCCGGCGTGTTCAGCTATACGATAAAATAGCCGTTGGTATTGATGCTCGCAGTGATTCAGAAGACTTGCGTGATTTCGGCACCATCCTTGAATGGATACAGCAACGTGATACCGAAACTAAAATTGAAATCGAAATTATTTATATCCAGGCGGAACTGGACACCCTGATAAAACGCTTTAGTGATACCCGTCGCAAACATCCGTTAACGCAAAAAGGCCTGCCACTATCCGAAGCCATTGAGGTTGAACGCAATTTATTAAAAGATGTGGCCACCAGCGCCAACCTGTATATCGATACCACCTACACCAATATCCATGAACTCAGAGACTACATAAAAGAACGTGTGGTTAAACGTAAAAAAACACAGTTATCCCTGCTGTTTCATTCCTTTGGCTTTAAAAACGGTGCGCCGGCAGACTCTGACTTTGTTTTTGATGTACGCTGCCTGCCCAACCCTCACTGGGAACCCAATTTGCGGGTACTAACCGGTCAGGATTCACAGGTGATTGCTTTTTTACAGGAGCAGGAAGACGTACAACTTATGCTGGAACATATCAAAAACTACCTGCAGTTTGTTATCCCGAAATTCATCAAACAAAACCGCTATTATTTAACCGTCTCTATCGGTTGCACCGGTGGTCAGCACCGCTCGGTTTTCATTGCCGAAACATTGCATGATGACTTTAGAGACCAGCTTGACAATGTTTCCATACATCATCGTGAACTGAGCAAGCTGGATTAATCTGACAGAGTAAATAATGATGAGTGCTGCCCTGTTTTTTATCACCCATGAAGGTATTGCCAGCAACCTGTTAAACATCGGCGAAAACATTCTGCAAAAACCTGATAACAATTTATTATTCCATGAAATACCAATGGATGCACCGGTTAATGATATGCTGGCACAAATCAGAAATAAACTATCAACATTGGACTTGAGTGAAGGCATATTATTTATAACCGATGCCTACGGCAGCACACCCGGGAATATTGCACAACAAATTGCCAGCCAGTACAAATCACCATTAATCAGTGGCGTTAACCTGCCAATGGTTATTCGCTTATTAAATTACCGTAATGAAGCACTGGAACCACTGCTAGACAAGGCACTTGATGGCGCATACAAAGGCATACAACAACACTGACATGAGCATTAGCAAAAAAATTGAAATTGTAAACAAGCTGGGCATGCATGCGCGAGCCGCGGCACAGTTCGTACAGATTTCTTCCGGCTTCAACTCGCATATAGAAATTGAAAAAGAGGGTCGCCGGGTCAACGGTAAAAGCATTATGGGCGTCATGATGCTGGCAGCCGGAAAAGGCAGCGAGGTAACATTGTATGCCGATGGTGAAGATGAAAAGGAAAGCATCCAGACACTGTCTGAATTAATTAACAATCGTTTCAATGAAGATGAATGAGTATCAGCACGACTTTTTTACTCCGGGAGGCCTCTGATACAGTCAGTCATATCCTGTGCTACAACCTTTCACCTTGACTACGAACTCGCCTGCAAGCCAGAGATATACTAGACTGATATAAGGTTCCCGGAAACCATAATGAGAAAAAACACGTGAGCATTTATATAAGTGGCATCGGAGTTTCCAAAGGCATCACCATCGGTGATGCTTTTGTTATCGCTCGCGAACAGATAGAAGCCAGCCACATCACATTAGCTGCTGATGAAATCAACGATGAAATCAAACGCTTTAAAGTTGCACTAAAACAGGCTAACAAGCAACTTCGTGACTTCAAAACAAAAATTTCAAAAACCACCGCCAATGACATCCTTGCCTTTATCGACACCCATTTATTAATGCTGGAAGACCCAGCATTTGATGAAAGCACCATCGCCAATATAAAAGAATTTTCATGTAATGCAGAATGGGCACTGCAAATGCAGAGCGAACGACTGGTACAGGCGTTTAACGAAATGGAAGACCCGTACCTGCGTACCCGTAAAGATGATGTGTTACATGTCGTCAAACGCATACAGGCGGTCCTTACCGGTATCGAGGAAAGCAATGACGGGCATTTATACAAAGGAAAAATTATCGTTGCCGATGATTTAACACCTGCCGATACAATAATGATGCAACATCAGAAAGTTGCCGGTTTTATCACTGAATATGGCGGCCCACTATCACACACTGCCATTCTCGCCAGAAATCTCGGCATTCCTGCCATTGTCGGTTTACACCATGCTCGCCAGTTAATTCACCATCATGACAAACTTGTTATTGATGGCTTCAATGGCACCGCCATTAATTCACCTGACAGGAAATCATTAAAATATTACCGCAGTGTACAACGTGATGAAACCGCCAAACGTAATCTATTAAGTACCTTAAGCGGTAAACCGGCCATTACCCTGGACCATAATCCAATCACCCTGCACGGCAATATTGATCGCCCCGACGATATACGAATAATAAAAAAATATGATGATACCGGTATTGGCCTGTACCGCACAGAGATGCTGTTCATCGAACTTAATCAGTGGCCGGATCAAAAAACACACTTTCAAACCTACAAGCGTGCCATAAAAAAACTGAATGGCAAACTGCTGACCATACGTACCATGGATCTCGGCGCTGACAAAGAAATTCAGGACACCATTGACCACGGCCCCATGGCGCATAATCCGGCCATGGGCTTACGTGCTATACGCCGCTGCTTGAAAGAACCACAGGATTTCATGCCACAATTACTGGCAATACTGCGTGCCTCCGCTTTCGGTCCGGTACGAATCATGATTCCCATGTTAACCAATCTCAGTGAAGTCGATCAGGTACTGTTACTCATAGAAGAAGCAAAACTCACACTGAGAAAAAGAAAAATTAATTTTGATGAAAACATTCCTGTTGGTGCCATGATAGAAGTCCCGGCAGCAGCCCTGTCAGTTGATGCTTTTGCAAAAAAACTGGATTTTCTCTCTATCGGCACCAACGATTTAATACAGTACACACTGGCTATTGACCGTATTGATGATGAAGTTAACTATCTGTTTAATCCATTACATCCAGCGGTACTGAAGCTGATACAACTCGTCATTGATGCTGGCAAAAAAGCCAACATCCCTGTTTCCATGTGCGGTGAAATGGCAAGCGACACTCAATATACGCGTTTATTACTGGGCATGGGACTGGATTATTTCAGCGTTCAGGCAAACGCATTGCTGGAAATAAAACATATTATTGTCAACAGCACATTAAGCAATCTGAAAACGGAAGTTCAGAATATAATGAATATCGATGATGAAAATGAAATCAAGGAACGGGTTCAGCATCTGGTTAATTTATTATAATTACTATACCTGCAAAAACCGTGTATTGCGCTATAAGTAGTTTAGACATAATATAAAAAAGCTTCCGGCGGAAGCACCTGCTTGATATTAATAATACACTATGGCAAAACCTACCGACAAAGAACTGGAAACCGCTTTAAAAATGGCGGCTCAGATGCGTGACAAAAAAATAGATCCTTTTTTTGTCGCCAAATGCCTGCTCAGTCACAATTACCGAATAAAGCATCTGGAAGACACACTGCGCTCCGCTGACAGATACATTAACTGCGGCATGTCTGAACAGGAGCGTACCAAACTTATGCGTTCTATTGAAAAAGCAAAAGATGCCGAATCATATACTTCCGGCAAAGGCCGAAGAAATTTCGGCCTGGAATAAAGCCACGCTATCAATACAAAGAATGACTTAAAGCAGCCATGAGAATAAGTTTTGAGTTACAAGTTGTAAGTTTAAAAAAGTTAAAGCAAAAGAAGCTTGTTAAACAGAAGGTTTTCCAGCTTTTAACTTGCTACTTAAAACTTACAAATTCTCTTAAGGCTCTATGACGATCGTTGACCCTATAGTGATATACCGGCTGCCTCCGGAGCAGAAGCCTGGCTGTCTGATATAATTATAAAATTAATGCCATAAAAATCACCAGACAACCATCATGATAAACGCTACACCAGCCCTGCTGGACAACCTGTACTGGATCACCCTTATCGCGGTCGTTGTTTCATCAGCCTCTGGCGTACTCAAGGCAGGCTTCAAGCAGTTTGATTTATTCGGTGTTATTATTATTGCCATCGCCACCGGACTGGGTGGCGGCTCGCTGCGTGATATGCTGCTCGACCATAATGTATTCTGGATTCAGGATCAGACTTTCTTTATTGCTTCCCTGGGCAGCGCCATTGCCATTTTCATCATTGCACGCTTCATCACCATCTCTCCACGTTTCTTTCTGGTAGCGGATGCTGCCGGGCTGGCCACCTTTGGCATTGCCGGTACACTGGTCTCCCTGATGACAGGCACGCCCTGGCTGATAGCCAGTTTCATGGGAGTAATGACCGGCACCATGGGCGGTATTTTTCGCGATGTATTAAGCAATGAGCCACCGGTTGTATTTCAAAGCCCGCTGTACGCAACCGTATCATGGGCAGGTTCATTACTGTTTATCATTCTATTGCAGCTTGACTGCAATATTAGTCTGGCAGCCATCATTGCAGGTACGGTGATTTTCATCAGCCGCCTGCTGGCGATTAAATTTAAAATCGGTCTGCCCAGGTTTCGCTTTAAGTCCTGAGCCCGGGTATTTCCCAACCATGCTACGATTTCATTTCACTACGTAAGATATCTTCCAGTGCAAACCCGGTCATACCATGAATGCTACGCCACAGATAATAAAAGATACTCATCATCATCAGCATGGAGGGAATGGCAATCATCGGATAACTCAGCAAAGTCATCTGCCCGAGCTGCTCATTAAATTCCGCACTACCGGCAGGGCTGGTAACAATCCATTTAGCAAGAACATAGTTCATCACCGCCGAAAAGAAAAAAGTAGCACCCAGCAGATAAGTGGCTTTCATCAGGCGCGCCTCAAACACCACTGCAGTACCGAGTTCGTTGAGTCTCTGCGAGATCCTGTCAACATTCATGATCTTCGGGTTGTACAATAATGTTTTAATCAATGGATAACGCGTCTGGGTAGAGGCCAGTACAACCATGCCGATCAGGCCGGGAATGGCCGCTTCCTTGACTGCCAGCCATTGTGTATCGAGTTGCAGCAAACCGATACCACCGGTAAGCAAGACACTGACCAGCCCTAACAGGGCAATAAAATTAAACTTTTTATACTTGATCAGTTCGAACGAACCCCAGCCTAAAGGAAACGCCAGCGCAATCATCAGCGCCAGCGTTGCACCCAGATCATCGTCACCACTGAACTTCATCAGAACAATGGAAGGAATAACAATACCAAGCAACATATCATATAGCGGTCGGGATTGATGAACGGATGTTTTTTCTGTCGTACTGGTAACGGAAGCTTCTGTCATAATTTATCCCGGTATTGAACTAGTTAACCCTGCTCTTTCGTAAATAATCGTGTTACGGCATTGCCATCACCGATCCACTCAGTGATGCCATTACGTACATTGTAGACATGGGTATAACCCATTTGTTCAGTCAAATGACGCGCCAGCGTTCGGGTACGGTTACCGGTGCGGCAGATCAGAATAACCGGCTCATCCGGGCCCACAGCCTTGCTGAAATCTGACAGAAAATCCGGTAACAAGCGGCCACCACCATCAACAAAAGTCAGTAAGCGGCTACCTTCAATCACCCCCGTCTGACGCCATTCATCAGCACGCCGTATATCAAAAACCGGCACCCCCTGTTCAATCAGCGATTGTAACTGAGTGTTATCCAGGTTTTTATAGGGAGGTTGTGAACAGGCAAACAGTGCCGTCAACAGCAGAAAAATACTCGATATTCGAACAAACATGGTTACTATTATAGCTCAGCAGGACTTAATGAATAATATCAAACAGACTAAATCAGGCAGCTTTAAACCTGCCGATTAATGTCGACAGCCACGGTTACCGACCACGGAACCGCCTACTGCGCCGGTTAAGCTCTGAACGATATACCATAAGCTCTGCTTCTTTACTGCGAATTCTGACGAGAGCAGGTGCCGGAGTGATGCCAGAAAAAATGGTTTCAAACCACTGCCTGATAAAAGCAGCCAGTTTTTTGTAAATGTCATACAACATAAAATAGCCTCTGTTAATTTCAATAGCATTTTATCGCTCAGCAGAAAACATAATAATTCGAATTTTATGCGCTATATATTCGTATAAACCGATCTATTACCCGTTAATCATCATTTTTTTCGGCAAATAAGGATTCACGTGTGGCAGCCACCACCGCGCTGACCACAGGATGCTTAACCCGGCGTTCAGCCGTTATCGCATAAAAATGCTCTTTCACTTCATCAATTCGACCGATCGTTACCACCTGATACTGCTGTTCAACTTCGGCCTCAATCACCGCTGGCGCAATAAAAATTCCCGCACCTTCTTTACCAAAGGCTTTCATTAATGCACTATCATCAAACTCCGCAATCATCCGCGGGTGTATCCGGTGTTTATCCAGATACTGGTCAATACCCGCCCGCAACTGTGTACCGCTTCCGGGCAGCAATATCGGTGCCGCATCCAGACAATAAGGAAAATCACCCGATAATGTATCAGCCAGTTGCCTGGTGCTAAAAAAGCTGACAGCACACTCACCAAGTTTATGGCTGAAACCACGCGTACTGACCGTTGCAGGAATCGGCCGGTCGGCCAATACCAGGTCAAGGCGATGTACCGCCAGTTCCGCCAGCAGCACATCCAGGCTCGCCTCACGGCAACTCATGCGTACCGCTTCAGGCATCTGTAGCGCCGGCTGCAAAATGCGGTGCGCAATGGATTTTGGCAATACATCAACCACCCCCACCCGGAACTGCTGAGGCCGACCTTCCGGCAGTTGATGGATAACCTCCTCCAGCTCCCCCCCCAGAGAAAAAATTTCATCCGCATAACTCAATACCAGACGTCCGGTTTCGGTAAGTTCCAGATTACGGCCCACGCGGGTAAACAGCTCCACACCAAGATGTTCTTCCAGCAGACTCAACTGCCCGCTGATTGTCTGCGGTGTCAGATGCAGCCGCTCACTGGCACGGGCAACGCCACCTTCGCGTGCCACCGCCCAGAAATAATGCAAATGTTTATAGTTAACCATAACCCGCCATCACTTCGAAAATTACGAACAGTGCCAAAATAATAATCGAATTTTTTTTCATGTCAAATCATCCTAGTATTACTGTACGTTAAATAAAGATAAATCCTGAGGAGGACTTAAGATGCAAATTGACATACAAGCTCGCCATTTTTCTTTAACCAACGCCTTGCGCAACCATGCGGAACATCGACTGCGCCTGGCTCTGACATGCTGCAATAACCACATCCAGAAAATCGTTATGCGGCTCTCGGACATCAACGGCCCGCGCGGCGGAGCGGATAAACACTGCCACCTGCAAGTGGTACTCGCCGGGCTACCGGATGTGGTCATCGAAGACACAGAGACCAATCTGTATGTTGCCATTAATCGTGCCACAGACCGCGCCGGGCGAACCCTGGTACGTAAAATCAGGCGGCAGAAAACACGGTTAAAACAGTCACCTCCGTTACTACCGGATACAGGCAACATACTCTAAACAACACTGTAAATCATCAAACAAGAGGTTTTAATGATGAATAACTCAATGAATACGGCTGTCAATGTCAGCCAGAATGCAGCCCTTGCCAGCAACAAGGTCATTCGCAACACCTATACCCTGTTATCGATGACCCTGCTGTTCAGTGGCCTGACTGCCGGGGCTTCGATGGCACTTAATCTACCACACCCCGGTCTGTTACTGACCCTTGGCGGTTACTTTGGTTTACTGTTTTTAACAACAAAATTCCGTGACAGTGCGATGGGCCTGGGTTTTGTCTTTCTGCTGACCGGTTTTATGGGATACACCCTGGGTCCCATTCTCAACAGTTACATGGCGCTGGCAAATGGCAGCCAGATAGTGACCACCGCCATGGCCGGTACCGGTGCTATTTTTCTGGGTCTGTCAGGTTATACCCTGACTTCACGTAAAGACTTCAGCTTTATGGGTGGCTTCATAATGGTCGGTATTCTGGTGGCATTCATGGCCGGACTGGGAGCGGTATTATTCGAAATACCGGTACTGTCACTGGCGGTATCAGCAATGTTCATCCTGCTGATGTCAGGCCTGATTCTGTACCAAACCAGTAATATCATCCACGGTGGTGAAACCAACTACATTATGGCCACGGTCACCTTGTATGTCAGCATCTTCAACCTGTTTACCAGCCTGTTGCATTTATTAGGCTTTCTCAGCGGTGATGACTGAAGTTTCACCAGGATAGTACGCTGTTTAAGGGCAGCACTATTTATTATCGATAAATAGTGCTGCGGTTAAGCAATAAAACCGGAAAACATACTTGCATACAGGAGAGAAAGTTGTCCTAATAGCCCACCATAAATGATTAAACTATAATGGCTGTAACAATGATAGACAACGAAACAACTTTACAGAAAACCGTAAGTAAACAACGAAAAATGCTGGCGGCATTATTATTTGACTCGATGTCCGAACTGGCAACCTCCTGTGCTACTAACATGGATGATCATCAGGCACTGGAAGCACTGCTTTCTGCTGAAATGGGTAAAGCACAATATTGTAAATACCTCTGGGTAGTGGATAAAACCGGCCGTCAAATAACCGAAGATGTAACCCGTAGCGGCTTAAAACAGGGACAGATCGGGCGCGACCGTATCGCCCGGCCTTATTTACAACGCGCCCTCAAAGGTGATGATTATTACCTGTCTGAAGCGTATATCAGCCGCAACCGTAAACGCCCTTCATTAACCGCAGTCAAAACCATCTATGATACCGACGGTAAAACCATCGGCTATCTGGGTGCTGACTTTGATTTACGCGAACTGCCCCAAACCACTGAACAATATAAAGATGAAAAAATCTGGCTGCAGGTCAAAGGTGATCCGGCCATTCGCAGTGGACTGTTTTCACAGCAGCGGATAGAAAGTGCCATGGATGCACAGATTGATGATGTCCTCAGTCTGGTGGAAGAACTGATCCTGGTACAGGGGGTATTCCATGCAAAACTGCATTTCTCCAGCAGCCGCGCCACTCTCTGGCGGGTTGAGAATCCGTTTGTCTATCAGATTTTAAACTTCGATGAACTCAGCAACCCGGATATCTGCCTGGCCTACCGGCATCAGGAGTATTTTGAAAAGGCGATTGTCAAACCGGAAAAAATCCCCCTGATATTCCAGCAGTTCAAAACTTTACGCTTTGCTGATGAAACCATTTATTTACGTGCGGCGTCACTGAATGTGGTCAATGGCATGGTTGGTTTGAATTTTTCCTGTGATGGCTCACATTATATGAGCCATGAAGAATTTCTGGAAAAAAACATGACCTTCTGGTTTGGCGGCTAACGCACACCGGCTATGGATAAAACAGACTTAAAGCAGCAAAAAAACAGGGACATCTAGGCAATCCAGAATTCCACTTCCTGTAATTTTAAAAAGGCTTCGGCTTTGTCTCCATTCAGCATCGCCAGTGTAGACAGCATGCCGGCTTCAATACAGGTCGCCGCTGCAACACTCACCACATGGGGTGCATCAGGAACCGACCAGCCGGTTTTAGGGTTAAGCACATGACTGTAACGCACACCGTCTTTTAATAAAAAACGATAAGCATCACCACTGGTTGCTAATGCTCCATGGTGCATTTGAAACAGTGAAAGCATATTATCCCTGCCGGTTATCAATCGTCCCACCGACCAGCATGCCTGATGCTGACGTTGGCAACTTACCGCAAGATCACCACCAAAATTCACCAGCACACTGTCATCGGTTATTTCACGCACAATCTGTACACAACGGTCAACAGCGTATTCCTTACCCACACCGCCCAGATCTATCTCCATACCAGGCGGCATAAGCAGTTGCTGATTATGCCACTGCACCTTATGCCAGCCCACTTTTAACAGGGCCTTTGCCACTGCTGCCTGAGTCGGTATATTGGCACTGCCATCAAATGACCAGGCTTCTCTTAATACACCCGAAGTAATATCAAACAAACCTTCACTCATGCGATAAAGTTCATCTGAAAAATCAATCAACCGTGCGGTTTCAGCATCCACCGTTATCGCAGCGCCAGCGGCATGGTTAATTTCAAAAATTTTATTATCATCACGATAACGACTGAACTTCTGTTCAATACGCTTTGCTTCATCTGCAACAGCAGTCAAAATATCACTGGCAAGCCGCTTGCTGCCAACTTCCATTAAAACTTCACAGGGACTAGCCATTGCAGAAAAGCGGCCACGCCAGTAATCAGGTTCTTCAGTCAGCAGTCGTTCTTTCATAGCCATAACGCAACTAACGTTATCATCAATTATTGCTTATTGCAGCCCCGCTAAAATACGGTATAAAACTAACCGGCGGGTCTGTTTTTCAAATCAACAAAATATCGACAGTACAGAACACAAAAGTATCCCGCTACCATGTAAATGAATAACCTGCCTGCAGGATAATCGCACTTAAATCCGGCGTTTCCTCACCGGCTCTTGGCACTTCGGAATTGTCAATTTTTTGCTGCATAAACTCACCACGCACGGTGAATGCACTGTTTTTCGTCAGCCGCAAACCATACGATAACCCATAGGTCATACTGTCGAATGCACCAACACGATAATCACTACTGGCATATTGCAAATTCACCTTGCCAGCGGCATCAATATCAGTACCCTGAAGCAGATCATGTTTATAAAAGTAAGCTTTAGTTTGCGTGTAATATCGCACGTGTGGCTGCAAATATTGACGTGATGACAACTCATAACGATATTTAAAATCAAGAGTGTGAGAATTAATGCCCCAGTCATCCGTAAAAAAACGGTATGAAACATTAATTACATCCTCGGTTAAATGTTGCACACCTCGCACAAAAATAATATTTCTGGAGCGTGAGTCCGGCCGTTTTTCAAACAGATACGGCAGGTCGTTGGCATCCAGCCAGCCAGCACTCAAGGGTTCATTTGTCACCGGATCCAAAACTGTCAGTACATTATTATAATCGTTGTGATAGCCCAGCGAATTGCTGTAGGTATAATTCAACTGAAAATAGGATTTACGGTTTACAATCTGTGTGACACCCAGCATAAAGTCTACAGTATTTTTTGTATCATCACTGCCAACACGCTGCTGATCACTACCCCCGGCGCGCATCGGATTCAATCCCAGAGGAACGCCACCGATCGGAAAAATAAGGTCCGAGCTCAATGCCAGCCAGGCCGCCAGTGTTGTGTTTTTGTTATTAAAGTCATGTTCATAATTCGCACTAAAACCAAGAGAAGTATAATCCACTTCAGATGACAGACTGGCACCGAGTAATACACTGGACAAACGGTTTATCGGCTTGTCCCACTCTGCAGTCACCGCTACACGCGTATCCCGAAAGGTTGTACTTAACGGAAACTCACCCGGCTGTACAATATATTCACCGTTTCCCGATGGATTTGTAAATGTCTGTACTGCTGTTGATTTATGTGCACCGTTGGGGGTGGCTCCGGTCAGCGCATCTATCACCACCTGAAAATTGATATATTCATCATCACCTAAATCAATGGCTGTTCTAACCGCCGGTTCAAAGGCGCTTACTCTGCCGTCACTTTCCGAGTAATACAGAAAGGACGAATCCACATCCCAGTCACCTGCATGGGCGCCTGTAGCATTCACCTGTAACAAGGCACAGGTTGCCAGCCCTATCTTTCCTTTAATTTTTTTTAATTGCACCCGCAGCCGCCCCCGCCAACACCCTGACCACCACTGGACGCTTCTTTACTGAAGTAAATATGCTCATCAAAATAATTGTCAAAATAATTCGGCACCGGCTGCATCGACTCTTTGGCAAGCAGGTCACGCTCCCAGGGCTCAACCCCCATAGAGCTGCATGCCATCAATGTCATGCTGAAAAATAAAAAGAAAAATAACCGCTTTAAACCAGTATCCATTATTACGATGCTTATTTACCTAGCAGATTTTTTACTGCCAGCTCTAACTGCTGTTTATCCTTTTCTCTAAAACCGATATGAGACGCATATATCTTGCCATCACGACCAATCAGATAACTGCTTGGCATACCCCGCAGTTTATACTCAGAAGCCGTATTTCCGGTTTCATCAAAAGCCACGATAAAATTTACCTCCATCTGTTGCAGAAACTCATCCGCCAGCGCCCGGTCTTTATCAAGATTAACTGCCAGAATTTCAAAACCCTGATCAGCATATTGGTTTTTCATTTCATTCATCCATGGAAACGATTTTTTACAGGGCAGACACCACGAAGCCCAGAAGTCCAGATAAACAACTTTGCCTTTAAGAGCGGTAAGCTGTACATTTCCATTGACCGTTGGCAGCTTGATTTCAGGTGCATGAGCAGCATTGGCAGCATTGGCAGCATTGGCAGCAACATTAAAACCCAGCAGAAACAGGCTGAGTAAAATAGCCGAAATAATATTATTCATAATATAAAAGTTTTGTTTAATTGATGATAGACAAGG
>JAJRUQ010000039.1 GCA_024277705.1 Gammaproteobacteria bacterium
AAGTTTCAGTAGTTGTAAAAATACAGTATTATGGTGGCTCATGGTCTGATTTCCTTTTTTGTTTTCAATGGTTTGTGGTGAATTCATTGTATCAAAACAAAGGGGTTATCAGACCTACTTTTTTAGTTCTTAACGGGACAGTAGTGTTTTGGTTTATATTTTAAACTTACAACTTCTCTTTCTGGTCGTTTTGAGGCATTCATCCACGGCCATCGATTCGGTTACATGGAAAATCCTTACCTTCGCGAGCTTAGATTATAAGCTTTTCCAGAATATTATTTAAAAACAGAAAACCTTTGTCACTGCAGACGATTTTATTACCATCCAGATCAAGCAGTGAAGCATCAACATTGTTGGTTGCCTGCTTCAGTTGAGTGACGTTCAGGCCGGTATGTTGTTTGAATGTGCCGATGTCGCAGCCATGTTTTAAGCGCAAGGCATTAAGCAAAAATTCAAAAACAATATCATTTTGCTGAAGAATCTGTTCACCGGAGACAGCATTGTCTTGTTGTGTTTGCTGGATATATTGCTGTGGCTGGCGATGCTTCCAGCGACGTGTTATTTGGAGATTATTCGTCTTTGAATTTATGCGGGTTATTTTTCCGTGTGCACCAGCGCCGATACCGATGTAATCACCGAACTGCCAGTAATTGATATTATGTAAACACTGGCGGCCCGGCTTTGAATAAGCAGAAATTTCATAATGCTGATATTTCTTTTCGGCAAGATACTGCTGACATAAAGTTTGCATCTCCCAGATCAGGTCACTGTCTGGCAGGATGGGCCGGTGTTTGTGGAAATAGGTATTTTCTTCAATGGTCAACTGGTAGTGGGAAATATGCGGCACCTGGTAACTGCATGCGGTTTTAATGTCATGCAGTGCCTGCGTGATGGATTGCTGTGGCAGGCCAAACATTAAATCCAGATTGATGTTTTCAAGGCCGGCATTTTGAGCCGTATCGATAGCGGTATGTGCCTGTTGAGAATTATGTATACGTTCCAGTGTTGTCAGATGTGTTTCATTGAAGCTTTGTATGCCGATGGATAAACGATTGATGCCGGCAGTTTTGAAATTTTTAAATTTTTCCTGTTCAAAAGTTCCGGGATTGGCTTCCAGGGTGATTTCTATATTTTTAAATTTAAAAAGCTGCTGCGCGTGCTCGATTATTGTATGAATACTATCGGCGGAAAATAAGCTGGGCGTGCCACCACCAAAAAAAATACTGTCCAGCGTACGTCCCCGGGTGTTTTTGTATTCAGAATCCAGATCAGTAAGCAGTGCTGCTACATAGCCTGCTTCATCAAAGGCGTCATTTTTTTCATGGGAGTTAAAATCACAGTAGGGGCATTTTTTGACGCACCATGGAATATGGACATAAAGGCTTAGCGGGAGATGGTTTTGCACGGTAAAAATTTTTTGCTGATTCGAAATGAGCTTGTATGCTTATAATGAGCGCTGAGTTCAATTCCCGGATAACGGGCGATTTTTAATAAATAAAGTGATAGCGGCAGCATACCGTAGAATCCGGGCAGGTAAAAGTCCGTTTTTTTTGAGGTTTTTGATTGTGTTCAACGGTGCTTATATTGGTGGCATTAAACCGGAAGGACCTATAACAACATACTGCAGACACAATAACGCTTTTTGCTTGCAACAACAAAGCTAACGGGCTAGCAGTGAAGTAAGATATAGCTTCACGAATTTGTTGAGGCAGCCTTACTTTAGTGGCAATGCTGGTACAGATGAATGCCACCGATATTGGTTACATTATTAAATCCCAGCCCTGTTAAAATTTTTTCCGCCATGATGGCGCGACCGCCTGAGCGACAATAAATAAATAATCTTTCATTTTTGTCCAGGTGCTCGTGTGCAAGCAGGGGCAAAATGGAAAGCGGGATGTTTTTGGCATCAGGCAGTGCGCCATTATTAAATTCATCCGTTGTACGAACATCAAGCAGGGTTGCGCCTGCGTTTAATGTCTGGCGTATATCGTCACACGTTAAATTGGCTTTATTCATAATACACCTGGTATTTTTATAAATCTTTTTTGGAACGGGTTAAGCGAAAAATAACAACCGTTAATACAAGTCCTATCACTAAAATAGAATAAGTCAGCGCATCTAGAATCATGATTGCGTCTCCTTTGAGTTAAGTTACAGTATTAGTATAGTCTAATATATTAAAGTTTTGTCTAAATTACCAATAAAATTGACCACTTTTTAGAAATTTAAGATAAAGATTGTGATAGAGCCGGCTTTAGAGAAATTAAAGAGGCATTCGAAAATGATGGATTCTGGCAAAATTTGCCGGCCCTGTAATGAGCTCGCCAGACATAAAATTTTATATTTACACCTTTAACTGTCACAATAGTTTACGGTGTGATTCTGTTTTGTGTATTTACTGTAAGCCATTGTTTTATTTGTAAATATTTATAATAGCCGGATTTCGTGCCGGCCTGTATTTGCCGGATTGTGTAAATTGTTTTTACAAAATCAGCCATTGATAGCAGGGTTAGCTGAAAGGCTGCCCCGGTAACTGTTTGAAAAAATGGGGGTTTTTTTTTGTGGCACGAATGCTGCTTCTTTTATGATGCTATAAGTTTTTATTATCAGCTTCGGGTCTGAAAATGACCTGAATTTGGTAGCATCAAAGCTAGAAGGGAACTAGTCAAGAACTAGTCAGGGATCTTAAATAAAATGAGGAATAAATGATGAAAAATGAAATAAGAAGCAAACTTTTTAAACCTTTTGTAAAAATTGCAGCCAGCATTGCACTTGTCGCATGTGCCAGTGTATCGCAGGCGGCGGTGATTACGCTTGACCCACTAACGTCAGTACAAAATGATGGGGATGTTTTTACTATTGCTATTGTCGGCCGTGATTTCACAGCATTCAGCGGCGGTACCACTGGTGGTGGTTTTAGTCTGAGCTGGGATCCTTCCATTCTAACATTACAGTCCACAAATCTTACCTTTGCCGGGGATCAGGCATTTGGGGAACCGGGGGTTATTGATAATGTTGCAGGAACCTGGATGAATGCGGATGTAACAAGTCTCTTTACTGTTGTTACAGATGCTAATTTTGAAATTGCGACAGCAACTTTTCTAGCAACAAATACCACCACGAGTCCGGTGTCAACACCTGTCAAGCTTGAAATGGGTATGTTTGATAGTGGTTTCCCTCGGGTTTGGGCAGAATCTAATGGATCTAACGACATGGACCCAATGTTTACAGGCGGCCGGGTTACTGTTAATCCGGTACCGGTACCTGCTGCTGTATGGTTGTTTGGTTCCGGCCTTCTGGGTCTGGTAGGAGTTGCCAGACGCCGCAGTCATACTTGAGCTTTATAAGTTTACGAGTAGATTGGTGATATGACATGTGCAACACTTTGTTTCTTTAATTTGAAGCAAAGTGTTGTGTTGTAAAAAAATTGGACACCTGTTTTTCATGCTGACGTCATTACAAATGTAGGATTGAATACTGTAAAAACAAGGATGATAACAAAATAAAGTCTGTTGGGGATGTCGGGTTTAGTGATGACCTGAACGGCTGCTCGTAATCCATTTGGAGGTTATTATGAGTACGAAAATGAGCACAAAATATATACTTACAGCAAAGCTGGCGACAGTCATGCTTGCAGCAAACATAACATTTATTTCTGGTTTTGCATCAGCAGAACTAACTTATCCCCCGGCAGGTCCTGTTCAGAGTACTAGCGCTATTGAGCCTGACGGTGGTTTGACTGCACCTTCTTTTAAAGCGGCAGAAGGCGAGGTTGTACCTGCGCCATCTCCGATGCCGGCACTTAAAGATATTCCACCAGTGGAAATGCCACAGCCACAGCAATATGGGCCGAGATCACTGAACAATACAGACCCGGGTACTCCGGTTATGTATGACCCGAAAACCGGTAAAACCACAGATGGAGGCGCTGTTGCTGGCGCTTTGATTACAGCGGCAAGCAGCAATCAGGGGGGGTATTATGCCGGTGTAGACGGTGATGTGGGAGACATATCCCGACTTGATGCTTTTGCTAGCAAATCATTGATTAGCGTCAGCAGCCGAGCGAATGCGCCATGGCGGATTAACGTTAAGGTAGCTTTTCGTCGAGGTACCAACTGGTTTGTCTGTTCCGGTGCCATGCGTGATGCCAGAACAGTGCAACTGGCCGGTCATTGTGTTCATGAAGGCAATGGTGGCAACTGGAATGATGAGACCTGGGTATTCCCTGCCTGGGACGGTAATGGCGATATAGTCAATGGTAATCAATATGAGTTTAACCATTATGGTGCGGCCAAAGGTCAGCTTTTGGGTTCATGGAGCAGCTGGACCGTCAGCGGTAATCTGGATTATGACTGGGGTATCGTAGAACTCGATCGTTCTGTTGGTTTCCTGACCGGCTGGTATGGCTGGGAGTATGGTACAACCTGTCCAACGATTACTTATAATGTAGGTTCTTACCCGTCAGAGAACTGCCCAACGGTGGGTTTGCATAATGGCCGGGATATGTATTACTGGTGGGGAACCATCGATTCCTGTCCGGGTAATCAGCTGGAAATCAATACCGGCTCCGATTGTTTAACGGCATTATGGGGCGGAGAAAGCGGCAGTAATTTGTATAAAATTGTCAATGATGAACGTTTTGTTCGTGGTATCGCCTCGACTTCTGATCGGTTTTCACTGGGTCGATATGTCAATATTACCCAGGCCTGGGTAGATTATTTAAACCTTACTTTTATACCAGACTATGGTCGGGGCCCAACCTTTGACCTTGAGGCACTGGATATGAATGTTGCACCAGCGGTGTTGCAGGCAGGCGGTACCGGTACGACAACATTGAATCACCTTGGTGCTAACGGTACGGATGGCGCAAAAAATGCAACATTTTACTATCAGGTAAGGTTGTCTACGAATAATCTTATCAGTACGCTTGATACCAACCTGAGTAATCAGAATTATAACTGGAACTTCGCCGGCCTTGGTTCTGTACGGGTGAATATGGTAGGGGTAAGCATTCCTGAAAATACCCCTCCCGGAAATTACTGGTTAGGTGTCACTTATGATGCGGCAACCGATGGTAATTCAGCTAATAATGATTCGTCCTACTGGGATGCAGTACCGATTACGGTGACTCAGGAAACGAATCCGCCATCCCCCGATCCGATGACCTTTGCGGTTGTGCCTGATCAAATCGATACATCACAGATTAATATGACGGCAACCATGGCAACGGACCCCTCCGGCGGCGTTCGCTATTATTTTGACTTCACTTCAAGCCCATCCGGTGGTAGCGGTGGTACGGATTCCGTCTGGCTGGCAAGTAACACTTATACTGATACTGGATTGAGTGTTAATCAGAACTATTGTTACAGGGTACGTGCCAGAGATGTCTACAGTAATGCAACGGGTTATTCGTCTGCATCCTGTAGTTATACCGATGCAAACCAGCCGGTTCTGGGGTCATATTCCAATATTACCCAGACCACTATTCAGGTGAATCTGGGAAGAGATGGTAATCCAGTTGGAACAGAGTACTGGATACGGAATAAGGATGGTTCTGCTTGGCAGTCATGGTCTACCAGCAAGACCTTTGTACAAAAAGGTCTGACCTGTGGTACCACCTATACCTACGGTGCATGGTCTCGCAATGGTGACGGTGATTTTAATCAAGAAGTGACGCTTGGGCCTGTAACGACCCTGCCATGTCCCGATACCGATGGTGATGGCATCCAGGATTCACTGGATAACTGTATTCTGATCCCTAATCCAACACAATGTGATGGTGATAGTGATGGCTACGGTAACCATTGTGATGCGGACTTTAACAATGACCTGATTACTAATAGTCTTGACATTTCTCCATTCAGAGCAGGTTTTGGTACGACTAATAAAGTTACCGATCTGAACTGTGATGGTATTACCAATAGTCTTGATATTTCTGCATTCAGGAGGATGTTTGGTTCCCCACCGGGACCAAGTGGTGTAGCGCCATAACAGGTCTGTAAACCCGCGGCTGGCATGGTTGTTGTAGCAACCATGCCAGCCGTTTTTTTATGCTCGATACTCGGGTCGGACCGGTGTAACCGTTTGATAATTATTAATATTATGCAGAAACAAGGGGTGAGTAAGTGCCTGGAGTATGTTTTTCACGGTCAAAAAACAGTATTTAACATGTGCTCAGTGCTATCAATGAGTGGCATGGTTTCTGTCATGGCAGCCAGCAGCGATATTTTGAACCCAGGCAGGTAAGTGTTGATTATCCTTAATCTTGAGTGTGGTCGTCATCCAGTTTTGTATCGATACCAGTATAACGTTGTGTTGGATTTAATATTTCGTGATAGACGCGTCAGTGCCGTTCGCATGGCAGGAGGCCACGTCAGCTCCTGATATATTTAAATCAATGTAAATTATGCAACGCGCTTAATAGTTTTCGGTGTCAGTGGTGGTAGTGTGATAATGATCTTTTAAGACAGTGTTTTTATGTTGCTTGTATTCCAGTAGCAGAGTCGTGAAATGTCTGCCGGGTTTTTCACCCTGTGGCCATGTGATTAATGGTCACAGGGTAATCTTTGTTATCGATACGAGCAGGTCAGGCAGGTTTTTTGTATCGGGCAACACCTATTAGTCCCAAAAGACCTGAGCCGAACAACCAGGCAGCGACCGGGACTGGTACAACAGCGGTTTCGAACGTTACGTCGTTAATAAGCATAACAAGACCGTTACTTGCGGTATCGTTTACCCGGATTCTTGCAATACCTGAGGCATCACCCCAGCCTGCGAATTCGAGAGTTGCTGGTTGTCCACCTGACACTAAAACGGTGCCTAGTAGACTGTCTGTTGAATCAAAGAAATCAACTGAAGCGCTCCAGAAGTCTCCAACTGCATTTGGATTGTTCGCGCCGGGGCCAACATAAAGACCAGCAAGTTTGTATGCGGAGCCCAGTGCTATATCGAAAAAGCCGGTGTCGGTATCCGTTCCCAGGCACATGGTGGGGCAGAAGCTGGGCCCAAGGTAGCGAAAAGTTCCATTATCTGTTGTGTAAGTATTGCCATCAAGGGTGTATGGAGTGCTGTTCCCGTGAGTTGGAAGCCCGAGGTTTTCAAAGGTTGTTACAGTTGCTGCCGGGCTGAAATCTCCCGGGTTGATTGCTGCCGCCATAAGAGGGCTGCTGCCAAGAATAGCTATGTTTAACGATAACGCATAGGTTGTGGTCAAGATATGATTTTGTCGCATTTTATTATCCTCTTTTATTTGCAGGATGAAAGTACAGTTCAAGCATACTAAACATGGACATGTAAAGTCCAGCGAACTCTGATAAGTCTATTATAATTTTTGGCGCTGCTCAATAAGATGAATAAAGCATGAGTTTATAAGCCTGCAGAGCTGTTTGATAATTCATCGGAACCCAGTCTAAACATTTTAAATTCTCTCCTGCTGTTCGAGATGACAGGCGTTATAAATAGTAGTGGTTATTGTTTTCAGGATGATTAATGTCATGCCACACTGAAGCGGTTTTTAATCGCTATAAAAAAAGTGATGAGCTTCAGTATATAGTTTTAGAGCTTTCATGCCCCGGAAAATCATTATACCGAAACAGATTAAAAACAAATGCATGCAAAATTTCTGCGAAAGAAAGCACTAGATGTATGCGGCAACAGTTTGAGCGCGCCGGACTTTTATTTCTCCTGTCGCAATTAATATAAACAGGGCAATTGAAATGAACAGTAGTATCAGGTCTTTTACATGCCGTGGTTTTATATTTATTAGCTATGTGGCGGTTTATTTTTCATCTGTAGACTTGGAAACGCCAGTGAATTTGTAAATGAGTTTGCTGAAAGGCTTGTTCATTGGGCGAAGAACATAAGCTGCAGCAGCAGGCATTAAACCGTAGAAGAATCTTTCTTCATTATCCTGCGCGACAAATAACACTAGTACAGTGACAAGTATAATTGTCAATAGGGTGTAAATAATCCATGCTATTTTAGTATAGCGATTATACTGATCATCTTGATTGAGTGTCATAGTTTTGATGCCTAATGGTTTTTATTGTGGTATTGGTTTGCATGCTCATTGCTTATATGTCGGCATCCTAAACTAGTTTGGGGATATTGTCCTGTACAAATTAAATAAAGGTTAATCCTCGGCGTTAAACGATTGTTATGCTTGCTGTATTGATTGCCATAAAGTATACGCCGCCCAAGTTATGTAGCCTGCTAATGCAAGCAAGAGGTATGGTGTTATAGCTTTTTTAACATTGTGATACCTGATTGCTATTTTTTCATCAGTTTCGTGTGATGTGACTGTTTTAATTTTTATATTTAATGCCATGAGCACAAACCCAATAACTATAACCACATAAAAAAATGGAATGATTATAGCTAATGGGCTTAATTCAAATTTATCCCATGTTTCATCCCATAAAAAATATACAGGAATAGCCATTGCCGCTAAGACTATTATTAACGCATAAACAATGTTGGTTTGCTTATTATTATTGTCTTGAGCTTCGTTCATTTATTTTAGGGGTATAGCGCCTGCATAACTTTCCGTAAATACAGAGTGGAGCAAGGCGAAACGGCGTATTTACGGTCAATGTTGATGCGATTGTTAGAAAATTATTTGCCACCGGAGTTAATGTTCAGGGTGAATAAGCTTAACTTGTGGAAAATAGGTTTTATATTTTACTGCATCTCTTGTTATTAAATTAAATTTTTCTACCGAAGCATGTGCACCAATAAAGAAGTCGGGTAAAGGTGAGTTCTTTGTTCCTTTATTTTTTCTATATTTTAAATA
>JAJRUQ010000040.1 GCA_024277705.1 Gammaproteobacteria bacterium
ATCTTCAAAAGCCGCTCCCCCAGCTGTGGCCTGAACAGCACCCCGATTTTCATCAACAATCATTGCGTCACCGAAACCGGTCGCGGCATCTTTGCCCGCAGCCTGTGCATCAGCTACCCTGATTTACCGGTGATCGAAGACAGCAACCTTAACCGCCAGGACAGGCTGGATTTGTTTATTCAATCCGTGTTAACAAACAGTCCAAACTAAAGATGACCGCTATAACGGGTACCGTGAGCTGCGCTTCCCTTACATCATTGGGATATGCGCTACGACCGGAACTAAATAATGTAAATAAACGCTATGTTATTAAGCTAAACTTTTCGAGTCAGGCCTTACATTTCACACGAACCCGCTCCCCGCAACAGCGGAGTCAGGCCAATCGTCAGCCGCTATTTTCTCATCAAGCGCATGAAATTCTCAGTGAAATTACCTGAATATCCTTAGTCGTATTATAATGCCCTATGGACTTACCACAGACCGACGACTACCTTTCCCTGTTTTTAGCGCAAACACCGCTACTGGATGTTCGCGCGCCGGTTGAGTTTCAGCAGGGCGCTTTTCCGTTAGCTGAAAATTTTCCCTTAATTAATGATCAGGAACGTGCCGCCATTGGTTTACGTTATAAAGAACAGGGTCAGTATGCAGCGATAGCACTTGGTCATCGTCTGGTACAGGGTGATACCAAAGAGCAGCGGGTTAAGCACTGGCAGGAGTTTTTCAGGCAGCACCCGCAAGCAGTGCTGTACTGTTTTCGTGGCGGTATGCGCTCGAAAATATCCCAGCAATGGATTTACGAACATACCGGCATTATCTACCCGCGTATCAAAGGCGGTTATAAAGCCATGCGCCGGTTTTTGCTTGATGCCCTGGAAACCTCTTCGCAAGCAATTAATCCTGTCGTATTAGGTGGCCGCACCGGCTGCGGAAAAACACTTTTTTTAAAACGGCTGCAGCAACAGGTTGATCTTGAGGGTATTTTTCATCACCGCGGTTCGGTATTCGGTAAGCATGTCACCGCACAACCTTCACAGATCGACATCGAAAACAAACTGTCCATTGAACTGCTGCAACACATCAGCAAGCAGCAGCTGAATCTGCTATTTGAAGATGAAGGCACCAATATTGGCTCACGTGCAATACCTGATGTTGTGTTTGCAAAGATGAAACAGGCACCGCTTATTCTGCTGGAAACCAGCACCGAGCAACGGATTGATATCACTTTTCAGGAATATATTATCGAAGCGCTCGCTGAGCACCGTTTGCATTACGGTGAAGAACAGGGCTTTAACATCTGGTCACAGCAGTTAATAACCTGCATCGACAAAATACAACGCCGTCTTGGCGGCGTGCGTCATAAACAGCTGCAGCAGCTACTTGACGATGCCATCAATATACAAAAATCTACCGGTAATAATGAACACCATAAGGCATGGATAAAAACCCTGTTAGTTGACTACTACGACCCGATGTATGACTATCAGTTAAGTAAAAAACTAGACCGCGTGGTGTTTAAAGGCAGTGCCGATGAAGTACAGCTGTATTTAAAACAGAACTATCAAATCAGTTAATCCGGTTTATATAATAAAACCATTACTTTGATGTTAATGACCAGAGGGAATGCTTATGTCAGAACAGATGTCGTTAAGTACGGAAATGCGTTATGGCTGCCCTGCCGCTGACCAGGTTTTAATCAATCGATTCTATTCTGTTGGCTATTCATATTATTTCCGGCAGGCAAAATGGGCGCTGGAAATTGTTGACCCGGACAAAAAAGATCTGGATACCGTTGAACGCCTGGATAATTTCAGGCCGGACTTTCGTGTACCCAAACGTTTTCGTGCCGACCTCAGTGATTATTCCGGCAGTGGCTACGACCGTGGCCATCTGGTATCCAGCGCCGACCTCAATGATGAGATGATGCAGAACAGCGAAACTTTTTTGCTGTCCAACATGTCCCCGCAAACGCCAAAATTCAACAGACAAAAATGGAAGGAACTGGAGTCTGCGGTCAGACGGCTGGATGAAAACCCTAAAGTTCTGGAAACCTACGTAATCACCGGCCCTGTTTTCGATTTTGGCCACCGCATCACCATGATCGGTCAAAACGACCGTAACGGGGTTAGCATTCCGGTTCCCAGTCATTTTTTTAAATGTGTATTAGCAGAAGAAAAAAATGGCCGGCTAAAAATGTGGGCCTTTGAAATGGTTAATTCATCACTGCGCGGCTCGTTAACAAAATATCAGGTTTCAACCTCTTATATAGAAAAAAGAGCGGGCATGCTCATCTGGGGGAATTTAACCGGTCCTGAAATAGAAAAAGAAAAAAACAAGGTTCGTCGTATGTGGAAATATAAAGGCTAGTGTAGCCAGCCCTTTTTCTGCATTTACAACACCATAAAAAACAACTTATACAAAAATTTTGTTACGCTATATTTATTGGTATCGTTAAGCCAGCCCTGATTAAACCCTGAATATTCTAGCGAGGATAATTAATGAGCAATCCAGTCGTTGCCGATAACAAGCCGGTTAAAGTCACCCTTGTTAAAGGCCAGGAATACCATTTTTGCACCTGCGGCCGTTCTAAAAGCCAGCCTTTTTGTGATGGCTCACATACCGGCACCTCATATACTCCCAGTGTTATTGTCAGCGATGAGGACAGCGAAGCTTATTTGTGCGCATGCAAGCATACCGGCAACACCCCTTATTGTGATGGTTCACATAAACAGTTTAACCCCGAACACATTGGTAAAGAAGGTCCAGGGCTAACCCTGAAATCGTCGCAAATGCCAATAGCCACCGCCACCACGGAAGAACCGACACTGGAGCTTATCCACCAGCTTGCCAGAGAAGGTTTGAGTAAACTGGGGCATCACGGTCCGATGACATCAATGGGCGTACCTCGTCATGAACTGCCGCACTGGAATGATCTGCAAATAATGACCGCACAACTTGCCAGCAAACCGTTAATGGAAAATGAAACGGTCGCCACCGAACTGGTTATCGGCCCGCAAGCCAGAAAACCCTTAACCCTGAAAATTCCTTTATTTGTCTCGGACATGAGTTTTGGCGCACTGTCTGAAGAAGCCAAAATAGCATTAGCCAGAGGCGCTGAACTTGCCGGCACCGGAATATGTTCGGGTGAAGGCGGCATGTTACCGGAAGAACAGCAAGCCAATACACGTTATTTTTATGAGTTAGCCAGTGCCGAATTCGGCTATAAAGACGAACTATTAAGCAAAGTTCAGGCCTTCCATTTCAAGGGTGGTCAGGGAGCAAAAACAGGCATCGGCGGCCATCTTCCCGGCAACAAAAATCGAGGGAAAATATCCCGGGTAAGAGGCATACCCGAAGGCCAGCCGGCGGTTTCACCTCCCACGTTTAAAGAGCTTTCCACGGCCTCTGATTTTAAACGTTTTGCCGACCACGTAAGAGAAATTACTGGTGGCATTCCAGTTGGTTTTAAACTTAGCGCCAATCATATTGAACAGGATATTCAGTTTGCCCTGGATGCCAGTGCTGATTACATCATATTAGATGGTCGTGGCGGCGGTACCGGCGCTGCACCTGAAATATTCAGAGACCATATCAGTGTACCGACGATTCCGGCACTGGCAAGAGCTCGCCGTTATCTGGATGAACAGGGAGCCAGTGGCCGGGTAACGCTGATTATTACCGGTGGCCTACGGGTACCCGTTGATTTTGTCAAAGCACTGGCACTGGGCGCGGATGGCGTCGCCATTTCCAACAGTGCGATGCAGGCCATTGGCTGCGTGGCAGCAAGAATATGTAACACCAATAACTGCCCTGCCGGTATTGCCACTCAAAAAGAAGATTTACGGCAGAAACTGGATATCGAAAAATCATCCCTGCAGCTGAACAATTTTTTTGCAGCCGCAAGCGAACTCATGCAGGTCATGGCACGGGCATGCGGTCATCAGCATTTAAATCAGTTCACAAAAGATGACCTGGCAACATGGCACCGGGAAATGGCATTATTATCCGGCGTCAGGTATTCCGGCTTTGGCCCTGCATAGCGTAAAGCATAAGGATACATCGAATTATTGTTCGCTGTACAAAAACCGGCAACAGCGGCGTCAATAAATTAGAACGTGTACTGCGTACCCAGGGTGAAAAGCAGATCACTTTCCAGCTGTGGACCATTTAAATTCTGGTATACCGGCATACCGACTTCTGCTGCAAAACGCATCGCATTTAATCCATGTGCAACATAATTAACACCCAGCAGGGCATCAACCCGGCTACCACCTCGCAGTTCGGGATTTTTTGTGGGCACTGTCGGGGTCGGTGACAGGCTTTTATCAGCACCCTCGATATTCTGCCAGTCCGTCGCATTTAAACGTGCTGACAAACTAAAACTGCGGTTTAAGCTGCGTGCCACCCAGGTGGATACATCCATCATGTCACCAAGCTGGTAACCATTATCATTGGTTTCAACATAATAAGTATATAAACCCTGTACTCCCCATGACCAGTTTGCGTACAGCTGGTTATAGGTTAAGCCCGGTATCACCGCATGTGAGCCCGAACCGGGCTGCATGGGATACGGCAGCTGCACCGCGACACCACCTGATGCCGGTGTGACACCGGTTTCCGTTATCGAGCCACTGGGACCGCTAACCGCAAAATTAAACAGAAGATTACTGTTTGACGTATTCATCAAACGATAAATGGCTGCCACACTGATATCCCCCAGACCACTGGATTCGGACGTAAAGTCGACACTGTTCATATTGACCCGATGATCCATCGACAGATTTAACACCGGTACCATCAGGGATAAAGTCAGCTGTTCTGTCGGCGCATACATCAACCCCAGCATGTGCATCTGCATGTCCATGCTCAAGGGACTTACCATAAAACCGGGTAATGGCGTTGGTACCCGCTGCGTGCCGCTACGGTTTCCATCCATGTTCATATTCATATAGCGGTAGGTGAGCATCCATTCGCTTTTTGCCATCACATGATCGCCCATAACGCCAATAGGGGCATGCATATCCGGTCTGGCATGGACATGCTCTGCCAGTGCATATTGAAAGTTCACTGAAATAACGCTTAAAAAAAGACCGCTGAAAAACAGCGCAACAGGATGTTTATCCTTCATAACTCTACTCAAAAAAGATCAGGAAACACATTCTAAGCGATACAGATTGAATACAAATTGACCTGAAACAAGACAAATCGTCATAAACAGTCAGCCTGTTTCAGCCAGCACCTGCTGCATCATGCGAATCGCCTGGCCATGGTAGCCACCACCAAACATATTCAGATGATTGATAATATGATAAATATTATAAAACGTTTTTCGTAGTGCAAAACCATCATCCAATGGCAGTATGTTTTGATAACCGGCATAAAAATCTGCGGTAAATCCGCCGAACACATAGGTCATCGCCAGTTCGGCTTCATGATCACCATAATAAAAAGCCGGATCAAAAATAACCGGCGTACCGTTGCTCAAACCCGCGACATTTCCACCCCATAAGTCACCGTGTAACATAGATGGCGATATTTCCCGCCCGGAAAAAAGTTTGGGCATCTCCAGCAGCAGTGTTTCACCCAGTGACTGCAGCTCACCATGATAACCATTTGCTGCTGCCAGCCTTAACTGAAAACCCAGACGCTGCTCACGCCAGAAGTCCAGCCAGTTATCACTCCAGGTATTTATTTGCGGGGTGTCACCAATGGTGTTGTCCATGCGCCAGCCAAACCGGGGCACCGTGATCTGATGCATTGCGGCCAGTTGTTCACCTAAAGCCGCCTGCCGTGCCATTCCGGCCATTTCCAGATATTCCAGCACAATATAACTCTGCCTGCCATCATCACCCGAACAAATGACGGCAGGAACTTTAATGGTATCGCTGGCCATCATTTCCTGCAAAGCGGATGCTTCTGCTGCGAACATAGCCTGCCGGCCACTGCGGTTGGTTTTTACAAAATAACGATTATTTTCATCGGCCAGCATATATGCTGCATTAATACTACCGCCCGACAGACTGTTTTGCCGCTTCCCGGAAAACGAGCGTCCGGTTACCTGCTCAATATGCTGAATAATACCTTTCCACTGTTTCATTATACTGTCATAAAAATTTCTTATTTTTGTAAACAACTGACAATAACATTAAACGTTTGTTTTAACCGCTAAGTATTTGTTATTTTTTACTGATTTTTTAATGGTTGTACACAAGCAAATTATAAGACTCTAATATTCTAATTATTTTTTTCCAGGGCAATCATTCTCCCCTCTATCGCGCACAAGCATCGTTATAAGCTACTGATAAATATACAATAATAATTACTGGTTAAAAAACGACCAATCTAACAGAAAAGCTATTTTTATAGTCAAAAACACCTTAAGTTTTATAATTACCCACAAAGTTATCCACAGTTTTTGTGAGTAACTTGCCTTTTTTATACGATATTAAAGACTTACATTACTTTATCTAGAAAAAATATTAACTTTTCATACTAAATAAGAAAGATGGCAGCGATAACCACTAATACTTATACACACCTGCAAATACACAGTTTCTCACTCCGGTCAAGACTGTTTTTTACTCTACTATTATAGAGCCACATTGCGCAAATAATTGATTTAAATAGAAATTACACCTTAACAATTTCTTAACAATTATTACAAAAAAAAGACTGGCCAAAATTATTTTTTTCTGTTAATTATCATTTCCACAGACTTATCCACAGGAAAAACAAGGCTCCAGACAGTTATCCACAGGTTAATATTTCTACCAATACCATTACCGCCTCACGTTCTGGATTTTGTGCGTATTTTATCGACATATTTACAGTAGAATAAGCCTGCTCAACAAGCATTGATAACCAGCAACCACCCTTAAAAGAGAGCTTCGCCTTAAGCCGGCAGTGAATCAACTGAACAAAATGCAAAAACCTCACTTGAACACACCGCCAAAAAACTCATCACCCGGGCGTTCAAACATCAGAATGGTGAAAGTTGCCGTTCCCTGCCCGCTTTACAACACTTTTGATTATAAATTACCGGCCAGCCTCAATCATCGTGTTATAGAAGCCGGTATGCGGGTACGGATATCTTTTGGCCGGCAAAAGCTTATCGGCATCATTCTCGAAGAAATACCGGGCAGTACGCTGCCGGCCAATAAAATCAAGGAAGTCATCGCTATTCTCGACAACCGGAGCCTGCCCGGCAGTGAAATACTAGCGCTCACCCAGTGGGCGGCAAAGTATTATGTACACCCGCCCGGAGACGCTCTGCAAACGGCCCTGCCGGTATATTTACGTAACAATGATGATGCCACACCACCGTTAAACCGCTACTGGTATATCAACAACGCAGCTAGCAACGAACAGACCATTGCAGCACAATTAAAGCGTGCGCCTAAACAACTTCAAATCTATCAGTTGCTCAAAAATAATGATGCAGAAACCGGTTTCACTGGACTGGATGCTGAGCAACTAAACAGCATTACCGAAAACTGGCGCCCCGCCATTAAAGCACTGCTCGAAAAAGGCCTGATCAAACAGGACGTAAGAGCAACCGTTCTGCTTTCACAACCGGCACAAAGCCCGCAACAGGTACTTAATCAGGAACAGCAGGAGGCCGTCAATGCCATCAGACAACACCATGACGGACACGCAGTCCACCTGATCAATGGCATTACCGGCAGCGGTAAAACCGAAGTTTATCTTGCCCTGTGCGAACAGCTTATCGCTGCAGGAAAACAGGTACTGGTACTGGTACCGGAAATCGGCCTTACGCCGCAGCTGACCCGGCGTTTTTTACAGCGACTGAACACCACTATTGTGGTGCAACACTCAGCGATGAACGACAGGCAGCGTTATGCTGCCTGGCAGGCCGCAGCCAGCGGGCAGGCACAACTATTAATTGGCACCCGCTCATCAATCTTTACTCCCATGCCGGAACTGGGGCTGATTATTATTGATGAAGAACATGATGGCAGCTACAAACAACAGGACGGATTTCGCTATAACGCACGTGACCTGGCCATTGTGCGAGCTAAAAACAAAAACATCCCGATACTTCTGGGCTCTGCCACCGCCTCTCTTGAAAGCCTGAACAATACAAATGAACAACGCTATATTCAGCACCAGCTTAAAAAAAGGGCCAATAAAAAACCACTGCCCACAATACGACTGGTGAACCTGTGTAACCAGAAACTGCACGAAGGCATGGCCGAAACCCTGCTGGACACCATCAAACTACACCTGTCACAGCAGGGTCAGGTGCTGCTGTTTATCAACCGTCGGGGCTTTGCTCCTCTGCTGATGTGCCATGACTGTGGCTGGACCACAAACTGCCAACGCTGTGATGCACATATGACCTACCACAAACGCCGCCAGCAGCTGATCTGCCATCACTGCGGCGCCCAGCGACCGGCCGCCGACAGTTGTGACGACTGCGGCAGCACAAACATTCTAGCGATCGGCTCCGGTACCGAGCGCATTGAACAATATTTGCAAAACCTGTTCCCGCAAACACAGGTCAGCCGGATTGATCGCGACAGCACACGCAAAAAAGGCAGCCTGCAGGAAAAACTGGAACAGGCTCACAGTGGTGAATCAGGGATTCTGGTCGGTACACAAATGCTGGCAAAAGGCCATGACTTTCCCAACATTACCCTGGTCTGTATTCTTGATACCGATCAGGCTTTATTCAGCGCCGACTTTCGTGCAGCAGAACATCTGGCACAGTTGATCACCCAGGTATCAGGTCGCGCCGGCCGTGCAGAAAAAGCCGGCGAAGTCCTGATTCAAACACATCACCCCGAACATCCTTTATTGCAGGACCTGCTGCACAAGGGTTACCCGGCCTTTGCCCGCAATGCTCTGGAGGAAAGACGTGCCGCCGGACTGCCGCCCTGTTTTCACCTGGCTTTACTGCGTTGTGAATCCATCGATGCCAGTGCCGCCAGCCGCTTTCTTAATCAGGCAATGGCCTTAACGGAAAATATTGAGCAACCGCAGCTGGATATTTTTGGCCCGCTACCGGCACCGATGGAACGCCGTGCCGGCCGCTATCGCTACCAGATTATGCTGCAATCAAAACAACGAAAAATATTACACGCCTTTATGAACTGGTGGATACCACAACTGCCGCAACTGTCTGCCGCCAGAAAAGTCCGCTGGTCAATTGATGTTGATCCATATGACACGTTTTAGGAAAGTTAGCAGAAATTTTGCTTTTTGTTTTTAGCCGATAACAGTCAACTGCCAACTTTTAATAGTATAATCGCACACCACAAAAACACACTTGCACAGACCATTGAAAGAAACTATTGAAAACCTGATCAGTCAGGCACTGGACCAGCTCATCACTGATGGCTTAATTGAAACCAAACCGTCACTGCAAATTACCCGCACCAAAGATGCCAGACACGGTGATTTCACCTGTAACGCAGCCATGATGCTGGCAAAGCAGGCAGGAAAACCACCACGTGATATCGCCCAGGCCATTATCACTGCCCTGCCGGCCAACCCGGCACTCAGCAACGTTGAAATTGCCGGTCCGGGATTTATTAATTTCTTCCTCGCGCAGGAAAACACCCTGAGCATTATCAAGGACATACTCACAGCCGGTGACAACTTTGGCCGGAGCAATGCTGCGCAACAGAAAAAAGTGCAGATTGAGTTTGTTTCGGCCAACCCGACAGGGCAATTACACGTTGGTCATGGACGTGGTGCTGCCTACGGTGCCAGCCTCGCTTCGTTGATGCGTGCTGTCGGTTTTGATGTTGACTGCGAGTACTACGTCAACGATGCCGGCCGCCAGATGAATATCCTCGCCACCAGTATCTGGTTGCGCTACCTTGAAATCAACCATGTCGAATTTACCTTTCCGTCAAACGGTTATAAAGGGGAATATATCTTTGCTATTGCCAACACCATTAAAGCCGAGCATAAGCAGGATTTTGTCTTTTCAGCAGAAGAACTGTTTAACGGCATCCCTGATGATGAGCCTGCCGGTGGCGATAAAGAACTGCATATTGATGCCCTGATCGAACGAGGCCGACAACTGCTGGGAGAAGAACACTACCAGATCATTTTTAAAGCCGGCCTGAACAGCATTCTCGATGATATCCGTCAGGACCTGGAAGAGTTCGGCGTGCCCTATGATTGCTGGTATTCCGAGCAGACACTGGCAGACCGTGGCTTGATCGCCAAAGCTGTTGCACAGCTGCAGGCAGCCGGGCACATCGAAGAACGTGATGGCGCCCTATGGTTTTTATCCACTAATTTTGGCGATGAAAAAGATCGCGTGGTCATCCGTGACAACGGTCAGCACACTTATTTTGCCTCGGATATTGCCTACCACATGGACAAGTTTGCCCGCGGCTATCAACGTGTTATTAACATCTGGGGCGCCGACCACCACGGTTATGTCGCCCGGGTAAAAGCCGCTGTCGGCGCACTGGGCGGTAAAGAAAAAAATCTGCAGGACAATCTCGATATCCTGCTGGTGCAATTTGCCAACCTGTACCGTGGTGGTGAACGCATTCCCATGTCCACCCGTTCCGGCTCCTTTGTTACCTTGAGAGAATTACGTAAAGAGGTGGGTAATGATGCTGCCCGTTTCTTTTATGTGATGCGAAAATGTGAACAGCACATGGACTTTGACCTTGACCTGGCAAAATCCCAAAGCAATGACAACCCGGTCTATTACATTCAATACGCACATGCACGCATATGCAGTGTCAATGCCCAGCTCGCTGACAAACAGTTAAAGCATGATCGAGAAAATGGTAACCAGCACCTGAACCTGCTTGACGAAAAACATGAAACCGAACTGCTCAGCAAACTGGATGCCTATTCAGACACTGTCAACAAAGCCGCTTTTAATGCTGAACCACATTTACTGGTTCACTACCTGCGTGAACTGGCCACTTTGCTGCACTCTTATTACAACGCCCACCCCTTTATTATTGAAGACCGGAACTTGCGCGATGCACGTTTTAATTTAATTAATGCCACCCGACAGGTTTTAAGAAATGGACTCACCCTGTTAGGTGTCAGCGCACCTGAGAAAATGTAACCGTCTTTAAATAATAAAGCCCTACTGACAAGCCGATGCCAACAGATTACAAATCACGCGTAAACAACAAACAAACAAAATCCATGCCCGGTTATATCTGGTTATTGTCAGGTCTTGCCATTGGATTATTTGTTGCTTTTATTGTGTATCTCGACAAACAGCCCGCCAGTGAAAAAGACTTTGGCCAGGCGGTACAGATGGAGCTGGAAAAACTGAAGCAGCAGGCAGCCAAAAAAGAGACTGCCGCGCCGGGCAGCGATACAAAAAAGACAAGCCGAGCGCAACAAGCAGATACCACAGAAAAGAAAAAAGAGCCTAAATTTAACTTTTACACATTACTGCCTGAACTTGAAGTTTTAATACCTGAAATGGAAACCCGTCCCCCGGCTGCTGCATCACAGGCTCACAGCAAGAGCGCGACCAATACCGGCAAGCAGTCAAACAAGCAATATATTTTACAGGTGGGCTCATTTCAAAACCTGAATGATGCAGAAAAACTGAAAGCCAACCTGGCCTTTTTGGGATTCGAAGCCAGTATCCAGCATGTCACCGTTAACCAGCAGGCCTGGCACCGTGTTAGAACCGGTCCATATAAAAGCAAACAACAGTTATATAAAAGCCAGCAACAGCTCAATAAAAACAACATCAATGCCATATCAATGGAATTAAAATAAATCATTCCGCATCCTGCAGATCATTGCGACTATCCCTTTCGATATAGTTAATCTTATGCTATTATCCCCCTCGCATTTTGCGGTGGTAATAACAACAATACAGGCACCGCATATTTAACAGGCAAACGTGTAAACATTACATGTTTGTTCAGTAGCATTACATAATCGCAGCATGCGATAAGAATTCGGAGAGATATAATGGCTTTATTTGACGATGCCTGGATGAAAGGTTTTCAGGAACAGTGGAATGCAGAACCAGACTTAGCGGACGCATTAGCAAAAATTAATTTTAATTCAGTAATCGGTTATGGTTACCCCAAAGAAGACACATGCCTTGGATTCATCGACGTACAAAACGGTAAGGTGGTTGAAGCCGGCGCCTATGACGGCCGCGCACTGAACTGGGATATGCGTGCCGAGCAGAAAAACTGGGAAAAATGGCTGAAAAAAGAAATTGGCATGACCGGTTTAGGTCTGGCATTTACCACCGGTAAGCTGAAATTTAAAGTCGGTGATTTTAAAGCCATGATTTCAGATCCACGTATGGCAGGTCCGTTTATCAAAAGCTTTGGAGCTATGGGTCGCGTTTAGTTTTTACGCTCTCAAGTCAGACAAAAAAGCCACTCTTCCGAGTGGCTTTTTTTTGGCCATGAAAAAGACCGGAACTGAGTCAGAAGAGACATCAGTATTCATTATTCCCCCTCTGCCTCCGGGAGAGAGTCGGGGTGAGGGTAGCAACAAAAACACCCTCATCCTAACCTTCTCCCGGAGGGAGAAGGAACTAAAAGCTAAAAACCCACGTGCTTTGTGGCGTAAGCCATGGTTTTGCTTTTTACTGCCAACTGACGACTGCAAACTGCCAACTTCTCTTAATGGCCGGTCTCAGACATTATCATTTATGCTTTTACCGGATCTACATCCTCTTTTTCATCATCAAGCATACGCTGTACTTTTTCCTGCAACATTTTAGCACTCACATACTGCGGCTCTATAACATCGCCCACCACCAGACCAATGCGTGATTTGAAGCCTTTTAACAAGCGCTGCAGAATATTTGATCGCTGGTGACTGAAAGCACTTCCCCATAAACCGGTAAGCGCCATCGGCACAACCGGCACGGCACGGCGAGCAATAATTCTTTCAATACCATCACGAAAAGTTCTCATTTTGCCATTTTTGGTCAGACTGCCTTCCGGAAATATACAGACCAGATGACCGTCAGCCAGTACTTTATCAATATCATCAAAGGCTTTATCTAACAAAGCCTCATCCTCATATTTTCCGGCAATAGGAATCGCTTTTGCCGTCCGAAAAATAAAATTCAGCACCGGTATATTATAAATCTTGAAATACATAACAAATCTGGCCGGGCGCCTTATGCAACCGGCAAGAATGACCGGGTCAACATAACTGACATGATTACACACCAGTACAGCGGCACCTTTGTCAGGAATATTATCCAGGCCTTTTGCTTTTATATGATAAACACTGTGAATAAGCAGCCACACCATAAAACGCATAAGAAATTCAGGCACCAGCGAATAGATATAAATAGCCACCAGCGCATTCAAAACCGCAACCACTAAAAACAGATCGGCAATAGAATATCCGGCCGATAAAACAGCAATAGCCATGATCGCCGAAATCACCATCAGCAGTGAATTGATAATATTATTACCCGCAATAACCCGGGATAAATGCTCGGGCTCTGAACGCTGTTGTACCATTGCCATTAACGGTACAATGTATAAACCGCCAAAAACGCCGAGTAATAAAATGTCAGCAATCAAGCGCCAGTGGTCTGTTGCTAAAAAGGCCATTAAGCCCAGCGTTATCTCGGGCAGTACAGCAGGCTGTGAAAAATATAAATCAATACCAAATACGGTCAGTCCGATTGAACCGAATGGTACCAGTCCAATTTCAATTTTTTTGCCGGACAGCCAGTTACACATTAAGGCACCGCTGCCGATGCCGATGGTAAACAGGGTCAGTAGAAATGTAACGACCTGCTCATTTCCACCCAGTGCGGTTTTAGTATAGTTAGGCAGCTGCACCAGATACGTCGCCCCCAGAAACCAGAACCATGAAATACCCAGAATAGATAAAAACACCACACGGTTGGTTTTTAAAAATTTAATATTACGAAAAGTTTCACTGAATACATTCCAGTTGATTTTCAGCCTGTCATTTAATGATGGCGTAAGCGGAATAAACAAACTGGCCAGATAACCGGCTATCGCTAACACCAGCACAGTGCAGGCCACATAGAACCTGCCCTGTTCCTGCGCAATTAATACGCCACCTGAAATCGTACCCAGTAAAATAGCGACAAACGTCCCCATCTGCACCCATGCATTACCTTCAATCAGTTCCGTTGTTTTAAGGTGCTGTGGAATATAACTGTATTTTGCCGGGCCGAAAAAAGTCGATTGCGCGCCCATTAAAAATAACAGGGCAATCAGCAGCAGAATATAACCCTGAATAAAGGCATATGCAGCAATCAGCATGATGCCGACCTCAAGCAGCTTGATTCTTCTTATCGATTTAGACTTTTCATATTTATCAATCCATTGACCAGCGGTTGCCGAGAACAAAAAGAAAGGAAGAATAAATAATGCAGCAGCAATATTGATTAACAGGTCTGCATCACCGGCAACCAGTGCCGCCCCCTGAAAAGCAATTAATATAATCAATGCATTTTTAAACACATTATCATTAAAAGCGCCCAGAAACTGTGTGATAAAAAAAGGCAGAAAACGTTTTTGTGTTAATAGTTCAAGTTGACCAGCTGTTGTTTTAATCGCCGTTTTTTTAATCATGACGCTGCTTCCTGATATTTTTCCTGATATCCGTATTTCAGGATAATCATCTTGCTGTCTTTTTATATACTCAAATCATACGAAACTTATTCAGCTTAAGGTAACAATAAGCCAGGGGATCTCTGATTGATTATCATAAATTCAGGTGCTGCATTATCTCCCTTATGAATGCAGCAAGCATTCACTGCGTAACATGCCTTGAATATATGCACCTGAAAGTCTGCAGAACTTTATGATAATTAATCAGAGGTGTCCTAGTATTTTTCCAGCTTCGGGCTATCATTATACTGTTTATTATTACTTTATAACCAACACTGAAAATCATGTCTGAAAATAACCGTCAGTTTCCTCGCGAGGAAATACATATTGAAGTAGAGCTGAAGTTTCTTAATGATGAGACCCGCACAGTGATTACCCGTGATGTCAGTCAGGGCGGTCTGTTTTTACGCTTGAAAAATTCCAGCCACTATCCCATGGGGGAAATGCTCAACCTGCGTTTCAAGCACCCACTGGAAAACTACCAGGAAACAGTAAAAGACGGCATCATCGTACGCCGCGGTGAACAAGGAATTGCCGTTGCCTTTATTGAAATGGAAGAATTCTAAGGATACGCTGATTCATTCTGCATACAGCAGATGGTTTAAATTCACCCTGACCAAAAGCTTTCACTGTCTACGTCATCGTAGCCAGTGAACCTGCTTAAGTAACATTATAATTCTTCTACCGGACCTAAAAGATGGCCGAATTTTTCCGTATCAGGATGACTGTCCAGCGCCAGTTTAACCATAATGGTCAGCGGCACTGACAACAGCATACCCACCGGCCCCAGCACCCAGCCCCAGAAAATCAGTGACACAAAAACCACCAGAGTTGACAGGCCCAGCCCCTTGCCCATATATTTTGGCTCAATAACACTACCTATCACCACATTAATCACCCCGTAAACCGCAGCGACCAGCAGCGCGGCCGAATAATTAAGTTGCACCAGTGTCAGCAATACCGCTGGAACAGCGGCAATGATGGAACCGATATTAGGAACAAAATTCAGCATAAAGGCAAGCATTCCCCACAACACCGGGTAATCAAGCCCGATCAACCATAAAGCAATACCGATAATTAATCCGGTCACCATACTAATCATGGTTTTCATGCTCATATAGTTTCTTAGTTTTCCCACGAATATAATCGCAAATTCCGCATCCGGTAAAGCATCATGATTCCTGCCTGCCCTGTTGAAATACGAAATCTTTTGCGCGAAACCGGTCGCTTCCAGCAAAATAAAAACCACTGTCAGAATTATAAGAAAAGAGTTTGTTAGCACATTACCAAATCCTTTCAGAATGGACGAAGCCAGTCCAACGGCTGCTGCCGGATTAAGCACTTCCCTGAGTTGATCGGTTAACGAAATCCCGTGATCACTTAACCAGATTAAAATACCTGACCATTCTGCTGATAATTTATTCTGATACTCCGGCATCATTCTGCTGAAATCATTAACCGAACTTCCGATCAGCAGGCTTAAACCCAGGCCCAGCATTATCACCAGCAGCATCACCAGCAGTACGGACAGGCCTTTGGGAATACCCGCAGACTGCAACCGGCTCATTAAGGGAAAGCAGATAATGGCAATAAATGTTGACAATAAAAACGGCACCACCAGTGGCGCGGAGGCTTTCAGGCCGGCAATAATAATCAGCACCGCTGCCATCACAATAATGGCCCGTGATACCGGAGAAAAGGATTGTGTCATAATATATCCTGTCTGGTTCAATAAATGTCGTGCGCCTGAGCCACCCTGATATAACCGCGCTTATTTACTTTTCCGGCTCGGTTTGCAACAGTTCAGGGTCTTCCTTCAATTCTACTTTTTCTATTTTATCAAAACGACTACTGATTTTAGTCGCAGAAATATGCACATCCTCAACATCTCTGTTCGCCTGCTGAATATGTTTTGATAAATTATCCATCCGTTTTCTGAATCGATCAAAGTCTTTCGACAAACTTACCAGATGCTCCTGAATAACATGCACCTGTTTACGCGTTGCGGAATCTTTTAATACCGCCCTGGCAGTCGTTAGCACTGCCATCAATGTGGTTGGTGACACCATCCATACCAGCGCCCGCTGGGCCTGCTCAACCAGTTGTGGCTGATGCGCATGAATCTCGGCAAATACCGCTTCTGCCGGAATAAACATAATGGCACCGTCTGCGGTTTCATTCTCAATAATATATTTACCGGCAATATCCTTGATGTGTTTTTTAATGTCCAGGCGAAACTGTTTCTCTGCATTTACGCGTTCAGCATCACTGGCTTCATCATCCATCATTTTCTGAAATGAATCGAGTGGAAACTTTGAATCAATGGCAATGTGTCCGGTAGGGTCAGGTAAAAACATCATGCAATCAACCCGCATGCCGTTACTCAATGAGTATTGCAGGGCATAACTTCCCTCTGGCATCACATTACTGATTAATCCTGCCATTTGAACTTCACCAAAGGCACCGCGTGAACGCTTATCGGTTAACACTTCCTGCAGGCTGACAACATTGCTGGAAAGCTCGGTAATACGCTTTTGTGCTTCATCAATCAGAGCAAGACGTTTCACTACATCGGTAAAGGTTTCGGTGGTTTTCTCAAACCCCTTGTCCAGTCGCCGCTCTACCTGCCCGCTGATTTCACCCAGGCGTTTCTGTAATATTTCATGCAGTTCATTATTGGATTTTGCAAAACTCTCAATGCTCTGTTTTGACATTTCCCCCAGACGTTTTTCAATGCTGTGCTGCATATCACCGAAACGCTGCTCAAAGTCTGCCTTTATTTTCTGCAGACTTTGCAGCTGCGCCTGCAGATGTTGCTGCATGTGCACACTGGACTTTGCCAGGCGTTCTACCGAGGCCTGCGACATTTCTCCCATCCTTTTTTCCAGTGCCTGCTGCACCTCACCAAAACGCCGTTCCATTTTTATCTGCAGATTACCTTGAGCTTGCAGCAATGCAGTTCTGGTTTGCTGAAAACTTTCCTGCAGACCGTGCATAGCCAGTGCCTGTTTATCTGCCCTGCTGACCAGCTCAAGCGACTTCTGATTTACTCGCCAGACAAGAACAAACAATAAAACTATTATTACACTCAAAAGAATGCTTATAACAATTTCAACTTCACTAAATGACATAAAAAATGATTGCATGGCAGTTAACCGGTATTACGATATAATCTTTTTTTTTAACACTACTCTATCACACGACGTGTCACACATTCTTTGCAAAACCACTGACATCAATGATCCCGGCAGCAAAAGCTTTGAGGTAAATATCAAGCGTAAAACACAGGCCGTTTTTGTCGTACACAAAAACGGCGAGTTTTTTGCCTATCTCAATCAATGCCCTCATACCGGGGCAACACTTGACTGGCAGGAGGATCAGTTTCTTGATCTCGACAAAGCATTAATACAGTGCGCCACCCACGATGCTCTGTTTTTTATCAACAGCGGTGAATGTATTGCCGGCCCCTGTAAGGGTCAGTTTTTACAGGTCCTGCCGATATTAATTATTGACGATGAAATCCGGCTTGATCTATAGAGCACCTTTTATTGAACTAAACCCGGCGCCTTTCCCCCTGCTGAGCAAGATACTGCAATACCTGTGAACGGAGCGGAATGCCGGTGACTTTAAACCTGTCCCGGCCACGCCAAAACTGATTTTTCAGCGGCTTGATTCCGGTCTTTTCCAGTCAACCTGATCTGATTAATGATATCAACAATTGAGCGCATGACTTGACATTAACACTCTTTTACCCTATGTTAGTAAACGTTTACTTATATAAATAAACACTATTCTATTTACCAACTAAAGTGAGGAAACATCATGAGTGATTTTGATTCAGAATTAGATGCCAGCGGTTTAAACTGCCCACTGCCTATCCTGCGCGCTAAAAAAGCAATTGCAGCATTAGATGCAGGCCAGACCCTTAAAATCATTGCAACTGATCCAGGCTCTGTAAAAGATTTCGAAGCTTTTTGCAAGCAAACAGGCAATGAGCTGAAATCAAGTGGTGAAGAAGACGGAAAATTCGTATTCATGATCCAGAAAGCTGCCTAAGTTGCAGTACAAGGATAATTTAAAAGGATAGTTAAAGTTGAGTCATCGACTTTCAGGCCCTGAACGCAAAGAAAGCATTCTTTCTGCCGCTCAGGGCCTTTTTGCCAGTAAAGGATTTCACGGCGTCTCGGTAGACGAAATTGCGCGCGCGGTTAACGTCAGCCCGGCCATCTTATACCGTCATTTTGCTTCCAAACAAACATTGTACAATGCTGTTTTAGAGAAGTTTGCCAACCAGCGCCAGAGCTACGTTGAAACCATCGTCAATCACGGCACCAGCTTTGAAGACGCCCTTGCCGGCATGACCCAGGTCTATATTGAAAACATCGCCGAAAATCCTG
>JAJRUQ010000041.1 GCA_024277705.1 Gammaproteobacteria bacterium
ATGGTTCTGACCCTATTACTCTCGCTGCTACATTTGATGGTGCATATGCTGGTATTGTCGGTATGCTCACAGCAGCAAATCCGGCTGTTCAAGGTGTTTTAATTAATATACCAGATGTCAGCACCATCCCGTTTTTCACAACCGTGCCCTATAACGCTGTCCCTTTAGACCAGGCAACAGCTGATACTCTAAATACAAATTATGCGGCATATAATACTGCTCTTTCAAATCCTGCGTTTGGTTTGCCAGCAGACGAAATTGCAAAACGAACGATTAGTTTTTCTGCTGGCCAAAATGCAGTTGTTATCGAAGATGAGACTCTGACAGACTTAACAGTTTATGACCCAGCATTACTTAGTATGCGCCAGGCAACGGCTGCCGACTTGATACTTCTGCCGGCCAGTGCTTATATTGGCACCGATGATCAAAACTCGGTGGGCACAACACCACCGGCTGGCATGCCCTGGGGTGTGGGAACGCCACTTGCTGATAGTGATGTGTTAATCCCTTCAGAAATTTCTGCCATTGATGTTGCCAGGCAGGCGTTTAATACGACCATTAAAAACACGGCAGACAACGATTCAAATCTGGCCTTTTTCGATGCCGCAGCCGTCATGAAGCAACTGAGCGAAACAGGTGTTGATTTTGGTACAGGATCAATTAAGTCAGACTTTGCCACAGGTGGCGCTTTCTCACTGGATGGTGTACACCCAACCGCTCGCGGTTATGCTGTTGTAGCAAACAATATTATTGGAGTGATTAACAGTAGTTTTGGTGCAAATGTGTACAAGGTTGATCCAGTTACATACCCTACAATCTTTGTGAAATAGAGATTAATACTACTTGAATCATAAAAGTATCATCTCTTTATAAAAACATAAGGTGCAAATTAGAATGAAAAATAATATAAAAAGTTCTTTTACAAAAACATTGCTTGCTATCGGTATCGCAAGTGCTTCTACTGTTACCCAGGGCGCGGCATTTCAGTTGATCGAGCAAAGCGCCAGTGGGCAGGGTTCAGCTTATGCCGGCGCTGCGGCGTTGGGTGAAGATGCCAGTACGATTTATTTTAACCCGGCGGGCATGACACGGTTATCCGGTTCGCAGATTGTTGTAGCCGGGCATATTATTTCTCCTAACGCGAAATTTACAAATAATGGGTCTATAGATGCCTTCGGTGCGCCGTTGACAGGTAATGATTCCAATACCGGTGATCTTGCTTTTGTACCTAATTTTTACTACGCGACCGAGTTTGATAATGGCATACATGCGGGTATTGGTGTAAACGTACCTTTTGGTTTGTCCACTGAGTATGATGATGGTTGGGTAGGTCGTTATCATTCACTGCGAAGCGAGATATCGAGTATAAATATTAATCCTTCGATTGCCTGGAAACCAACAGATAAAGTTTCTGTTGGTTTTGGTGTCAGTATCCAGTACATGACGCTTGAATTAACCAACAACCTTGATTCGGCGTTAGTCTGTGCAAAGCTTTCAGGTAATTTGCCACCGCCTGCACAACCTGGTGCGCCTGGCTGTGGCACACTGACACCAAACCTTGCCGCGCAAGATAGCTCTGCAAAACTAACTGGTGATTCTATAGAGTTTGGCTGGAACGCGGGTATCTTATATGATGTAGATGATAAAACCCGTATAGGTGTTGCATATCGCTCGGCGATTAAACACGAAGTTGAAGGTGATGCTGCATATAGTTTGAACTCTACGTTACAGGCACAAACGGATTATTTTAAACAGATCACTGGTTTTAATATTGTGCAAAACACAAGTTTGACTGCCACGGCAGAATTACCTGAATCATTTTCTTTCAGTGTGGCGAGCGATATTACATCGAAATGGACAGCTTTGTTTGATTGGACATGGACAGGTTGGAGTAGCTTGGATGTGATCACTATTCGGCAGGCGGGTGGCGTGCCTGGACAGGAGTCAACTCTGGATCTTGCCTATGCAAATACTAACCGTTATTCGCTCGGTGTGAATTATCATCATACTGATAAATTGGTTTATCGCGGTGGTTTGGCTTATGATGAAACGCCTATCCGTTCACCTGAAACAACATCAGCAAGAATTCCAGGCAATAATAGGACGTGGATAAGCTTTGGTGCAGGATATGACTTATCTAGCGCTTGGACGGTGGATGTTGGTTATTCTCATTTGTTTATCAGTGATACGGAAATTAATAATGGTGGGCCCACAAATCCATCAACTTCAGGTGCAACACTAAAAGGAAAGTTTGAATCTTCCGTCGATATATTAAGTGTACAGGCAAACTTTAACTTCTAAGTCATGTATTTATAAATAACATAATAATAAATGTTTTAAATAGTAAGCCCTCTTCGGAGGGCTTTTTTATGTCCATGGCGGTCGTATAGCGCAAGGAGGCCGGTGCGTGTATGTACAGGATGTACGGTATGTCGCGGTGCCATGGATGGCAAGGAGTAGTATGTCCAGAATAGCAGCGTTTTTTACTTGCGAGTAGCCCAGACAGGTTTGCAATCGGAATCGATAACTTTGTTTGTTAATAGCCACTCAAGCGCATCTTCCGCATCCTGCTCAAACCAGGCTTTAGCTGAACCCAGACGAAAAGAATAGCCCCAGGCATCCATGTCACTCAACATGCGTGCCTGTTTCATCTCCGGGATAAAATCGGACAACAGAATCTGTAAATAACAAACACCGTTTTCTTCAATAGCAGTGCCGCCGGCATCGGTGTGAAGTTTATCTCTACGTTGTTGGTCCATACAGATGTAATGGCAGGCTTCGTGCAGTGCGGAATGCACCGGCGTGTCGTTTCGAATATAAAGCGTGTCGCCGACCAGTCCGGCTTCCGGCGGCTGCCAGAAACTGCCGGGAATGTCGGCGTTATCCTCGACGGTTTTGATGTCCAGACCGTAGCGGGCAAGCAGAGAGTGCAGGTGCTGTAGGTTGATATCACTGCAGAGTAAAATGTTCATATTCAAAAAAACTGATTTCTCGCAGAGGCGCAGAGTACGCAGAGGAAAAGCATAAAATATTTGTTTTTCTCTGCGAGCTCTGCGCCTCTGCGAGAAAAATTATATATATTTATGTTTCTTGAATTCTTCCAGCATCGCATTCAGTGCAATGGAACGATGACTTAAAGTGTTTTTAACATCCAGTGGCAGCTCGCCGCCGGAG
>JAJRUQ010000042.1 GCA_024277705.1 Gammaproteobacteria bacterium
CTACAACTGCGATTCCCTTGCAAGCTATCTTTTCTGTGCTGTCGGCATTAACCGTTGTTTCAAAATGTTTGTTTCCCTGTTCTTCTTTCTATTTTTAAATATTTCATGTTTTGTCTGATGAAAAAATCACATCGTGTAAAGCGCATATAAATATGTCTGCTATTTAATTTGAGAGCTGCTTCACAATCCTGCGTTTGTGTTGTTGTATTGAAAATAAAGTTGCGCATAATAACAATCAAGAACATGTGGCGGATGTTTATAGTTGATGATTATGTGCTTAAACAGGTTTGGTTTTTTTGAATCCACATGAATTGTTTACAGGCCGGCAGTAAAAATATTTGTTATTTTTATGCTTTTTTAACATAGATCAACAAAAATCCATTCACGTTTATTTTTAAGAAAGCGTTAAGGTTTCAGCTATAGAAAAATGTTATAGATTATCAGTGAATTTGCATACAAGGAACGGCGCCATGATACTTTCTCAACGTTTTTTTCTCAGTATTTTTCTTTTTATATTAACTGAAACCTGTCTGGCCGCAGCGGCCGGTGTTAACTGGCAATGGGCGAACCCCAAGCCGCAGGGTGGCTCATTTAATGCGGCGGTTTATAACAGCACAATGGGTGCTAGTAGTGATGGCGCTGTGAACTGGGCGGTACAAAATTCGAATACCACAAATAATCTTGATGCTATTTATAAGGAGATTTCATCATGAATAAACAAACGCATTTTTTGCTCAAGGCTGGACTGGTTACAACATTGTCGTTGATGGGGGTTTCAATGTCGGCCAATGCCAGACCGCTGTTCTCAAAAACATTACCGGCTTCATCTTCGTTAATTAGTCCTTTATTTGATAGTTTAACCGCTGATATTAATGGTGATGGCAAGACTGACCTGGTCATTGTTAATATGGGTTTAAGCGGTACAGGCGCAGGATTGGGTCTTGTCACTGTTTATACCGGTGATGACAGTGGTGATTTTGTTGTTAGCGGTAGATTTATAGCGGGCGATACAACCTTTTCTGTGGCCAGCGGTGATTTTAATGCCGATGGAAATATTGATCTGGTTGCTGTCAATTTTGTTAGTAATACGATCAGTATAGGTTTGGGTGACGGTAGTGGCGGTTTTACTGCGATAGCGGGTTTTCCTGTCAGTGTTGGTTCGGCCCCTGTTGATGTGGTGGTTGCGGACTTTAACGCGGATACAAATGACGATATTGCCGTTATTAATGCCGCTGATAACACACTCAGTATATTGCTGGGTAATGGCAGTGGTGGTTTTAATGCTACACCCAGTTCACCGGTAACCGGGCAACAGCCAAGTGCTATGGTTGCGGGTGATGTAAACGCGGATGGTAAGGTTGATATTCTGGTTGCCAATAAAAATGCGAATACAGTCTCTGTCATGCTCGGTGATGGTGCGGGCGGATTTTCATCTGCGGCCACGTTACCGACAGGCGATAAACCTCAGTCACTGGTACTGGCAGATTTTAATGCCGATGGTAAAAAGGATTTGGTCATTGCAAATTCAGCTTCTGCGACGGTAAGTGTTTTACTCGGTAACGGTGACGGTAGTTTTAGCCCTGCCGGTTCACCTTATAACGTCGGGACTAAGCCGATAGATGTTGAAGTGGCAGATATTAATGGCAATGGTAAGCTCGATATTGCGACCGCTAATTTTACGGGTAACAGCGTCAGTATTTTATTGGGTGATGGTAATGGTGGTTTTTTATCAGCAAGAAATACTGCAATGCAATCGCCAACATCCATTGTTCTGCACGATTTTGATAATGATGATCGAACAGATTTGAGTGTCACCGATGGTAGCGGAAAGGTTAGTATTTTATGGGGCAAAGGTACCGGCGAGTTCTTCCCCGGTGTAAAAAACATTCCTGTTGGCGATAATCCTTCATCTATTGCTGTCGGTGATGTTAATGGCGATGGCAAGACAGATATGGTCGTGGCATCTTCCCCGGGCACTGGTGGGAATATCAATGTGTTGTTGAATACAGGCGCAGGAAGTTTTAATAATGCACTTGGCTCACCGGTAACTTCCGGTACTATCGGTGCGTTATCGACAGTTGCACTGGCAGATGTGGTGGGTGATGTAAATCTTGACCTGTTTATTACCAACAGTATCGATAATACGGTAACAGTAGCAAAAGGTAATGGTAACGGATCTTTTCTGGCAACTACTGGCTCGCCTTTTACAGTTGGCAGTGGCCCGCAGGCTATAGCTGTTGGTGATATGGATAATGATGGCAAGGCGGATTTGGTTGTTGCCAATAAAGGTAGTAACAATGTTAGTGTTTTACTGAATACCGGCAGCGACAGTTTTTCAGCGGCAACATCATTGTCTGTTGGAACATCGCCTGCTTCAGTGGTTTTGATTGATCAGGATACGGATGGCAATCTGGATATGCTTATCGCAAATCAGGGGTCTGATAACCTTGCTTTACGACGAGGAACGGGTAGTGGTGGTTTTACTGCGTTAATTTCTGCATCAGCGGTTGTTGGTAGTGCACCTGTTTCCATAGTCATCGGTAAGCTCGATAGTGATGCCTTGCCGGACAGGATCGTAGTCAATAAAGGGACGAATGCTCTGGATATTCTACTGGGTACAGCAGTAAGTAGTTTTAGTCTCCAGGTCGATAGTTATCCTGATTCGGCTGTTATCGGTGATTTTAATGGAGACAGTAAACCGGATATTGCCGTCCTTACTCTTGGCTTACCGGCATTTACTTTATGTGTGGGTGGCTGTGTTAGTGATAGCGCGCTTTATATTTTTCTTGGTGATGGTAGCGGTGCGTTTAGTCTTGCGCCACATTACCCTTTTATCATCAATAAGAACGGGAGCGCTGAGGCTGACCTCGTCACCGCTGATTTTAATAATGATGGATTTGCCGACCTTGCTCTGGTGAATGATGTTAGCGCTGTTGTTCAGGTATTATTAAACCTCGATCCACGCCCGACAGCAAAAACCGACACCGTAACAATAAATCAAAATACTTCGGTTACCACTGGCAATGTGCTGAGTAACGATGTTGATGCCAATCAAACCGGCAGTCTGACAATAACTGCTGTTGATACCAGCAGTGCTAACGGTGGTAGCGTTACCGACAATGGCGATAACACCTTCACCTATCTTCCTCCTGCTGGTTTTACTGGAACAGACAGTTTCAATTACATCATCACCGATGGCTGGACAAAAACCGCCAGTGGCAAAGTGAGTGTTACCGTAAATGCAGTGGCAGCACCTTCGGGCGGTGGCGGTGGTGGCGGTTCACTCAATCTTTATTTGTTGCTGTTGCTGCCGGTTTTGTTTTTCCTGAGATATATAAAGATAAATTTCGGCTTAGGCTATTTACACAGAAAATGTTTAAGGCAACTCTGATTGCCTGTCATTCTGAACCAGGCAGGTAACAGATGATGTTTCAGTAATAACGGATTTAATTTTTATTTGAACCGTTGTAGTTATGACGACGACTCAGTTATTGAACGCACAACGAGCTTGTGCAGACAATAACTGATCATCAAATTAACGAGGGAATTATTATGCAAACAATATCAACTATTCATACACCTGCCTTGCTGTTACATAAATTATCCATACTCGGGCTGGCTGCTCTGTCGGTGGGACTGGCCTCGCCTGCGTATGCTGCGGGAGGTTTTTCTGGTGCTTACCATCAACCATTAATCAAGCCAGGCATTATTAAGCCAGCAGTGAATAAAAATCAGCTATTTCAGAAAAATCTTGGCGTTCGGGCGCCATTACTTCGTCCCAGAACCTGTCCTGATCTGGTTATACAGAGATTGCATGTTGTTAACGTACAGTACAACAACGGTCAGTATGCTTTTGGCGTGGCAGGCGTGGTGCGTAATATCGGTTCGGCAGATTACGTTTCACGTCCGAACCAGCAAAGCGTGGTGTTTTCGGGTGTTAACCCTGCACGTTTACTTCCTTTCGGTAATGTCCGAAAAGGCGGCAGTGTTCAGACAGGTGCTGTTTTTCGTGTGCCGGGTGGCGAGTTTACACCGGATATCACCGCCACTCTCAGTTTCGACCCCGATATAAGAATGGATAAAAACACAGGCAATGACGAATGCAATACGCGTAACAACAAAGCGGTACTCAGTCGTTCGGTCATCAATCTGGCAATTAATAACTATAACCGCGCACATGGACGGCGTTGATACCTGTCTGAAAATAGTACGATAATTTTATTAAAATTTTTATAAGAGGAAATAAATATGTTTATTGCAGATGCAAAAAAATCAGAAGAAAATGTTTCTGTTAACAATAAAAAAATAGCGGTATCAGGTCTAACAGGAAAAGTGTCAGTGGCTGTGGTGCTGGCAAGTCTTCTTTCACTAACGGCCTGTGGTGGCGGTGGTTCGAGTTCGCCTGCCGCAGGTGGTGGTTTAACGGCTTGTGCTGATATCCCCGGCGAACCTGACATTCTAGGGCAGATAACATTTACCCCAGCTACAACAACAGCCGGGCAAACCGTTATGATGAATATCCCTATTGATGCAGAGACTGCTTATGTTGGTGTGACTCTGGCGAATGCAAGTTTTTCCGCTGGTGGGGCATCGACTAATGGTAGTGGTGGCGTTATTGTTCCGGTGACGTCTACTGGTGCACAAACTTTACAAGTCCCTGTGATAATAAGTCCTTCTGCACCGGCAGATAGTTATTTTCCTTCCATCAATATATGCAGTGGAGAGATTGGTGCCTGTGAAGGTGTATCGGGTTCTGCTGGTACCGCTGTTACTTATGCCACTGTACCACTACCCGGGTTTGATTCTTTATCACGGTTTAAGAACTTTGAAAATGGAAACGTCATAACCCCGACGCTTGCACAAATAACTAGTCCTTCAGCATCCTGTGTTGCAAAACCGGTATTAATCGTAACAGCGCCGTAACAGCGTAATTTGACCTCGTTCTCACGCTCTGCGTGGGAACGCATACAGAGGAAGTTATTATGAAAAATTTATGTGAAAGAAAAATAAGTTATTCAGCACTAACCGTTTTGATGTTACTGGGTGTGACGGCCTGTGGCGGCGGTGGTTCATCTTCACCGGCAACAAACACATCATCAAGTGTTACCTACTCAACCACCAGTAGCAAAGGTGATTATTCTGAATGGACGTTATCCGGTAGTTCGTTGAATGCTAATTGGGAGGTGATTAATAGCACCGGCGTAATTGATTACACCTACGCCATCGCTGCAACCTGTGGCAGTGCCGATGCAGATAATATTCATAGCTGTACGGTCGATAGCTCAAGTTGTGCTGATGGTGTTGCCACCTGTCCAACTACCGTATTGTCAGGAACCTTTGACATGATGGAAGTGCCCGGTGTGGCACTGGTGGTGCATACTAGCGCGGCTAGTGGCGGCGATGATTTACACGCCGGTTTCGTAAAAAATGCCAGTGCCTGTTTGGATGATGTCAGCGGGGATTATACGTTTATTCATACCGGTGTTGGTTTGCAGAAAAATTTCGGTATGTTTCGTACAGATGCAAATTTAGTTAGCATCGACCACACCGAGTTTGGTTTCGATACCACTGCTACTTCCTTTTCTGGTTATAACAATCAGAGCGTGGTTTATCGAAGTGCATCAGGCCCCGATACACTGACTAATAATGGTTGTGTTAATGGTCTTAGAAAACGCACAACGTCAGGCGGTGATGCAATACGGGCAATGATGACGGCCAGTGGTTTGTATGTACTGGATTTACCTGCCGGGCAGGGTGGCTTACTGGCTTTTAATGTAAGCAAGGCGGCAACATTAGCGGATTTTGCCAATAAAACATTTGGTGGCCTGGTCTTTCCTGATGATGGCCCGGTTGAACCTTTCCATGCTAATTCTGCTGCGTTAGTGAGTGGCAAGGTCGATTTAAATGTTTCTTTATTCGGTGGTACGACCTTCAATATTATGGGGCTGACCACTGCTACGGGAATGACGAATCCAACGGATGCTGACTTTTCCACATCACCTGCCGGTTATAGCAGTTCGCCGCTGGCGACGGCCTACCCAACAACAAAAGACATACCCGGGCTGTTCAAGCTGGGCAAACTTTTTGATAGCGGTCGTGTGATTCTGGCCGCTATGAAATTCAATAATAAAGTGATTGCGATAGGTATGGTGTACAACTATCGTGATCCCGGATATTTCAACAATCCAAGCACTGGTAATCCGTTTACTGGACCGGGGCTGTATAACAGCGGCAACTTTATTTTGTTTGAGAAATAAGTGTTCAATGGAGTTAAAGGGTCAGGATATTGTATGACACAAGTTAAATGTAAGGTCTGAGCCTTGACCTACACTTGCCTGCCCCTCCACCTAAACGAGGAGTAGATTATGAAATGTATTAGATTTTTTCTGTTGGCGATTATCGCAGCTTTTAGCCTTGCCGCTTGCGGCGGGGGTGGTTCATCGTCTGCCGGGGGGTTCAACGCCAGTAGCAACACCTAAAGCCTGGGGCGCAGCCGCGCTGATTGAGACCGATAATGCTGGGGATGCTATTGCCCCGCAGGTGGCGTTTGATAGCAGCGGCAATGCGCTTGCGGTGTGGTATCAGTCTGATGGTACCCGGAAAAACATCTGGGCCAGGCGCTATGATGTTGGTACTGGACTCTGGGGCACCGCCGGGTTGATCGAGACCGATAATGCCGGCGATGCTTTCCGCCCGCAGGTGGCGTTTGATAGTAGCGGCAATGCGCTCGCGGTGTGGTATCAGAAGGATGGTACCCGAAAAAACATCTGGGCCAATCGCTACGATGTCATCGCCGGCTGGGGCGGCGCTCAACTGATTGAGACCCGTAGTGGCTGGGGTGCCTACGGCCCACAGCTGTCGTTTGATGGCAGTGGCAATGCGTTTGCAGTGTGGTCTCAGGATGATGGTTCTAGCCTCTTTGCTGTTTGGGCTAATCGTTATGTTGCCGGCAGCGGCTGGGGTAGCGCCGTGCAGATCGAGACCAGTGTCGCAGATACGCAAAGCACACAGGTGGCTGTCGATATCAACGGCAATGCGCTCGTGGTGTGGGAGCAGGATGCCCCTGGCCCCCGTTTCGACATCTGGGCCAATCGCTACGATGCCGGCACCGGCCTGTGGGGCACCGCCGAGTTGATTGAGACTGATAATGCCGGGTTTGCTCAACGTCCGCAACTGGCGTTCGATGGCAGCGGTAATGCACTCGCGGTGTGGGAGCAGGGCGATGGTACCCGGAGAAACATCTGGGCCAATCGCTATGTTGCCGGCACCGGCTGGGGCACGGCCGCGATGATCGAGACTGATAATGCTGGAACTGCTCAATGGCCGCAGTTGGCGTTTGATAGTAGCGGCAATGCGCTTGTGGTGTGGGAGCAGTCCGATGGCATCCGGAAAAACATCTGGGCCAATCGTTATGATTTCATTACCGGTCTTTGGGGTACCGCTGAATTGATCGAGACCGATAATGCCGGGGATGCGCGAAATGCGCAGGTAGCGTTCGATAGCAGCGGCAATGCGCTTGCGGTGTGGGAGCAGTCCGATGGCTCCTTTTTTAACATTTGGGTCAATCGCTATGTTGCTGGCACCGGCTGGGGCAGTGCCGCGCTGATTGAGACCGATAATGCCGGGGATGCACGACGCCCACAGGTGGCATTCGATGGCAACGACAATGCGCTTGCGGTGTGGTATCAGTATGATGGTACCCGCTATAACATCTGGGTCAATCGCTTCCAGTAATCGTTTGAACCATAACGGTAGTGGTGGGGGAGTGAAGTACTGGCAATTCGTTTCATGGGCATCCGATGGGGTCAGGCCTTACGGTTGACAGAACTTATAGTGTTGCCATAGAAAAGAGAACGATGAAAAAACTGGCAGCACTTATTTATATACTGATATTTTTTACGTTTAATGGGCCGGGCCGGTATAACACCGGTAATTTTATTCTGTTTGAAAAATAAGCGTTTGTTATCAGGGGGCGCTAATTTATTCCAGAGTGCGCCGTAAGTAAGGTGGTGGTGAGACAAGCATAATAATGGATTGAACCCCTTTTGTTTTTTATACGACAGACAGGGTATAAAGCGGTATTTGAAATAAATTACAGGAAAACATGGAGAGAATCATGAGCATAAAACGACTATTTCTGGCTGGGCTGATGTTACTGCCACTGGTTATGTCTACTCCGGCACGGGCGGTCAATCTTTCGAATCAAACCATTAACAGTATTCAGCAAAATATCAAACCTGCCATACCGGCTAATGCGGTGATAAAGAAAACTTCCCCTGTTAATACCATACCGCTGGCCTGCCCGAAACTGTTTGCCAAAGGACTGCGAGTCGTGCGTGTAGTACCACAGCCAGCACGGGGAGGCGTGCAGACTTACCGTTTTATTCTGGATGGCAATATTGCTAATCGCGGGGCTACAGGTGTTGCCAACGCCGGTTTTAATGTGACGCAGAGTGTTCAGGGAAAACCAGGGAAACGAATCGCGCTGAAGCTTTTTAAAAAACAGGTAAACAAAAAACAGGTGCTTGATGTGAGCCGCGATTTGCGTGTGACGATTCAGTCGGATGCACTCAGTCGCGCTCAGGTTAGCCACACTGTTTTCAAAATGAATGTGACTAATTTGCGTAATGATCAGGGCGCCTGTGGTGACTATAATCCAACGGTGTCAACGCTGAGTGCTGCACAGCTCAGCCGTGCCTTGCCAGCACAGGTCAGAGGGGTAAGTCAGCAGGTTGGTGTTATTCCGCCAGCGCGAAGACCACCTGCCAGATCCGGGTTTGCTGCACCGGCGTTGCCAGACAACGGATCATTGAAAACACAAAAGCCTGTTCATGGTTTGAATCAGCCGCCAATACCAAAAATAAAAGCAGGCAGACCCGTACCGGTAAATGCGCACCCGGTTATTCCCGGAATGCCTGTTTCTGCTCAGAGCAAACCGGCCGTTATTCCAATGCCTGTGGCAAAACAAAAACCTCTTTTAAAACCGGTGCAGGGTTTTGGCCTGGCACCTCAGGCGACAACGAAAAAACCGCTGCAAGGACGTAATGGTTTTGCGCCTAAAGTTGCAGCGGGCAGTTTTGGATTGAATAAACCGGTCACAGCTATAGGTGGAAAACCACTTCTGCCACCGGATGCGACGGCGGGTTCACGGCATGTTTTGCATGATGACCATGCGCCACAACCACGAATTGGTGGTTTCGCACCGGTGCTCGGTGTTAATGCAGATATTGCTCATGCGCCGGTTACTGGTCCGGGTGGCGGGTCGTTGTTGCCGCATAGTTATCAGTTACGGACCAAACTGGAAATCTTGGATTCAGATAATAACCATGTGCTGAGAGAAGTTGATCAGAGACAGGCAATTATCGTTCGATTAACTGTACATAATACCGGAACTGCGCCTTCTCCGCGATTTAAGATTAGCAGTCGCCGCTATGGTGAGCATGGACCAATCTCCGCGCTGGCTCCAGGGCAAAGCTATCAGATGGGATTCAGGGATGGTGTCGGTGGAGATCATATCTCCGCAGATAACAGACACTGGTTTACCGGCAATTACACCCTGCGCACCGTAGATGGTGAAGAAATTCCTCTGATTCGAGCTGAGGCGCGCAGTGGACTCATGGTGCCGGTGAGAGGTGTTCAGGAATTGGTGGTAACGGGCATTTCGAATATCCGTCTGACCATGACAGAAGTGCCTCTTGACCAGAACTACAATCTACCGGGAAAATTGAAGCAAGGGATTGACGAGTCCGTTATCGCCAAAGTGACGATTGCCAATTATGGCAATGCAGCATCTGCGGAGATGCGCATGACGTTAATGCTTGAGAGTCGGGGCGCGGCGGTGGCACCACGATTAGATTCTTCTTTGACCAATACGGGTTTGCAAGCGGGGAATGGTGCGCCAGGCGGAACCATGAGTTATGAAATGACTGTCCCAGGCATCCCTGCTGGCAGCAGTATTACACGGGATATCACCTTCCGTCACGTGTTGCATGAGCTCTGGGCGCGAAGAATTCGGCGGTCACAAGGGCTTGGTTTGAGGCACACAACGGCTCATCTCCCGGTGGCTCTGGGCGCCTACGCGTGCGGTAAAATCAATTGGGGCAAGTATCAGGGATGGAGTGGTTCGAGCTTTCGTATCACTGCTTCACTGCCCGTTGCAGAAGGGGTGAGAGTTGGCGCAAAGGTCGTTACTGGAACCTTTGCCATCACCCAGGACAGCTATAGTTGCGGGATTTTGTAGGAAACCGTGGTCTGTCCCGAATGGCACTAAGTTAAGGTGTTTTACCCGCTACAGGAAAATCGGAGACGGGGCTTTAGCCCCGTTATGGGTGGGACTAAAGTCCCACTTCCGAAGGACTTAACGCTTAACTTAGTGCCGTTCTGGTCTGCCCCCTATTAATAA
>JAJRUQ010000043.1 GCA_024277705.1 Gammaproteobacteria bacterium
CGTAATGCGGCATCCCAGGCAGCGCAGGCAGCGAAAATTCCGCCGCCTATTATGACTAAATCGTACTCATGCTCGGTGAGCAACCCGGTATCTCGATGCACTATAACTCCTTATACTTGAATAAAATTCGGGCATTAACCTGCGCTATTTACAATAACAGGCTCAGCCAAAAATTAATGTATAGCACATAAAACCATTACATAAACAGGCAGCGACTGTTTGCTAAAATAATTTTAAACCGGCTATAAATGGCCAGTATTAATGACCACCAAAGCTGTATCTTCAGCCTTACTCTTTTAAAATAAAACGGCCCTGTACCAGGCCAAAACTATCACTACCCGGGCCGGTATATATCATTACGAACTGCCTGCCATTTTCACTCGCCCATTTGTTTGAAAAATTCCAGAACACCGTTTTTTCGCCGTTCTGTATACCGAGTTTCCATGGGCTTTCAAACAACACTGTGCGCCATGGTCCCCAGGGCTCAACTGCTTCATAAACACCCATATAACCGTCTTTTTTGAAGCGGCTCACCTGCTGAGTAACCAGCAGGTAGCGCTGCAAACCCGCATTATATGTTACTGCGGTTCGCATTATTCCATTTTCGTCACTGAAAACACTGCCTCGCTTATCCACATCAGTCGTCCAGACGGGCTGCCCATGTGCACTAAAACCAGCAAAAAACTCATATCGCTCACGCACATCCATTGCATCCCTCGGCACTCTCATCAGGCTGATTTCTCCCGGCTGCTGCACATCCCACACCGACTCGGTAACTTCCGGAAGATAACTATAAACATAACCATCTCGACTGTCTTTATAGCCTGGACCAAACTGCAAAAATGTCGGCGCGAAAAAAGGATTGCTGTGTTTAAAATCATTAACTGTAAATTTAATGCCAGAGGCCTGCCAATGCTTCGCATTATCACTGGAGAACAGCAGCTCCTGGGTCTTGAACGCTGAATCCTCGGACTCGTTACCGGTACGCCACATCCATAATGTTTCACCTAAAGCAATGATGCCATAGCTTTTACCGGTAAACTGGGCAGGCGCCTGACTTTTATAACCGCCCCAGATATTCGTAGTTGTAAAATTATCGACGTCACCGTCGATACGCGCCACGCCAAAACTAACACGCCCCCGTTTATTATCTCCATCGAAGCCACCGCCATCACCCCAGGACGTATATTGCTCCCCATCTGCAGCCCATGTCACAACCCAGTTATCACTGCCCGGAGCCATACTAACGATACTGTCAAGATCAAACTCCATACCTGAAATCACATCGCTTTTTGCGTGCTGAGAGACAGGCGGCGGTTTGGTTTCACAACCGGCAAGCAACGCACAGAAAAGAATACCCAGATAAAAACAGCGCATCACATCATGCCTCTTTTAATATATGTTCAGACAATCTATGCGCCAGCGCGACAATAGTTACTGTCGGGTTGGCGACACCCGCAGTAACAAAAACCGAACTGCTCAACACATATAAATTATTCACTCCATGCACACGCAGATTCCTGTCAACCACCCCGTCTTCGCCTTTCTCACTCATTCGCGTACACCCGATATGATGATGCGACCAGTGCAATGACTCACGCTTGCTTACCGGATCGCTCTGTAAACGTTTAAAAACACCAAGCACTACCTTCTCACCGGCATCCCATAAGCGCTGGTCCTGCTCAGAAAAATCCAGATGAAGATTCGCACCCGGATTACCCAGGGCATCAACTTTGCCAGCACTTAAATCAACCCGGTTGTTAATATCCGGAGCCATTTCAATCCCCAGGGCAATCTTGACCCTTTGAGGTTCACGTGGTGACAAAGAAAAACCCAGCAACACACCACCCAGTCCCTGCTCTTTCATGGGTTTACAATACTGATAAGTTCTCGCTAACTGCCACTTGCTGCTCGGTTGCATACCGGGTATATCAGCCACATAGGTCCTGAACGGGTGCTCCATAAAATATTTTCCCAGATGGCCGGCATGGTTACCTATACCACCGGGATAACTACTATTTTCAGATAACATCAATAATCGTGCTGACTCGATAGCTCCGCCAGCGATGACATACCGCCTGGCCACAACCGTTTTGCTGGCGCCACCCACGGATTGCACCTGTACGCCGGTCACATTGCCGCTATTATCCGTTATCACTTTCGTCGCGGTAGCTTTTGTTACAAGGTCAACATTACTTCTGCGGCTCACCGATGGCAGCATATCTAAGGCGAACCGCATTGGCCCGTCATCCTCAAACCAGCGGTGCTTGTTAGACAGCGGCGGATAATCAACATTTATATTCAGTGGCTTCAGTAATCTCCTTATTTCATCCACCCCATGCAACGAAGGGCCGGGCAAATTTTGCTGCCGTGGGGCATGCGAGGCCGTCAGTTCATCTCCGATAACCGTTAAAGTTTGTTCGGCCTTTCGATAATACGGTTGCATCTCGGCATAAGTAACCGGCCATTTACCTTTTGGTGCCAACGGGTTGCTGGAAAAATCAATTGGCAGCAGGCGCGGGCAACGCCCCGTCCAGATATTAGAGGTACCGCCCAGAGCCCGTAGACGGCTGCCCTGTAGTGGATATTCAATTGAACCACTAACGCTATAGGAGTCCAGTTTTACCGATTCCTGCATCCCGGCGCTATCGGTTAAAGCCGACCCGGACTCCAGCAACAATACACGCTGCCCGGCTTCACTCATTCGTTGCGCCAGGGTAGAACCAGCCGGCCCGGTACCAATAATGCAGACATCATAGTCTTTAGACGGCGTAAATTGCGCCAGTGTCTGAGACTCAATATCGTGACGGGTGACCCATTTCCGGTAAGACAGCCCACTCGCTGCCGCCGCAGAGCCACCAAGCAATCCGGCAAGTAGCGTTCTTCTTTTCACTCTTATACTCCTTATAAAGCAACAACGGTGCTGCCATGTATCCAGGGAACAGTGCCCTGGCTATTGAAATGCAGGTCGATTTTCCAGGACAAACTCTCCTGACACAGAATTCCATGCATCATTCCGCCCCACACCCGTAAACAGCATGACAAACTGCAAGCCGTCATGACTTAACCACTTATTTGAAAAATTATAGAAAAAAGTGCTTTTCTCAATATCAGCATTTTCACCAAATCGCCCATAATACACTGTAGACCACGGTCCCCATGGCTCAAGGGCATCAAATATCCCCATATTAGCCTTGAACGACTGCGTATGCTCTGTCATTAACAAGTATCGCTGCAAACCCGCATTATAAGATACACTCAAATTCCAGCCGACTCCATTTTCATCTTTAAAGACAGGACTGTGCTCACTGATGCTTTTTGACCAGAGCGGTTGCTGGTTTTTATCCAGTCCGGTGTAGTATTCATACTTCGCCCGGTCAAGCAAAGAGGCCCTGTGCACCCGCATCAGCAGCACCTCACCCGGGCGCTGCACCGCTAATTCCGAACTGTCTTTGACCTGGTTCGCATAAATGTATACATAATCATCACGCGAGCCCTGATAATCTTTTCCATACTGACAGAAAGTCGGGTTAACAATGCCGTCCATTCTGCCAAATGCCCAGTCAGCCGGCTCCCATGTTGCAGCATGATCTCTTGACACATAAAGTCTGGACTCAGTATAAGCCTGCTCATTACTACCCGGACTTACCCACTGGTACAATGCGCCATCCACTGAAATGATGCCATAGGACTTGCCCCCAAACTGGCTATCATGCTCAGCGTCCTTGCCCCCCCAGACATTAATTCCCCGGTATGCATCTGCCGATCCCTCAATTCTTGCCACGCCCAGTGATACCCGGCCAAAAAAATTGCTGCCACCGAAGCCGCCTCCATCACCCCAGGACGTGTACTGATGGTTATCATCTGCCCATGTAACCGGCCAGTTATCACTGCCCGGCGCCAGCCTGACATGTGTCGACCAGTTCAAAATGACATTATTAATAAGAGTACTGTGCGGATACGGTGGTAACGCCGTAACGGGGGCGGGATCACATGCCGTGATCAATGGCAGAAAAAGAAATATCAGGGCTACAATCCTGTACTTTGCACCTTCGACCATGTTTTCCCTTGTCCCTGATAATTTATCACTTGCCAGGCCGCGATTATCCTACATATTATTTATAATTTCATTAAAATCACTGCCTGTACTAGAATATGTCGCCTGATGCATGTGCCATGTACTTGGGGAACCTCTGAACAAGAATCATTCAGAGCACAGAGAAGAATCTAATACTCCGTAAGCAAAATTGATTGCACAGAGGCATAAGATCCTTCTGCTGCGCTCAGGATGACAATTAAGTACTTGTTCAGGGTTCCTTAGTTTACAGAACACCCGGATCAATCATTTGCAGCATGGATCGCCGACTTCCTGCCACTTATTGTTTCAGCCAGGCACAACTATATTGAAAAGCGACTATAATTCGCTAGGGATACTCTGATTAAGTAGGGTGAGAATCATGCTGAGATAAAATGTGTTGTATTTTTCACGAAGTGATGCGGAATAGTTATTCTATTGCAACGAACTTCGGGGAAAATACAACACATTTTAGCCAGCGTGAAATTATCATACTTGATCAGAGTATCCCTGGATACCACCTTTTAGAGACGAAACTCAGACTATGGAC
>JAJRUQ010000044.1 GCA_024277705.1 Gammaproteobacteria bacterium
CATACATTGCTTTCAACTGAGTATTTACCGGCAGTGTCGGATCCGGATTTTTATTAATAGCATTTCCGGTATCATAATCAAAATAGGCTGCCGACAGTGTGTAAGTACCACTAGCCATAGGTTGCTCCCAGAATACGTCTGCGGTAAAAGCCTTATAATCTACGATGTCACTTTTAGTAGCAAAGTCAGCATAGGCGACATTGGGCTGATAATCATAGGCCATACCGATAGTAAACACTTCACTCGTGCCCAGATAGCTGCCACGATAACCATAATCATACTCTGGATCAAGCGGGCTCCAGTGAACCCGAAGAGTATAACGCGGTGAACTTATTGGCACATTATTACCATCACCTTCACGACCATCAGATAACATAAAACGATATTGAAATGCGGCATCCGCCAGATTTCCCCATATGGCATAACCGGTATCACGGGTACCACCAAACGGCGTATAGGCAATCGCTTCTGCACGATCAATGGTTAACGGTTCAAAACAGGCTTCAAGATTCTCACGGGAGAAGGTATTTTTGAATCGACCCGCGATAAAACGGACACCGTCACTATAATCCAGTGTAATGTATGCATCACGCCAGTATATCGGACGATCATCTTTACCATTACGGCTGTCACCGGCAGCTTCAAGCTGACCATAATAGCCGATCATATCATTATATTGCCCAGAAAAAGTTATGCGATTACGACGCAGGAAGGTATCAAAAGAACTACCCGAATTCGCGGGCGAACTGTAACTACGAAACTGCGACCATAACTGCACGGAATAGTTGATATTCATGCTCCCTTCTTCACCAACCTGAAGCGAGACACCTGCAGAAGAAAGAGACGGTGCCAACGCGATTAAAATACCTGCGAGCAGTAAGTGTTTGCGCTGCACTTTTTTCATGTTAGCTAAATATTTGCTTTTCATTTAATTATACCCCCGCAGAGATATAAGGCTTGCTCAACGTATCAAGGTCATCACCTGCATGACAGGTTGAACAGGCTTGTTGAAGTTTGTCACGTGGATCGATAATCATACGGTTATGCGCCATTTTATCTTTCATCAAACGCGGATTTCCTTTGTGACAACCAGCGCATGAGTTATTAACTTTGGCATGATGTTTATGCCATGGGCCTTTTTTACTGTCCGTCGCTGGCGCAGCTGCACGCCTGCCATTGTGGCACTTAAAACAACTGGAGGCTCCAACACCACAGGCATTGGCAAGCGGTATAATGGAGGCAGAAATACCACTATATGCCAGCGATAAAGCCTCACTGCCCCAACCATCATGTACGGTCGTCTGCGCTGAAGTCAAAGTACTGCGTTCCTGGCTGATATGTAACAGCATCGCCCCCGTGATCACGACGGTGATAATAAGAAATGCACGACTAAAATGCAGGATCATACTTTGTAGAAATACTTTGAATTTAGACATATTTTATTTCTCCAGTTTTATTTATATGTAATCTATCCACGACAAACCGCGACAGAATATTAAACCTGAATCAACCGTAAAAACGCTTACTCCATGCCAACGCTACAGTGCTTCACCGAGCTTTCAATCAATTGCACCTCTATTATTCTGAATCCTTTGGCTGTGAGAATCGTTTTATCCACGCCGCCTGAATTTCTGCTTCGCTCAAGCCATCGTTACACATACAAACAGGACCGTTACGGTATTTAAGTCGTGGCAGACGGGGCTTTGTTTCCTTTTCCTGATGTACTGTGCTTTGTTCTCCGTGATTAACGGTCACTGTCGATGAAGTCCAGGCATCACCGGATAACGGTTCCGCCTGAACGAATGTGCAAGGCAACATCAGAAATACTATCAATCGTATAATTTTTTTTGCAGCCTTTATCCAGATCATGCGATGCTCACAATAACCTATTATTAATAGAGAACTAAGCAGGATGTATGCCACATTGTTAATCACATATAAAACAATGGCATACAATATTTTCACCTGTTTTAACTGATTGCATTCTATGACCCGATGCAATACCAGTGCTAATTTGCAATGTGCCATGGCGGTACCGGTTTACGTAACTGCAACAGACGGTAGCGCGTTGCCTGAGCGTCTTTAAGCGCCTTTTGCAAAAGGCTCAGAGTATCTGCCGGCAATACATCGGCATGTTGCAGACTTTGCTGGAATGTGCGCTCGTAATGCTCCCGGGGCGCTACCTCTACCTGCAGTTCAATATCCCAATGCGATCCGCCCTCATGCAAGTTCAGCGGTATCTGTAAATGGCGGGTTTCACCCGCAGGAATACGGCTATCAAATTGCTCTTCGGTTAAGGCCACATTGACCTGCCAACCGATAACATAGCGGTGAAACACCCGCACTTTAGCTGACTCTGTATTACGTAAAGCAAAGACCAGAGTCACCTTGGGTACCATATACGTCGGAAAATGATGGCCTGCTCCACGATTATGCAGTGCCACCTCAAGCTGAACAGTCGCTACCCCGGTTCGTTTTACCTGTAGCTGAACATCCAGAGCCTGTCGCGTCATATCCGCGTCATGAATACCACGCCAGAGATGTTGTCGCTCCGGCATGTGGCAATGCTGACAATGAATACCCTGCTTCGCCTGTGGCGATTGCTGCCACTGGTTCCAGGTATCTTCCTGTAATTTACCGTTGACCCTCGGTGGGTTTTTCTTTTCATCGTGCTGATGACAGGTTGCGCAGAAACGGCTGTCCTGAAATGCCCTGCTTGCTGTAAAACCAGCGTGAGGAAAATCCTCAGCATTAGCAGTCTGTTTTGCTGGTGGCCCAAAATATTGATGACGACGCACATGGCAGGCCGCACATACCAGCCCGGCATCGGCCAGATCAGGTGACACCCAGTCGGGTATGGCACTAGCAGGCACATTGGGCCAGTTATGTTGCAGGGCCACCAGGGCTTTTTGTTCTGCCAGGGGTGCATGGCAGCGTAAACACTTATTGCCTGCCTGCTGTGACATAAGCTGTAGCTGCCACTGAATACCAGCCCCCATGCTATGACTGTGCAAGCTGGTTTGCCATTGCTTATATTGAGCAACATGACATACACCGCAAGCCTGTGGATCGAATGAGGCATCTGACGATGTAAAACTGGCGGGCGGTTTACCCTGAGGCGGCAGTATGTCAGGCCAGTGTTTACTCAGAAAATCACGGTTAGTTCTTTGCTCGGCATTGTTTTCAGTAGTACCATCACAACCCGTCAGGATAGCGGCAATACTTAGCCAAACAAGGCATAACATCAGGTAGTACGACTTTCTTATAAAGTGCCATGGATAAAAAAAGGAGCTCACGGTACTCCGTGAGCTCAGATGATCATGCATCAATAAAGTCCTGTTGTAATTTATTAGCCACCACAGGGATTAGGAGGTAACAGATTACCGCCACCACCACCGCCGCCGCCGCTAACAACGATCGTACCTATATTCAAATCGATCACGTTAACACCCTTATAAGCTAAATCCTCATTGATAATAGCATTGGCTGATTTAGCATAAGCATTCGTAATATTACGAGGCGCGATACCTGTTGGGTCACTGTATTGCAAAAACATACTGATACTGTTTTTATCAGCACGCCATGGGGAATCCCAGGGCAATATAGCATTACCATCACTCGCCACCACATTTGACATAGAGTGCCATTCGTACATAGCACCATCATAAAAACGTGTTGGAAGACCCATGATAACGCCCGTAGCAATACCGGTAATCATGGCACGGTATGTTGTTTCACAGTAGGTATAGACGACATCTCCATCCTGATAGGCATTCCCTGCACCAACACCCATAAGATCTGCACCTGCAAAACCCGCACCACCGGAATCGGTATTACCATCCAGATAAGCCTGAATTTCAGCTTTTGATTTATAGGTATGACCTTCACTGGTGTTAAGTATATCGGTATATTGCAACATCAGAGCGCCATTGGGATGACCTTGCGTGGAACCTGCGTTACGAAAATCAGTGTCATCGTCCGGGCTGTATTCATTGCTACCCGTACCGGGAGTGCCATTGCCGCGAGCATCCCAGATAAAAACACCATCATTCAACAGGTTGACATCCTGCGCCGGAACAATATCCATCATATCTTCCAGCGTGGCCTGCAGCACCATATTGATTTCCGGAAGATCTTTGACACTAACCGTACCGTTCAATGGCGGTGTACTCGCGGTGTCGCTAAAATCTGCCTGCACCAGGTCAGTATTATTTCCGATCCATTCGTTGCCGCCATTAAGTATTGCCAGATGCTCCTTCTTGGTACCCCAGTAGCGGAACATGTACCAGCAGCGCCCCATCTTCATTGAATTGAAATTACCCGCCGTACCCTGAGTGCAAAGAATCATATCACTGGTAGGGTCAATACCATATTTGGCAAGAAAGGTATCAATCACGCGGCCACTGGGTACCATGCTGATGGTTTCAATAACACCGTTGGAACGTGATTCAATCCATTCACCAGGACCGACCAGATAGGTAGAAACATTCGCATTCTCCGCAATATACTCATAACCCGCTTCACCCGTGGAGGTCTGTAATATTACCAGTCTACCGGTAATGCCTGCTGGTCGATTGGCTTCCCAGTCATCAATCCAGCGCTTGAGTGTATTGCCGGTAATTAAACCATTGACATTATCATTATAATTGTCAGCCGATGTCTGCGGTATATCAGTAATCTTCGCAGGCGTTGCGCCAGATTTACCCAGATCATTTTCGCTACCGCAACCGGTGACGACCAGCGTGATACTGGCCAGCAATAACAGCATTGTGTATTGCCTCTTCTGTAATAATAGTTGTTTGAGTTTAAACATTTAGTCTTCCTCCACAATGTGTAGTTTTCTACCGTTACACCACCGGCTAGCGGTTTCAGATAGTCTGATATCAATAGCATAGAATGCAACTTGTATGCCATTTATAGTTAGCCTGTTAATGTTATAATAATCAGCAAGTTGATAATAATTTACACCTGTTTTTCGAAATGTTATCGATTGCATAAGCGAGTGCCAGTGCATTGTTATGTCATTTTGCAATGAGAGAGAGTTAAACATTTAGTTCACCACTACCGGTATTACCGCTGTTTCCAGCGCATCCAGTATCTCTGCATAGTTCTGTTCAACAAGCAGTTCTTCGACCGTAACATCCAGTACCTCAAAGGCCTCTTTCAGCACCTGCCCCTCTGATTGCTTGTCTGCGGCGAGATACAGTAACAGTACTTTTTTTTCTATCGTCATAAGATGTACACCACGTCAGCCTGCACAATTGCCTGCGCCATGGCATGTGGTATCTCCGCCGGATCGTTCAATCGTGTAACAGGCACATCAGAAAATTCCAGCGCTTCCAGTTGCTCATTAGCACCGTCTGAATCTTCCAGCAGACCGCACACCAATACGCTAACGACATCATCAAGCAGAGTTAGTCCGCTGGCCATACGCAGTGCTTCAACCTTTCTATTCTGTGCGATCATCAAAATCTTTTTTACAGACATTGCTTACTCCTAAAAGACCAGTACCTGGTCAGAGTTTTTTACCAGTTCCGCATCCTGATACTGACCACCAATAATCATGTGCGGAATAGTATTCAGTATATGGCTACTATCTATATGGTAGCGCTCAAGGCTTAGTTCACACAACGCCACCCAGTGACCCGCCTGGCAAAATTCCACAAAACGTGGATATTCAGATAACCTGACACCGCTATCCGTTAAAAAACAACGGAGTTGCCAGCCACGCTCAGCCGCAGCTTCCAGTAGCCCAAGCACCTGTTCATGGTGGTTATCATTACTTACTACAATACCCAGATTCATTAGCTTCCCTTACGTATTTTCCAGGTAAAAGAACCATCGCTTGCCTCTTTTGCCAGCAATTCATTCCCATCATTATCGAGCATTGCCTCAATGGATTCACCGGATGAGGGATTATCAAAGATCAACGTCAGCTCATCACCATCAGACATTTTCTGCAAAGCTTTTTTGGTATACAACTGTGGATGAGGACATCCGTAACCCCGTACATCCAACTCGAATTTGCCATCACTTGTTTGATCAAATTTTATAGCCATTGATTGTCTCTCCGCTACTCATTTCAGTAACATGTGTTGCTACAAAAAAGCACAATCATCAGCTTGTGATGTGCGCCACGTTAACCACAGGTTAAATACTTTTACGCCGACATATCCCCCGCCAACCATGCCCAGCAGGAACAACCAGCCACTGGGGTCACCATTGGCTACTGTGGCAAAAAAAGCGCCAATATTACAGCCCATAGCAAGGCGGGCACCTATCCCCATGAGCATGCCACCAGCCAGGGCAAAAATAGCCGTTTCCAGATTCGGCATTTTCCATTTGAACTCCCGACGCAACAGAGCCAGCATAGCCGCTCCCAGAATAATTCCGATAGACATAAAACCCGGTGCATTAATCAGCTGATTAGGTACACCGTTTTCTAAACCAAAGAAAATATTGCTGCGCATGTCGACACCCATATTTTCCATCACCCAGGCACCCCATTGAGCTTCCTGTGTAGTGATATACCAGTAACCGGGATCAAACACCGTGCCCTGAATAGACAGACCGCTGGTATACCCCATGTTTTCCAGCAATTCACCAAAATTGAATATGTTATAGCTTTCACGTAACGCGCCCGTTGCCCACACATGCAGGCCGGAGAATATACCCAGACCAATGCCGGCAATCGCGGTATTTTTTGATGAGATAATCATGGCCCAGATACCTTGCAGATGATTTCTCATGGTGGCTTGTTCAATCTTTTGTTTACGCTCATAACCTTTGCGAAAATAAAATTTATAGAGCAGTACCAGAATGATGCACGCCGGTAAAATTGTCACCAGCAATGAATTAGCAAAAAAACTTCGCACGATCGGTTGCGTAATATCGAGCATGTCAGCCAGTGTGGCTGCTTTCAGATCCCAGATATAGCCAGCAGTAAACAGGTCAAACCAGCCATGTGTTACGCTCAATTCCTCTGGCATCCCCTTTTCCAGCGCGGATGCCGCCCAGGAAGCAGGGGCCAGCCTGTCAGACCAGCTACCTAGATTTACAAAATAAGCCTGAGAAAAAGAAATAGACACAAGCACCAGAGCCGATGCCATATTACCCTCACCTGTTTTATATAATGAGCCGGAGGCGCAACCACCGGTAAAGATAATGCCAAAACCAAAAACAAGGCCACCGATAATGATATGCCAGCCTAGAGGATGAGGGTATACAGTGCCAAAACCGCTTACATTAACAATGGCGGCAACCAGAGAATACAGGCACAGTGCAATCATGACGCCAACCGCCATACGCGATACACCGACAGCAAACAAATCCCGCACTGCCGATGCCATACAAAAACGACCATATTGTAAAAGCATGCCATAAACCAGTCCGAACCAGACATAAACCAGCAGATAAAGCCAACGCATGTCATTTGACAATGACCAGATAGAAGCCATCATCACCAGACTAATGATTGTTAGCGCATAACGATTTTGCTTTTGTTTGAACCAGTCCATTATTTTATTTCCGGTCTTCATATCTAGCGTTGAAGCCGCAGTGGATTCCTGATTTTTCATAACCACCTCATTCTCACAATATCCAGTCTGTTACTATCAACGACAAGCCTCTTGCTAGTCATTCTTACGAATGTAAATACACCAACCATCTTCATTATGCAGTGTTGCCAAATGCTGGCTGTATAACACCATAACCAGTGCCGGTACCGTTTCAATGGCCGTGGGATTATCTGTGATCAATTCCAGCACATCGCCTTTCTTCATTTTTTCAAGCATATTCATCACTGCCATCTGTGGTCGTGGGCAGGCAGTATCCATACAATCAACCGAATGGGTTACGCGTATAACCTCACCATCAGGTAATTCAACCGTATGCAGCTCCCTGCTTACAGAAACCACCTCTTTACGTAAAAGCCAGGCCCGCCATGTCGTAAACTTTTGCTTCATTGTCCTGCCCCTGTCATCGCAACCAGCAGCCACCTGACTCCAAATTTAGAATGCATAATATATGCCATGGTTCTCCTCTTTATAAAAAACATATAGTTACTAAGGTTCTCAATTTTTAATACGAAGATAAAATGCAATCGCTCAGTCACAATATCCAGCTCGATTGTATTTTGCAATGCCCACTGGCAAGTGCAGAACACCTGACTACCTGTACAAACTGTAGAACACTCATGATTATGATATTTCAATCATTCCACCGAAACGCTGTGGCGGTACAACGGGCAGCACGCAGTTACACGAAGAGCCACGTATAAAATATAAAGGTCAACCAAGAACTTATGATCGAGGGTTTTCACCGCTATCAGAGAACAGGATAAACAAAACAGAATTCACGATTATTGCTGTATAAAAGACGGGTCAAAACAACCATTCTGTAAGCGTTATCAACCACAGAACAGCACATCTGTTTGAGTCAGGCCAAGCCTGACCAAGTGATTTAAATATAATTTAAAAAGACAAAAGGCAGTTACTTCCATAACTTAAATGCCTCTTTTTAACAATACAGACCGTACCGGAAGAAGTATCACGACATGTTACTTTTTTCTTAATCTGGTGTTTTTTTGTATAAAACAGGCGACTTAAGACTCTAGTTCATCTTACTTTTGAATGTTAATCGAGTTTTTTCAACAGCCTGCTTTGGTCCGACCCCATTAACCTAATGACCTGTCTTTGATGCAACACACCAGCCTGCCCGCTTACCGCCATCATACGGGCGCGCATGCCCTGAACTGATCAGCAGCTCAGCAAGATTTAAACCATCAACATACACATCGGCCAGTATCCTGAAATATTTTCCACGTTGTATATTCTGCAACTCAATGGTCCGGGCGGAACGTAATAGTTCAACGGTAAACTGTTTTGCCTGCCTGGCTTTTATTTTTTCAGAATTGCACTTTCCTCTTAATTCAGGCGCATCGACACCCAGAACACGAACCGGCATACGCTGGCCGATAATGGCAGGGTAACCGTCGATATCAACACGGAAAGTATCTGCATCATAAATGCTGACGACCTGCTTTACCAGAACACTACCATAGTCTTTCGCGTTTACCGCACAGGAAAACAAGAGCAAAAATAGTAGTAAAAAGCACTGTCTTAAGTCGTCAGTTTTAAAGATATTAATGGCCATTCAGAAAGCGTACCCATAAATTACTGCCTTCCCTGACCATTGCAGTCATAGCATTGACTGCGTGAATATAATTCATTCTAATGATATTCAACAATATAGCAAAAACAAAAGAATCAGGGACTACAAAGCATCAATGCTACTATTCATTTTCACTCTGTGAATACTGATACAGAATCAGCGATATTTTCCTGACCCGGCTATTTTCTTTTTTAAAAGTAAAGGCATCCCTGTACAATGTTGCCCTCCTGCAAATATAATAATTTGATATGACTTCAACGCCGACCGCTTCACTGCTGGATGATGATAAAAAATTTATCTGGCACCCCTACAGTTCGACCTGTTCAGATATTCCGGTATTTGCGGTAAAGTCAGCCAGCGGAACACATATTTATCTGGAGAATGGCCAGCAACTGATCGATGGTATGGCCTCATGGTGGTGTGCCATTCATGGCTACAACGTCGCCGAATTAAACAGCGCCATTACTCACCAGCTTAAGGACATGGCTCATGTTATGTTTGGCGGCCTTACGCATGCACCAGCGGTCGAGCTATGTAAAAAGCTGGTGGCACTCACCCCGGACAAACTGGACACGGTGTTCCTTGCTGACAGCGGTTCGGTGTCGGTCGAAATTGCCATGAAAATGGCGATTCAGTACTGGCATGCTGAACAACAACCCCGCAAGCAGAAATTTATCAGTTTAAAAAACGGATATCACGGTGACACCCTCGGTGCTATGTCGGTTTGTGACCCGGTTACCGGCATGCACAGCCTGTTTAATAACATACTGGCAGAAAACCATTTCATCAAGTCACCGGCCCGGCCATTCGGCACCCCCTGTCAGGATAAAGACTTAAATGAACTGCAGTCAATACTGGAACAGCACAGTCATACCATCGCTGCCCTGATTCTGGAACCGGTGGTTCAGGGGGCCGGGGGTATGAAATTTTATTCGGCAGACTACCTGCTACAGGCCAAAGCACTGTGTGAACAATACGATGTTTTGCTCATCGCCGATGAAATAGCCACCGGTTTTGGCCGAACCGGAAAAATGTTTGCCTGCGAACATGCCGGCATTTCACCGGATATTATGTGCCTTGGAAAATCCCTGACCGGTGGCTATATGACGCTGGCGGCCACCCTGTGCAGCAAAGATATCAGCGACACCATAAGCCATCATGACCCGCATGTTTTTATGCACGGCCCTACATTTATGGGCAATCCGCTCGCCTGTTCGGTGGCACTGGCCAGCATACAGCTGCTGGAAAGCAGCGACTGGCAGCAGAACATACAACGTATCGAACAACAGCTGGCAGCCGGTCTCCAGCAATGCCGTCAATTAGAGGATGTTACCGATGTACGTACACTAGGCGCTATCGGCGTTGTTGAACTAAAACAGGCAGTAAACATGGCAAGCATTCAACAGGCATTTGTTAATGCCGGCGTCTGGATTCGACCATTTGGAAAACTTATTTACCTGATGCCGGCCTATATTATTCCGAATACGGAAATAACCATATTAACGAATGTTATTTTCGATGTGCTGAATGATGGCAATCACCGGTGAGTTTTATATAATCTAACTATAAATTAATTATTTCCATCCCTAAGCTCCGTCATAAACTGTTCAGGAATCCTGCTATCGACGTTAACAAGCCACTTTGTCGCCCCATATTTTTTTCCATTGCTGTGGTCATCGCCAGCATTATTTTTATCTTTAATTATTTGCCAAAAATCACCGGCCCCTCCCTGCTCGAACAAATTAAAAAGGACGGACAACTTATTGTGCTGACACGCAACAGTCCGACAACTTATTATGAAGATGCAGACGGCCCTGCCGGACTGGAATATGAAATGGCGAAAATGTTTGCCGACAGTCTGGGAGTTAAACTGACACTGTTAATACCGGACTCATTTGATGATTTACTTAAAAAAATTGAAGATGAATCAGCGCATATTGCAGCGGCCGGTTTAACCGTAACCAAAAACCGTGAAAAAATATATCGCTTTGCTCCGGTTTATCAGGAAATAACCGAGCAACTGGTTTACAACGTTGCAAGTAAAAGGCCACGAAGTCTCACAAAACTCTATGGCGGCACCATTGAAGTGGTGGCAAATTCAAGCCATGAAGAACGCCTTATAGCTTTAAGCAAGGAGATTAAAGATTTAAGCTGGAAATCCAGCCACGACCAGCAGAGTGAAGAGCTGCTGCAACTGGTTTCAGACGGTATTGTTGATTATACCATTGCCGATTCCAACGAACTTTTACTCAACCAGCGTTTTCTGATCAATCTGCGTGTTGCTTTTGACATAAGCGAGCCGCAACACCTGGCCTGGGCATTACCACGAACAGAAGACTTAAGCCTGTTTCTCGAAGTACAGAAGTTTTTCAGAAAAATCAGGGACAATGGTGAACTGACCCGGCTTATAGAACGCGCCTATGGTCACGTGGAAGATTTTGATTATGTCGGCACCAAAATTTTCATGCGCCATATTGAAACACGTTTACCGAAATTTCGACAACTGTTTGAAGATGCCGCAGCCAAACATGAAGTCGACTGGCGTTTAATTGCTGCCATGGGTTATCAGGAGTCCCACTGGAATCCCAATGCAGTCTCACCAACCGGGGTGCGCGGCATTATGATGCTGACGCTGAGAACGGCCAGTGATTTAAAAGTTAAAAATCGTCTTGACCCGGCCAGCAGTATTTCCGGTGGTACACGTTATTTTAAAAAAACACTGGCTCGTATTGATGAAGACATTCCGGAACCTGACCGCACCTGGATGGCAATGGCGGCTTATAACGTCGGTTATTATCACCTGCAGGATGCAAGAGAAATAACCCGCAAACGTAAAAAAAGACCCTAACCGGTGGGTAGATGTTAAAGAATCACTACCACTGCTAGCCAAAAGAAAATGGTATAAACAAACACGATATGGTTTTGCCAGGGGCTGGGAACCGGTGCAGTACGTTGAAAACATTCGAAGTTATTATGACATTCTTAAATGGGTGGAAGACAGCCATATTGAAACCACACCGGTACCGGAAGAATTTTTCAAAATCCCGAACAGTTTGTAGTTGCAGGCGACAGGCTTTCAGTCCAGCGTGGTTATGTTATTTCCCGATCAAAAAAACCACCGGACCAAGGCTGTACAAGCCTCA
>JAJRUQ010000045.1 GCA_024277705.1 Gammaproteobacteria bacterium
CATTTTAATAACTAACACAGCATAATAGCTAGTTAGGTGTAAAAATGACTACGACCCCGGTGGTTAAAAACTTAAAACTTAAAACTTAAAACTTAAAACTTAAAACTTCTCTTAAAACTCACTATCGCCCGCAACAGCGTTTATATTTTTTTCCGCTGCCGCAAATACAGGGATCATTGCGGCCGATTTTTTTCGAGGGTTTCTTGTTATCGCTGTTCGCCGGTTTAGACGAAACAGGGCGGTTCAGGTTAGTCAGTGCCGGCATGGTTTTACCGAATATCTTCAGGTAGCTTTCATCACCGATGGTGGCGGCATACTGTAACCAGTAAAACATGGTGACGTATTCATCCAGGGTGTAGTCGGCATGGTTGTTCGAGTCGTTTTCAGAAATTGTCGAGTCAATAACAAAGTCTTTGTCGACCAGGTCTTCATACTGCTGCCATTCTTCCCGGTACTTCATGGCTTTTTTGCCTTTGCCAATTTTTCCGTATTCAGGGTAGGCCAGTGCATATTCTGAACAGCCTCTTTTCAAGGTAACAGAAATATCTTCTGATATTTCTTGTGTTATTAAGGTTTGCAGTTTATTGACTATTTTTTTACTGTTTTCGATACCCCGACAAAAAATTAAACCTTTATAAGCACCGGATACACTGGCTCTGGTTTCTACCATGCATTTTCGGGTATTATCTTCGGCCAGATCAAGTTGTTCAAAAATCATCATCAGCTTAAACAATTCGACCACCGTTGCTGGTTCAATCGACACTTTATAACAGTCAAAACAATATCGTGGAATTGCCTTGTACTGACGGAATACGGTCATATCGCGTTTGCAGCCACCGGCATAATGCCCCGGCCAGTGTTGATCCAGTTTGCCTCTGAAAAACTGGGCATAAATTTGCCGACCGGGACTGTCATCTTTTGCCAGCGCCTGCTGACCTTTGAGGAATAACTGTTTTACGTCTTCGTCAGATATCATTTGTCTGTATATTTATGCTGGCATGAAAGGGGTATAAGCTGAGACAACTAACTGTCTTGTAGGCCAAGTGATTGTATCAGTGGCTGTATTTGCTGCTGATAACTTTTCCAGCGCGCCACCGATTTTTTATACAGCGGCTTACGTACCTGGTCATAACTGGGAGTATTAATGTCACGTTTTGACTGGTGAAAGTTCATGCAGTTTTCACTCCATTCCAGGCCGCAAAATGCCAGCATTTCACGGGTCATGGCTTCCTGATTGTCCATCAGATCTTCATACACAACGTTATGTATTTTGATATCAAGCACCTGCTGCCAGTACTGCATAATGCGCTGGTAGGCAAGGTGGTAATTCGCCAGTTCAACCAGGTCGGTAGAAAAAGTCATCTGTGCACCGAAGCGCTGAAAATACATGGACAGGCAGACATCACGCGGGTCACGTATCATGTGAATAATATGGGCATTGGGGAACAACCGGGAAATAAGGCCAACATGAAAAAAGTTTGCCGGCATTTTATCGACGATACGTTTAGCATCCGTGGAGCGGCTATCCAGTGTTTTAAGATAACTGTTGGCGGCGTTGCTTAATTGTTCCTGGGTGACATTGACCAGTGATAAGGGTGATTTGTCGTGTGATATTGAATTACCCAATGAATATGAAAGCCTGCCGATATCAAATAATTCACCGGCGCCGACAACATCCGGGTGACTGGCGAGAATTTGTTCACATAAAGTTGTGCCGGAACGAAACATGCCGATAACAAAGACAGGGCGTTTGCTTTCATTGTTGCTGCCAGGCAACTTACGCCAGAAATCAGCAGGGTAATCATCAAACCATTTATCGATATCTTTCAGTTTGGTATTGTCCAGATCACGGTCTTCATTCAGTACTTCTATTTCTTTATTCAGTTCTCGTTCGATCAGGTTTGCCTGTTGATAATTTTTAAAGGCATTATTGTATTCATTAAGAGAGTCATATTGTTTGCCCAGTTCCGAGTGCAGATTGATAAGTGATGGCTTGTCAAAATGACTGTTGTTGATTTTTGTTTCAATTGCATTGATTGCTTCACGTTGGTTTTTAAATTTTCGGCTGAGTGCTGAATAGGTTAGCAGTATTGTATAGTCGGTTCGTCCTGCTTCAATCAACGGTGAAATAAGTTTGTTAGCTTCTTCAAATTCACCGCGGCGTTCCAGTATTTCTGCAATCGATCCAATCAGTTCATCGTCCTGGCTTAACTTATAAGCTTTCCGGTAAAATTTCAATGCATTGTCATAATCCGGTTTCTTGTAATACAGTTTCCCCAGTATTTTTAGTGCATCAACAAAGTCAGGGTCAGCTTTATTGACTCTGCTTGCCACCTGCATGGCGTTTTCACTGTCGTTTTCAAGCATATAATAATTGGCCAGATTACATAACAGGCGGTTAGAATCAGGGTCGATTTTTAATGCTTTGTCCAGCACTTTTTTAGCTTCAACCGGGCGGTGAAGTTCGACCAGAATAGCAGCAAGATTATTCAGTGCTTCAAAAAAGTCAGGATTCAGTTGTACGGCTGTCTGGAAACTTGTCGCTGCAAGTTCCGGTGATGCGGTAAGTTGATAAATGTTGCCCAGAAAATAATGTGCTTCTACCAGTTTGTTATCGAGCTGGATAGCCAGTTTATATTCTTCAATAGCCGCGTCCATTTGTCCCAGACATTGCAGGGCAGACCCCAGAATATGATGCGCCAGTGCATTTTTAGGGACTATCTTTAAAATATTTCTGCAGATAGCCTCGGTGTCGTTAAACTCACCCAGCTTGCGATGTAACACCGCAAGTTCGAGTCCAATACCATGCATGTTTTTATTTCTGGAATAAATTTGTGCATAAAGTTTTTTGGCTTCCGGAAAATTTCCCTGTGAAAAAAGTGCCTGCGCTTTTTTTAGTTTGGAGCGAACTAGAATATTATTTTTTGCCATAGTGAAATTAACTAATGTTGCGAAGTAAACAGATTGTTTAATACGTTTAAAAGGCCTGTTTATAATTGTGGAGAAGTGAATTTTAGCAGTTACAATATAGTGTGTGCTAAATGGTGAGTAAAAAATATGCTTTAATAAGGTTTTATTCGCCAGTAACGCATGTCACCTTGACCCGCAATACCCTGACCAGTAACACATGTCATTTCAACAAGAACACCTGTCATCTCGACCAGCAACGCATGTCATCTCGACCAGCGGGAGAGATCTTAAAACGCACAGATAAACACAGCCTCAGGATTCCTCGTCCTATTGCTGCAAAAGCGCAGCAATACTCTGTCGGAATGACACTAACGTCGAGCAGTAACACCTGTTATTTCAACAAGTAATATTTGTCATCTCGACCATCGGGAGAGATCTTAAAACGCACAGATAAACACAGCTTCAGGA
>JAJRUQ010000046.1 GCA_024277705.1 Gammaproteobacteria bacterium
GACCAGGCTGGCAAGCAACATGACTTCCAGAATATGGCTGGCCTGATGGGTCATCGAAATGACATATTCACCAAACGCGCGCGGGCTGATTTCATCGTATAGTTTTTCGATAACTTTGAATACTTCCAGGGTCTCCCGGTAAGCATCGCTTAGCTCGTCAGGATCAAAATCAATGGCAGTCTGATCCTTGATCAGGGCGGACAACAGTTGTATACGTGCTGATTCGTCCAGTTCAGAATAGTTATCCCGGGTATTGCTTAATTTCAATATTTCGCCAACCGCCTGGCTGTGTCGGGTGGACTCCTGACGCACATCGAGATGCATCAGGTAAAAACCAAAGGATTCCACCAGACGAATTAAATCTTTGATTGCAAAATCAGCGATTTTCTGATCATTATGACTGTGCAGAGAATCTCTTATCAGCTGTAAATCCTGTAGAAAATCATCTTCAGAGGTATATGCATGCACATATTGACTGATATCGCTTGATGCATCGTGAATCAGGGCACGGGTTTTATCCAGATTTTGTTGCATGCGATAGCGCATAAAGGCAATTTTTCGCTGATAGGGCGAATGCAGGCACGATAAGGGGTTGTTAACAAAAACCTCAAACCGCATATTTTCATCTTTTATCAGGCTCTCGCTGAACTTACGGCTGGGGGTGCAGAACTGGTCTGAATGTGTCAGGTGAGTAAAGGCAATATTCAGGCGCTTTATATATTCCTGCAGGGTGGTTCTTGACTGCAGACGAAGCGCAAGCTCGGTGGTTTCCGGAGTCACATTCGGATTGCCATCACGGTCACCGCCAATCCATGAACCAAACCTGAGAAAGCTGGGAACCTTGATGCTTGCGCTTGGATAATGGTCACGAATACGGTCTTCCAGGTTGCGGTAAACGATGGGCACGGCATCAAACAGGCTTTCCTTGAAATAGTAAATACCGTTTTTAATTTCGTCGCGCACCTGCGGTCGGCTTTCTCTCACTTCATTGGTACGCCATAGAATATGAATTTGTGTTTCCAGTTCATCAATAACCGATTGACGCTGGTTTTTGCCGAGGCGGGTATCGTTGAGCTTTTCGTTGGTCAGGAAGATGCGGCGTAAAGCATACAAAACACTGCGGCGTTTCGCTTCTGTCGGGTGCGCAGTGATAACGGGGATATAGGCTAATCGGTTCAGCAGTGTTTGCAGGCGTTCGGCAGACATGCCCATGTCGATGAAGTCGCGCAAGGCAGAATCAAACGAGCCGATCCAGAGATTATCTCCCTGGCGCATCTGCCGTTTCCGTTGTTGCAGCTGTGAGGCTTCTTCAGCTACATTGACCAGGCTGAAATAGGTGCTGAAGGCACGCACAACCAGTGTCAGTGTTTCTTCATCCAGTGATTCGATGAGCGACATCAAGCCGGCACGTTTGCGCTCATCGTCTTCTTTATGCAGCTCAATAAAACCAACCCGCAGTTTTTCAACCGCATCGTAAACTTTGGAACCGGCATCCGCCAGCAGTACATTGCCGAGCAGATTACCAAACAGTTTTACTTTTGCGCGAAGCTGTTTGTCGGTGGAAGCCGTGTTTAATAAACCGGCAAGTTTGTGTGTCAGTTCAGGACTGCTCTGGGGTTGTGTATTCTGTCTGGATTCTAGCGTATTGTTCATAAATGCCATGGCTGAATATTATTCAGGAGACCGCGAAAGGTAATTGCACAAGCGGTCTATTATAACTTAAATCAGTACTTACTTAAATTTGCTTTGATTTATCCTATTTATCATGGTTTTAGGCGCAGGTGTCGGAGTCAAATTAATAAGGCGCATGGGTCGCAGAGGCGCAGGGGTCGGAGTGAAATTAGTTACGTAAGCGGTGTTATGAAGAGCCTCTTTATTAATTTGACTCCGACCCCGTAATTATGCAGTAATTAAAATAAGCGAATTATTTGGTGATTTTCCTGATATGAACTAATCTTGAGTCTCAGGGGTTGTAGTCAAATTAGTCTCAGGGGTCGGAGTCAAATTAATACAGGGACTTTAATGACACATGTTTCGTAACTAATTTGACTTCGACCTTGGTGTGCGCCGACCCCGGTATGGATTCCGACTACGGTATGACTAACTTCGGTATGACTAATAACAGCGATAAATAAATTCAATGCCAAAATTAACAAATCTGGCTTCATGGAAAGCACTTGAAGCACATTTCTTACAGATAAAAGATGTCCATATGCGCGATATGTTCGAGCAGGACAAAAACCGTTTTTCTAAGTTCAGTGCGCAGATGAACGATATTCTGCTGGATTTTTCCAAAAACCGGATTAATGATGAAACCTTTAAGCTATTGACTGAGCTGGCAAAAGAGACCGGCGTACTGGAATGGCGGGACAGGATGTTCGCCGGTGAACCGATTAATATTTCTGAGTTTCGTCCGGTATTACACACCGCATTAAGAAACCGCAGTAATGAACCGGTGTATGTCGATGGCGAAAATGTGATGCCAAAAATCAACCGGGTGCTGGCTCAGTTGCGTTATTTTACCGAGCGCATACGTGGTGGCCATATGCGTGGTTACAGCGGGCATCTGTTCAAGGATGTCGTCAATATCGGCATTGGTGGTTCTGACCTCGGGCCCCATGTGGTTTGTGATTCAATGAAGCCTTATGCGCAGCGTGGTATGAACGTGCATTTTGTTTCTAACGTTGACCCAACACATCTCACTGAAATTTTAAAATTTGTACAGCCGGAATCCACCTTGTTTGTGGTTTCGTCAAAAACCTTCAGTACCCAGGAAACCATGTTAAATGCGCAGAGTGCGCGTGACTGGTTTGTGAAGTTAACCGTCAATGAAAAGGCGGTAGCGCGGCATTTTGTTGCAGTAACCAGCAATAAAAAAGCCGCTGCCGAGTTTGGCATTCTGGATGAAAATATGTTCGAGTTCTGGGACTGGGTAGGTGGGCGTTATTCATTATGGTCCGCAATTGGTTTGCCTATTGCCCTTTATCTAGGGATGGACCACTTTGAAGAATTGCTGGAAGGTGCGCATGACATGGACATGCATTTTAAATCAGCACCGATTGAAAAAAATCTGCCAATCATACTGGCCCTGATGGGGGTCTGGTATAACAACTTTTTTGATGCGCAAAGCCATGCGGTGATGGCCTATAATCAATATTTACGACGCCTGCCAGCCTATTTGCAACAACTGGACATGGAAAGTAATGGCAAAACGATCAACCGTGATGGCAAGCGTGTTGACTATCTTACCGGCCCGATTATCTGGGGTGAGACCGGTAGTAACTGCCAGCATGCCTTTTTTCAGTTATTGCATCAGGGAACCAAACCGGTACCGGCTGATTTTTTAATTCCGGCACGTTCAAAAAATCCTCTGGGTGATCAGCACTGTGTTCTGTTATCAAATTATTTTGCGCAAACCCGGGCGTTGATGAAAGGCAAAACCGAAGATGAGGCACGTGCTGAACTGGAAGCCAGTGGTTATTCTGAAGAAATTATCAAAGATGTCTTGCCGCACAAAATTTTTGAAGGAAACAAACCCACTAACTCGATTATTTTTGAAAACCTTAATCCAAGGACATTGGGAGCGTTACTGGCCATGTATGAACATAAGGTATTTGTTCAGGGCATTATCTGGAACATTAATTCTTTTGATCAGTGGGGCGTTGAATACGGCAAGCAGCTGGCCAGTGATATACAGTCAGAATTATCCTGCCGCCAAAACACCGCCAGTTATGATGACTCAACCAATAATTTAATTAATTACTGTATGTCATTGCAGTTTTCAGATTAGAAAAGAAAGTTGGCAGTTAAAAGTTAAAAGCAAACCTCTACTTTGAAGGTCTTTTACTTTTTCTGACAACTTACAACTCATAACTCATAACCTCTTCCAAAGCCCAGTCAATGTGTTCGGTGAGCATTTCATTATCAGGGAATGCCTGCTTTTTCTGCTGAAGCGCGTTAATCGTGTCTGCCGAAGGCGGCGCATTGCCCAATGCGATGCTGATATTTCTTAGCCAGCGCAGATAACCGATACGCCGGATAGCAGAGCCCTCAGTGTTTTTCAGAAACGTTTGTTCACTCCATGAAAACAGTTCGAGCAGTTCAGGGGCATCCAGAGGGTGTCGGGTAAAAAAATCCTGCTCACTGGTAGGCACTGAAAACCGATTCCACGTACAGCATAACTGGCAGTCATCACAGCCATAAATCCGGTTGCCTATAGCCTTGCGAAACTCAACCGGAATACTGCCATGAAGTTCGATGGTCAGGTAGGAAATACAACGTCGGGCATCGACTTTATACGGGGCAACAATGGCTTTTGTCGGGCAAATATCAAGACATGATGTACAGCTGCCACAATGATTTTGTGAGTAAGTATCTGCTTGTTCGGTTGATAACGGCAGGGGCAGATCAGTATAAATTTCACCGATAAAAAACCAGGAGCCGGCTTTTTGATTGATCAGGTTTGTGTGTTTACCGATCCAGCCCAGTCCTGACTTTTCTGCCAGCGCTTTTTCCAGTACCGGCGCACTATCGACAAACACCCGGTAGCCAAAGTCACCCACGGCATGGTTGATCTGATCGACCAGCTTCTGCAGACGTTTTCGCATGACTTTGTGGTAATCACGGCCGAGGGCATAACGTGAAATAAAGCCCATCGCCGGGTTACCAAGAACAGTATCTGATAATTCACAATCCGGTGGCATATAATCCATGCGCACAGAAATAACCCGGCAGGTATTATCCACCAGCTGTTCCGGGTGGCTGCGCTTACTGCCGTGTTTATGCATATAATCCATTTCGCCATGAAAGCCGGCCGCTATCCAGCCCTGCAGATGCTGCTCATGTGCTGCCAGCTTAATATCAGAAATGCCCAGTTGCTGAAAGCCTAGACTTTCAGACCAGGTTTCTATGCTTTGTAAAAGCTGCTGGTAGTCGATGTTGTTTGTGCTTGCTGGCATGGCGTTAGTTTATCTTAAAAGAAAGGCAGCAGTAGACAGTTAGCCGTTAGCAGCAAAAAACAAAACTTTTTAAGATTCTTCTGCCAACTGCCAACTGCCAACTGCCAACTTTATATACCGCCTACTTCTAGCCACAAACTTTTGCTAAAATACCAACCCACATTAAACATCAATGTCCAGGCCCATGAATGTAAGAACAAGATTTGCCCCAAGCCCCACCGGTTATCTACACGTTGGTGGTGCCCGTACTGCTTTATTTTCCTGGTTATATGCCAGAAAAACGGGCGGCAAGTTTATTTTACGTATCGAAGATACCGATCGTGAACGTTCTACAGAAGCATCGGTGAATGCTATTTTAGAAGGCATGGAATGGCTGGGGCTGGATTATGATGAAGGCCCGTTTTATCAAACAGAGCAATTTGATCGTTATCAAGAAGTTATTAAGCAATTACTCGATAGCGGCGATGCCTACTACTGTGATTGCAGCAAAGAACGCCTGACAGCATTACGTGAACAGCAAATGGCAGATAAGGAAAAGCCGCGTTATGACGGTTGCTGCAGAGATAAAGGTTTGAGCGCTGCCGATAACACAGTGGTGCGTTTTAAAAATCCGCTGGACGGCGATGTGATTATTGACGATCTGGTAAAAGGCCGGGTGGTTATCAATAATCGTGAGCTGGATGATCTGATTATCGAACGCACCGATGGCACACCAACCTATAATCTGACCGTTGTTGTGGATGACTGGGACATGAAAATGACACACATTATTCGTGGCGATGACCATTTGAATAATACGCCACGGCAGATCAATATATTAACAGCACTGGGCGCAGAGCTTCCTGTTTATGCCCATGTGCCGATGATACTGGGCGATGATGGTAAACGCTTGTCGAAACGTCACGGTGCTGTCAGCGTGATGCAGTATAAAGAAGACGGTTACCTGCCTGAGGCATTAATTAACTATCTGGTGCGACTGAGCTGGTCACATGGCGATCAGGAAATTTTCAGCCGTGAACAAATGATCGAGTTTTTTGATGCAGTGGATATCAATACTTCCGCCTCCGCATTTAATACCGAAAAACTACAGTGGTTGAATCAGCACTACATCAAAAATAAAGATCCCGCTGTGCTTGCAGATTTGATGCAACAGTACATAACGGCTGCCGGTTACACCAGCGACGACGGTCCGGAGTTAACCGCTGTATTAAAAGTGTTTCAGGAGCGCTGCAGTACCCTGGTAGAACTGGCGCAGGAAATACGATTTTTATATCAGGACTTTACCGAGTACAACGCCAAACAGGCAAAAAAACAATTTAAGGAAGCAAGCCTGCCGGTATTGCAAAGTTTACAGGAACAATACGCCAGTTTGCAGGACTGGACGGCAGAAGCGATACACCATGTTGTGGAAAATACGGTTAATACCCTGGAAGTGGGTTTCGGCAAGGTCGGGCAGCCATTACGGCTGGCAGTTACCGGCCATGGGAAATCACCGTCAATTGATATTACCCTGGAATTGCTGGGCAAAGAAAAAACACTGGCGCGACTGCAGCAGGCAATCGAATTTATTAAAGCAAAGCAGGCAGCAGGCAGCAGACAGTAAAAACCTTTACAGGCAACACTGGATTTTTAAAATATTGCTGCCAACTGCCAACTGCCAACTGCCAACTGCCAACTGCCAACTGCCAACTGCCAACTGCCAACTGCCAACTGCCAACTGCCAACTGCCAA
>JAJRUQ010000047.1 GCA_024277705.1 Gammaproteobacteria bacterium
ATCACGGCGTTTCGGCAACCTCGGCCGCCGCATCTGGTATATGTGCCAGGGTGCCGACCCCGACCCGCTGCAGCCGGATGTTGCCGCCCCGAAATCCATCGGCCACGGTAAAATAATGCCGCCCAACACCCGTGACCGCGGCACCATACTTACCTATCTGCAACACATGTGCAGCAAAGTCGGCATACGCATGCGCCGCCATGATATGCAGGCAAAAACATTCTGGACAGGTTTTCGCACCGATGCCGGCTGGCTGGGAAGCAAAAGCCGGCTCAGCGAATTCAGCAATGATCAGCAGCTGATCTACCAGCTGGGATGCCATGTACTCGATTTAAGCTGGCAGGGCGAAGGTATCCATCAGATACAGATTACCGCCCTCGATCCGCAGCCCGCCGCCATGCAGATGGACATGTTCAGTACACGGGCAGAAAACACCGTACGCCAGCAGCTAAATTGTGCAATGGACAGTATTAATGAACGATATGGCGAGTTAACTTTATCTCCGGCACGCCTGCTTAATCGCTCGGATATGCCCAACGTAATCGCCCCCGCGTGGAGGCCGGATGGTCTGCGGCAAACCATATAAGCCACGCTGGAGTAATGCGCAGCGCAGCAATATAACGCATTGCGTTATATAACGAACAACGTTATACTTATACGATGCACTGCCAACATCCCGGAAAAGTTCTGCTGCAACAATACATGGAACCGCAAAAGGTCAGCCAGAACCATCTTGCACGTGCGATAAAGGTCCCGCCCAGACGCATCAATGAAATCGTTCATGAAAAACGCGGTATAACCGCGGATACCGCAGTACGTCTGGCGATCTATTTTGGCGGCAGCGCAACCTACTGGCTGCATCTGCAGTCAGAGTTTGAAATCGAAAAAGTTAAAGACCGCATCAAGATTCAGCTCAGCACCATACAGACAGTGCCACAGATACCGGCTGACCCCGACAAAAACCGCACAAAACACACCCAAACTAAACCCGGCAGCAACGCCAAAAAACGTATCATGCGTTAAAGATTCACCCGCCCAGACCCACAAACAGGCACACAAACTGGCCCGCAAGCCGGCATACAAGCCATCCCTCAGAACAACACTCAGGTAAAGATTCAGTCCACACTGCCGATATAAAAATTAAGCAGGGATAACGCGCAGCGACAAGCGTCGGCAGCAAAGACGGGGAAATACCCCAAATGCGGAACATCAATATTAATTGATAAAAAGAGCATATAAAACTATACAGTAGGTGTAACAACGATGCTTTTTAAATGCGATCAAACAAATGACCCATTTACTATTCACTCGTAAAACGAGCGGGCTAAGGTATCGTGATGAAAAATTATATCCGGAAGTTTTTTGTTTTAATATCATTTGTAGCGACAACACAGGCAGCAGCCGTAAGCAATCTCAGCGACGACGCGATACATCAGGCCACACTTAAAACCTTAAAAACACACCAGACGATCAGATCGGCATCATTACGAATGAGCCTGGACGACAATCTGCACGGCTTCGTTGACAGCAAGATGTGCAGCTTCTGCAAACCTATCAGAATAATAATCACACCGGATACAGCGGCTTACCAAAACAACGTTAAAGTCCCTTTAAAACAGGCAAAAAAACGTCTGGGCCGAAACGCCTCTATCGTTTATAACCTGAAAACAAAAAATGTTAGCGCAATACGCTGGTAGATAAATACCGGTAAAACAAAATCAACACTGCGTTTATCAATCATATTCGCATAAACCTGTAGACAAAACAAAACACCAGAGACTTCTATGTTTTTACATAAAAACACATTAGAATCTTTGCTATGGCGATAAAAAAATTACCCACCACTTCCAATCCCTGGAAACCGCAAAGCAGCAAACGAATATACGAAAACCCCTGGCTGTCACTGCATGAAGATAAAGTGATCAACCCCGGTGGCGGCTTGTCACATTACGGCAAAATAAACTTCAAAAATCTGGCGATAGGCATCATCCCTCTCGATGAAGACAACAACACCTGGCTGGTAGGTCAATACCGCTATGTTCCCGATTGCTATTCATGGGAGATCCCTATGGGCGGCGGCGCTTTAGATATCCACCCCATCGAATCAGCAAAACGCGAACTCAAAGAAGAGACCGGACTGATCGCCAGCGACTGGCAGGAACTAATGAAACTGCACACCTCAAACTCAGTCACCGATGAACGCGGACTGGTTTATGTAGCACGAGATCTCACCCAGGGTAAAACTGAATTTGAAGAAGTTGAAGAGCTGCTTATTCAGAAGTTACCGCTAAGCGAAGCAGTTGAACGCGTATTAAATGGGGAGATAACAGATGCTATCAGTATTGCAGGATTACTGATGCTGCATTACAAAACCTGACTTCACGCTGAACAACCTATACCCTCAAGGTTTATAACTGATTAAATAAAACCAAGATTCCTTAATGTGTTTAGCACCACACTTCCTACCATGCTTGAAGAAACACTTATACAGTAGTCTCTAATTTCTTGAGCCGCACCAGGCGATTCTTTATAGACTATTTTAATAGCATCTTCGACACAATCAATTTCCTTTTCTGTTAATGATTCATTTTTCTCAAGGCTTTTTATTAAGTCAATAACAGCAAGTACTTCTTTATTATCTCCGATTTTACCAATAGCATTATCGAGAGCCTGCTGATTATTCTTATTAATACAAACAAGCACTTGAAAAGATTCTTTTAAATCTAAAATTGAATCATCTTTTATCTTTAAAAGCCTTTCACATGAGCGTATTTCAACATGTGCAAGCTCTAATTTATGTTCAAGCTGCGCCAGATATACAGCATTAGCAAGTAATTTTTCAGGAGACAGATCACCAATAATAACTTTTCCATAAGCTTCAAGCGCCTCTTCAATTATTTCTTTATCGCCATCAGCAGTTACAATGGTCAGCCTTACAGTTTTCTCAATTTGCTCTATCGATACACTTATGGTTTTATCCGGATATTTCTGCGCTATTATCTCAGAAAAATAAGAAAGAATGGAAAGACCTGCCTGCCTATGCTCAGGCTTGAAGTTTATTGATCTTATAATTTTATTTTCTGACTTAGTACTCTTAAGCTCACCAATCTCACTTTTAAGAGCCTCGATCAATTGAGAAGAGTCTTTAATTTTTAATTCGAGTTTATCGTTTGTATGTTTTTGGCTTTTTAACTCTTTATCTTTAAGCCTTAATAAGTTTTTGTAGTCAAACTTTTCATCATATCCTTTTTCAAAAGCAGTATCTAAATCTTCCTCACTAACATTTTTCTCTATACCATGAGATAAATAATTGACCACATCAAGACGATGCACGTTCTGCTTATGCAGCATATACACCGCCTTTGATTCTTGCTCCCCAAATAATGAAACCAAAACATGGGTTGCCGCAACCTCTTTCTCCCCAAGTGATTGAACACGGAATACAGATCTTTGCAGAACACGCTGAAAACCCAATGTTGGCTGAGTCTCCGCCTTATTTCCAGAAGGTAAAATCGGAACTGATTCTTTTATGAAAGATTCTAGGCAAGTTCTTAATTCTTCAACATTACCCCCACAAGCCTCCAATGTCTCAGTCGCAGCCTCAGTGAAGGTTAAACCATATAACAGATGCTCAACTGTAACGTGTTGATGCCTGTGCTCAGACGCGTATTTATAAACACGATTAAGATTAGATTCTAGTTCTTCACTGAGCATGATTTTATCTATGACAAATATAAAAGAAGACTTTACACTCCTTTTGTTATTGCATCCTTTTTATCATTCTAACCATAAGAAAACATAACAGATTAAAAAAATCATTTATTTAACCGTTTGCAGAAAAATTGTTTTCCAGATACTGGTTAATCTCAGTCGACTCATACAACCACTGCACAGAACCATCTTCCGCGGTTATTTTCAAACACGGCACCTGATATTTCCCACCGTCATTGATCAGTTCCTGATTCCATTTCGGATCATTGCGTGCATCACGATTTTCGATATTTAATGCCAGACGATGAATCTGCCGGCGTGTTTTTACACAGAAAGGGCATTGCTTAAAATGATACAACACCATATTCTCTGTCTGTGCGTCGATCTCTTTCTGCGTTTCCGGTAAACGCTGCACTGGTTTAGGACGCGTTATCCAGTCGATAAAAATAATTATTTGACCCAGTACCCACCGTACCGGCTTGAAAATAAAACCCATAGTTTTTCTCACTTATAACTTTATACTTACAATTTACAACTTAAATCTTACCATGCACTTTCACCAAAAGTGCCATGCGCCTGCAGGTCTGCATGATAGGACGAACGCACCATGGGGCCGCTGGCAACATGTTTAAAGCCTAACGCCATACCGACCCGGTATAACTCATCGAACTCATCCGGCGTCACATAGCGCTTGACAGGAAGATGATGTTTACTCGGTTGCAGGTACTGGCCCAGCGTTAACATTTCGACATCATGTGCACGCATATCTTTCATTACTTCGACCA
>JAJRUQ010000048.1 GCA_024277705.1 Gammaproteobacteria bacterium
CATTATCAACCACTTCGATATTATCCCGGATAGACACACCCCCGCCAATCAGACAATACTCACCGACTCGGGTTGATCCGGCAATGCCTGACTGTGCAGAAATAACCGTATGTTTTCCAATCTCTACATTATGTCCAACCTGAACCAGGTTATCTATTTTAACACCATCATTGATTATTGTGTCATGCAGGGCACCACGGTCAACGGTTGAATTGGCGCCAATTTCGACATTATTACCGATACGAACATTACCCAACTGTGGAATTTTTAAATAAGAATCGCCGTCACGTTCATAACCAAAGCCATCAGCACCAATCACCACGCCTGAATAGATAATACAATCATTACCAATTTGTGTCGAAAAGCGGATGGTCACATTCGGGTGGATAACGCTATTGTCACCGATGATGACATCACTCTCAATAACACAACCGGCACCAATTTGCACAGCCCTGCCAATTTTTACCCCTGCATAAATGACCGCATTTGCACCGATGAAAGCAGTTTCAGATATATCTGCACTTTCTGCGATAACTGAATTTTCTGAAATACCACTGGTATTAATTTTTTCCGGATTTAGCAATCGTGTAGCTTTAACAAATGCCAGCCGGGGGTTATCCGCTACCAGTGCAGGAACCTTGCAATCTTCCAGCCACTCTTCCCGGGTAATAATGGCAGATGCTCTGGTTGTTGTAATCTTGCTGAGATATTTGGGATTATAAATAAACGCCAGTTGCCCCTGCTCTGCAGAGTCAATATCGGCGACATTTTCGATCACACAGTCGTCACCGTACATGCGGCAATCTATTTTTTTTGCCAGCTCAGAAAGTTTAATACTCATTATTCAGTATTCGAACGACGTTTTATCGAAATATTTATTTTTTCTTTTTAAATGCCGATTTCATTCTCTCCAGCACTTTATCGGTAATATCCAGCTTCGGAGAACTGTAAGCAACACCTTCACTCAACACCAGTGAATATTTACCTTTTTTAGCGATATCATCAATAATGCCGCGCACCTGTTGTTGTAATACGGCTAATTCCTGATTTCTTACCGTGGTTACTTCCTGTGTTAATACTGCTTCTCTTTGTTTTAATAACTGAATTTTTCCAATGATTTCTTTTTTAAGGTCATTGAGTTTGTCTTCAGTCATGACCAACTCATTACGTTTGTAATTTTCCTGCATCTTGGTAATGTCCTTTTCCATCTTTTGCAGCTCATCACGTTTCGGGCCAAAGCGTTCAAGCATGCTGGTATTAACCGCATCAACCTGTGGTGCTTCTGTCAGTATTCTTTCAACACTGACCACACCAATCTTTAAATCAGCCGCAGACACGCTGGTAGTAACCAGACCTAATAACATAAAACCAAAAACCATAGAACTTGATAAAACTTTTTTCACTTTTTTTCTCCTTAGAAGAATGAACCAATACTAAACTGGAAAGCCCGGAGTCTGTCACCGGGAGCATCATTAATTGTTTGCGCATAACTAAAACGCAATGGACCAATGGGCGATATCCATACCAGAGATAAACCATACGAACTTCTTATCTGATCAAGCTGGAAGCCATTTGTTCCTGTCGGTGCGTCATAGGTATTGTAATTATCCAGAAACACATTACCAATATCCAAAAACGCACTCAATCGCACCGAGCTGGGCGCCTTTTCGACAAATGGTATCGGAAAAATATAATCAGCACCAGCAGTAATACGCATATTACCACCAATAGGTAAATTAGTGGCCGGATCACGTGGTCCTAAAGAATTGGAGTCATAACCACGAACCGTCCTTATACCACCAGCGTAATAGCGTTCATAAAACGGTAAAGCACTGGTTTTTCCGTAACCATTACCATAAGCCAGGTTGGACCTGAGTAATAATGTTGTGGCACTGGTTACACCGATATAGGTATTAGTGATATAACTGGCCTTGTAATATTCAAGATCACTGCCGGGAATAGTGACATTGACACCAATAGTATGCTGATTTCCAGCGGAGGCAAATACCGTACGGTTTCTAGTATCATGGGAAAAACTGCTGTTCAGCGTCAGGGTTTTAAATAATGTTTTACCATCATGTTCTGCCAGAAAAGCCAGAACATCTGCAGAAGCATTGGTTAATGACGGTGTGATTCTAATCTGACTGTAGCCATAGCCCATATTGAAGGTATTAAATTCAGATAAGGGAATACCGTAACTGATATTAATGTCACCTGAATTTGTCTGGAAATTACTAATCAGTTCCTGGGCAGCATTTCGATTACGGTAGGAGAGACTCATGGTTCTGCTGATACCGTCAATGGTGTAATACGGATTGGTATATGCAGCACTGTAAATAGTATTGGCACGATCAGTATTAACATTAACGGACAGGCGTTTGCCGCTCCCGAGAAGGTTTTCCTGGGTCAGACCAACATTAAACAGCAGACCCTGTGTCTGTGAAAAGCCCGCACCAATATTAAAACTGCCGGCAAGTTTCTCTGCCACCGTCACTTTCAAGTCTACCTGGTTACTGGTGCCGGGAATAGGAACCGGTTCAACACTGACAGTTTCTACGTAGGGTAAACGCTGAATACGTATTTTCGAGCGTTCCAGCAGATCACTGGCCAGTACCGAACCTTCCATTAAGCGTAGTTCTCGGCGGTAGACATGATCCTGCGTACTGTCGTTGCCGTAAATGTTAATACGACGAACATAAACCTTTTCACCGGGGATAACATGATACGTTAAGGCAACACTCCTGGCGACATCATCAATTACCGGAGTGATTTTTACTTCAGAAAAAGCATAACCGATACGGCCCATCTGATGTTCCAGGCGCTTCTTGCTACTGGTCATCAAACTGCGAGAAAAATACATACCCTGCCGCGTAAGTATTTGTGATTGCATGGTTTGACGGTTAACAACCATTTCACCGGTCAGGTCAGATGAGGAAATTTTGTAGCGCTAGCCTTCAACCACATTAATGGTTATATATATATCCTGTTTATCCGGAGTAATTGATACCTGTGTCGATTCGATGGTAAGTTTTATATACCCCCTGTCCATGTAATAAGAACGGATTTTCTCAAGGTCACCGTTAAGTTTGGGTTTGGAGTAATTATCAACTGACGAAAACAGCTCCCACGATGCCGGCACTCCTGATTCAAGTTCATCCAGTAAAGTGGCATCATCATAAACATCATTGCCAATAATGTTTATATGCTTAATCAGCGCTACCTGCCCTTCAGAAATATTAATTTGAATATCGACACGGTTCTGGTCTAACGCAGTAACATCCGTGTTAATTTTAACGCCGTATTTTCCCTGGCTGAAATAAACACGTTCCAGCTCAAGTGTCAGCTTTTCAAGTAATGAGCGATTATAAATCTGGCCACGAGTGACGCCTATATCGAGCAACGCATCCTTTAATGCATCATCGTCTATGTCAGAATTACCGTCAAATTCCACCTCGGCAATCGAAGGCCTTTCTTTTACCCGAACAATTAATACATTGCCATCACGTAACAACTTGATGTCAGCAAAAAAACCTGTTTTATATAACTCACTTATGGCATAGGTCACCTGATCATCATCAATCGGGTCATCAACAACAATCGGCAGATAATTTAATAAAGTACCGTCCGGCAGTCGTTCCAGCCCTTCAATTTCAATTTTACTGACCGTAAATGAATCGGCATGCACTGAGCTGATGCCCGCACACAAAACAGATATGACTAAAAATAATAAACGAATAAATCGCCTGTAACGATTTATCACACAAGCCATGAAAGGGTAAGTATCAGGGAGGATACGAAAAATAAATGACATACAACTATTAAACTCGGATTACTGTACTAAACGCTGTATATCATTAAAGATTGCCACGCTCATTAATATTGCAAGCAATGCAATACCAACCTGCTGCCCTCTTAACTCAAAAGCTTCGGAAACGGGTGAACCTTTTAAAATCTCAATCAGATAATATAACAGATGACCACCGTCAAGCATGGGCACCGGAAGCAAATTCAATACTCCCAGGCTAACCGAAATAACTGCAAGAAAAGAAAAGAATGAAATCAGACCGATGCTTGCTGTAACACCCGCATAGGTTGCGATAGTGATCGGTCCTGAAATATTCGATAAGGATGCTTCTCCCGACACCATCTTCCATAAAACCCGCAGTGTCAGGGTAGACATGTCCCAGGTTTTATTAACCGCTTTTGGCAGAGCATCAAAAGCAGTATATTCAATACGGGTGACCAATAAAGAACGTAATTCTTCAGGAATGTGCTGATATGCGCCAATAACACCGGTCTCACCGTCTTTGCTTTTCCGGCTTTGTGGTATTACTGTTATTGTTATTTCTTCCGCATCACGCAAAATCGTAAACTGCATAGCCCGGCCGGGACTTTTACGAATCTTCTCCACCAGCAGCGCCCATTGCTCAACCGCTTCACCGTTTACCCTGATAACAGTATCACCTTTTTGCAAACCGGCTTTTTCGGCCGCACTATCTTCAACTACACCGCCAATTTCAGTTGGCAAATCCGGCCACCATTGTTTAAAGCCAATCTGTTTAAAAATATCACCTTCAGCTTCAAGCAGATGAATGTCACCTAAATCAAGAATCCGGTCATATTCTGCACCATCATCCGCAGCAACCCTGATATCCAGTTTTCCGCCATCCAGTCCCTGGTCCAGAATTTCCAGTCTGAATTCATTCCACGAACGAATGCTATTACCACCGACCGACAGTATCTCGTCTTTACTTTCAAAACCGGCATTTTCGGCAAGGCTGCCAGTATCCGGCTCACCCACAAAGGGGCGATCAACGTTTGTTCCCAGCATAAAGACAACCCAGTACAGAGCAATGGCCAGGATAAAATTAAATGCCGGTCCGGCAAAAACGATTGCTATGCGTTTTGTCACACTCTGATTATTGAATGCCCGGTTTTTTTCAGCAGCGGAAACATCACCTTCACGCTCATCAAGCATTTTGACGTAACCACCTAACGGAATGGCAGCAATAACATATTCAACGTCATCCCCTTGCCTGGTCGTCCTGTTCCAGCGAATTAATGGCCGGCCAAAACCGATAGAAAAACGCAGAACTTTTACACCGGCTTTGCGCGCCACCCAGTAATGGCCAAACTCATGAAAAGTGACCAATACACCAATGGCAACAATAAAGAAGAAAAGGTTATGTAAAATACTCATAGTTATTAAACGTGAATCTTAAATATAATCATAGTGGCTAATGCAAGTTCAGGATACGGTTTACAGTAATCTCTCTTGCTGCTGCATCGGCATGCAAAATCTTGTCCAGAGAACTGATATCTTCACTGATACTGGCTTGTTCCAGTGTTTGTTCTATCAGCCTGGCAATATCAGTAAAACCGATTTTGCCGTCGAGGAATGCCGCAACAGCTATTTCATTTGCAGCATTCAGTACCACAGTGGCTGAACCACCTGTTTTTACCGCTTCATAACACAGACGCAAACAGGGAAAACACTTGATATCCGGTTTTTCAAAATCCAGTTTTGCGACATCAAAAATATTCAGTGGTTCAACACCGGAATCGATTCTATCCGGCCATGCCAGAGAATGCGCTATCGGTGTTCGCATATCGGGATTACCCAGTTGTGCCAACACCGAACCATCATTATAAGTCACCATTGAATGAATAATACTTTGCGGGTGAATAACCACATCTATCTTCGATATATCCATATCAAACAGCCAGTAGGCCTCAATAAGCTCCAGCCCCTTGTTCATCAGGGTAGCCGAATCAACAGAGATTTTTTTACCCATGTCCCAGTTGGGATGGTTCACTGCCTGCTCCGGGGTAACATCATGCAACTGTGCGGCTGACCAGGTTCTAAAGGGGCCACCGCTTGCAGTGAGCCATATCCGCTCTATGCCGGAATTAGACGACAGATCCGGCATTTTAACCGATGACTGTGATGACGTCAGCCGGTGCTGGTTCAACTCTGCCGGCATACACTGAAAAATCGCATTATGCTCACTGTCTACCGGCATCAGAATCGCATTATTTTCACGCACGGTGTCCATAAACAGCTTACCGGACATCACCAGTGCTTCCTTGTTTGCCAATAATACACGTTTACCGGCTTTAGCTGCAGCTAATGAGGGCACCAGTCCAGCCGCGCCAACAATAGCGGCAACCACACAGTTAACAATATCACTTTCAACCACCTGTAATAAACCGGCTTCACCGGACAACACCCGGGTTGCGCAGTCATTTTGCTGCAACCGGGTCGACAGTTGTTCTGCACTGCTACTGTCACTCATAACGGCAAATTCCGGCTGCCACTGTAAACACAGCTTTGCCATGGCATTAACACTGGTATTGGCCGTTAGCGCATACACTTTATAGCGCTCAGAATGCCTGCTGATTACGTCCAGAGTGCTGCGACCAATACTACCGGTAGCGCCGAGCAGGGTTATCTGTAGAATATCGCTATTGTGATTCATAATGGGCTGCTTTGAATCAACCAGAGATAACCAATTAAAAATACCGGTAATGCGGCCAGTATACTGTCGATACGGTCAAGCATGCCGCCGTGTCCGGGCAGAATATTGCCACTGTCCTTCAACCCGGCTTCACGCTTCAGAAAGCTGAAATACAGATCACCGCTGACAGAAATAAAAGTCAGAATAATCGCCAGTAATACAAATAATGCGGCCTCTTCAGTATTCAATTCAAAATAAAAGCTGCTTGCCAGAGTGTATAGCGTAGTAGCAATCATTGCTCCGACCAGACCTTCTTTTGTTTTACCCGGACTTATACCGGGTGCAAGCTTGTTTTTACCGAATTTTTTACCTGCAAAATACGCACCGGTATCAGCAACCCAGACCAGAGACAGGGCATAAAACAGCCAGTCTGCCCCCTGTGGCATGGCATGTACCTGTTGCATGGAGAAGGCAGCTGCCGGTAACACCAGAAATGCTGCCACTAATTTGTCAATTTTCAATTTCGCATCACAGTAATTGCTGATCGATTCCGGTCTGGCACTTTTTAAATAATAAGTCATGCTGAACCACCACAGCATGGCAACATAAACAAACCATATTGTAATATCAGGATAATACTGCTGAACAAACCAGACCAGTGAGGTTATCACCAGCGAAAAAAGCAATCGCAGAGCAACATGATGAAGCGCAGAAAGTTTGGCCCATTCATAAGCAGCAATAGCTACAATAAATAAAACAAAATAGAAAAATACAGATGTCGGCTGATAAAAAATTATCCAGAAGACAAAAATTATCAGTGGTATTGCCGTTAATATTCGTTGATATAACATGATCGATGGTTATTTGTTTTTTTTATTATTCATCAGAAGCTAAGCGCCCTGCTCTGCAATTTGCTGCCCTGTTTTTCCAAATCGACGCTGCCGGCCGGCATACCATTGCAGTGCTTCAGAAAAATCATCATCTGAAAAATCAGGCCACAAAGTATCAACAAAATATAATTCGGTATAGGCCAGCTGCCAGATTAAAAAATTACTGATTCTTTGTTCACCGCCGGTTCGAATAAACAGATCGGGCGCAGCGAGATGACTTAAACTCAAATATTTATCCAGCGCATCTTCATCAATACTGTCAATATCGGCGTTTGTCTTCTGCAAGTCGCAATACAGCTTCCTGCTTGCCTGCATAATATCCCAACGGCCGCCATAGTTGGCCGCAATATTTAATTGCAAACCGGTATTATTTTCGGTTAATAATTCAGAAGTATTAATACTGTTTTGCAATTTATCGGAGAATCTTGTTTTATCGCCAATGAATTTTACACAAACATTTTTTTTATGAAGTTTTTTTACTTCAGCAGTAATGGTTGAAACAAATAGCGACATCAAACTTTTTACTTCAGCTTGCGGGCGATTCCAGTTTTCGCTACTGAAAGCAAAAATCGTTAAAGCTTCAATTTTATGGCTGGCACAATTCTCAACAATACTCCTGGTGGCATTAACCCCGGCTTTATGGCCGGCAGCTCTTGGCAAAAGACGCTTGTTTGCCCAGCGTCCATTACCATCCATAACCACGACAATATGCCGTGGCAAGGTTTGCTCACTGATATCCGCTGCCTTAATCATTTATAAAAGCGGCCTTAAATTTCCATTAACTCTTTTTCTTTTACCGTAATAACTTCATCAACACTGGCAACATATTTATCAGTAATTTTCTGGATATTGTCTTCTGCCTGCCGGCATTCATCTTCAGAAATTTCCTTGTCTTTTAATAAGTCCTTAAAATCACTGTTAGCATCACGGCGGATATTACGCACAGCAATTTTTGCATTTTCGCCTTCATTTTTTACAACTTTCACCAGTTCCCGGCGTCTTTCTTCTGTTAATGGCGGCATCGGAATGCGGATAAGATTACCTGCTGTTGACGGGTTCAAACCCAGCCCTGAATTTAAAATGGCTTTTTCAACCACCGCAACCATCTGTTTTTCCCAGGGAGCAACAGCCAGGGTTCTTGAATCCTCAACGGTTACATTCGCCACCTGGTTAATTGGTGTATCGGTGCCGTAATAGTCAACCACAATCTGATCCAGCAGACTAGGATGTGCACGGCCGGTTCTTATTTTTATTAGCTCAGCACGCAGTGAGTCAACGCTTTTACCCATACGTGTATTTGCATCTGCATGAATTTCATCAATCACTTTTTTGTCTCCTGTTGTTGTCTTTAACTCAAAACCACGGTTGTACCGATGGATGAATCCCTCATCGTTGCCGGCAGTGAACCCACTTTGTTCAAGTTAAATATTCTTAACGGTAAATTATTATCCCGACATAAAACGATAGCGGTAGCATCCATAACCTGCAGGTTTTTCTCCAGAACTTCATCAAAAGTTAAGGTTTCAAATCGTTTTGCATCCGGGTTCTTAACCGGATCAGAATCATAAACACCATCAACTTTAGTTGCCTTCAATACACAGTCCGCGCCAATTTCGACAGCACGCAGGCACCCGGCCGTATCGGTAGTGAAAAACGGGTTGCCAATACCTGCCGCAAAGATGACAACACGGCCTTTTTCAAGATGTCTATTGGCTCTTCTTTGTACATATTCTTCACACATACGGTTAATTTTAACAGCAGACATAACACGACAGTTCATGCCCTGTTTTTCCAGTGCATCCTGCATCGCCAGACTGTTCATGACGGTTGCCAGCATTCCCATATGATCACCTGTTACACGATCAATACCGGATGCCACCAGGCCTGCTCCGCGAAAGATATTGCCGCCACCGATAACCAGAGCAACTTCAACTCCCATGTTTACAACTTCCGCAATTTCCGTTGCTACTCGCGCCAGCATTTTATTATCAATACCATAATCCAGATTACCCATCAGGGCTTCACCGCTTAATTTTAATAAAACCCGTTTGTAATTTACTGAGGCTGAAGTCATTCTTTTCTCGCTGTTTAATTATTCTGTTTTATAATTTACTGCCTACACAAAAAACCGGGAGATACCCCCGGTTTTTTGTTTTACGCATAATGTTATCCATTATGTATATCGTTGAGGGCACCTCTAGGCATAAAGCATCTCTTTTAAAAAAGAGATGACTAGCCGTTCACCTGTGCCATTACTTCATCTGCAAAGTTTTCCTGTTTTTTCTCGATACCTTCACCAACCTCGTATCGAACAAAACGCAGCACTTTTGCATCAGCATCAGCTAACAGCGTTTCGACAGTTTTATCCGGGTCTTTAACAAAAGACTGGCCTAATAAAGTAATTTCTGCCAGGTATTTACGAATACGGCCGGTTAACATTTTTTCAACGATATCGGCTGGTTTACCACTTTCCAGTGCCTGGGCACGTAAAATTTCCTTTTCTTTCTCAAGTGTTTCTACCGGTACGTCAGCTTCACTGACACACAGAGGATTACTTGCGGCAATATGCATAGCAACGTCTTTTAACAGCTCATCGCTACCATTGACCATTTCAACTAGTACGCCCATACGATTACCATGCAGATAACTGCCCAGAATTCCGTCTTCGGTTGAAACCAGTTCGAAACGACGCAATTGCATGTTCTCACCTATTTTGGCGATTTTCTCTTTAATGGTTTCTTCCACTGTTTCAGATGTACCGTCCAGTGTCATGGCTGACAAGGCGGCGAGGTCAGCCGGTTGATTCAGTAGTGCTGTTTTTGCAATGGCTTTAACCATAGACAGAAAGTCATCACCACCGGAAACAAAGTCTGTTTCGCAGTTAACTTCTACTACCGCTGCTGATTTACCATCATCGCTTATTTCGATCACGACACGGCCTTCAGCAGCCACACGGCCGGCTTTTTTATCGGCCTTTGCCAAACCTGATTTACGCATATTCTCGATAGCTACATCGATGTCACCATCCGTTTCCTGTAGCGCTTTTTTACATTCCATCATGCCTGAACCTGTACGTTCACGCAGTTCTTTAACCATTGAAGCTGTAATTTGCATCACCGTTACCTCTTACATATAAATTTGTTTGAAAATAAAGAATTAACGACTTACTCGTCGTCGGCTTCCGCTGCTTTTTTAGGTGCTGCTTTTTTCTTTACCGCTGCTTTTTTCTTTACGGTTTTTTTCTTGACCGCTGCTTTTTTCTTCACGGTTGCGGTTGTAGCAGTCGCTTCTTCAGCCGTCGCTGCTGACTCAGATGCTTCAGCTGTAACTTCAGCAGGCTTTTCCGCTTCAGCTTCAGTTTCTTCAACCGTTTCTACCGCTTCAACCTTACGTTTAGCAGCCGCTTTTTTGGGTGCCGCTTTTTTTGCTGCAGGCTCTTCACTGCGTTGAATGACTGCAGATGCACGACCTTCAATAACCGCATCAGCGATACCCTGAGCATATAAATGAATCGCTTTAATAGCGTCATCATTACCGGGAATAACGTAATCAACACCATCCGGTGAATTATTGGAATCAACCACACCAAACACCGGAATACCCAGTGTATTAGCTTCTTTAATGGCAATGTCCTCATGGCCGACATCAATAATAAAAACGGCATTAGGTAATCCTTTCATATCCTTGATACCGCCAAGTACTTTCTCTTTTTTCTCCATTTCACGAGTCAGCATCAACTGTTCTTTTTTGTTCAGACGGTCAAAACCACCATTTTCTGACATTTCTTCCAGTTCTTTTAAACGTGAAATAGACTGGCGAATGGTTTTATAGTTGGTCAACATACCACCTAACCAGCGATGGCTGACAAAAGGCATGCCACAACGAGCGGCTTCATCACTGATAATTTTACGAGCGGCACGTTTGGTACCGACAAACAGAACGGTGCCGCGATCAGCAGCAATTTTACCAATAGCATTAGCTGCGTCGTTATACAACGGCAGTGTTTTTTCCAGATTAATGATGTGAATTTTGTTGCGTGAACCAAAAATGTACTCAGACATTTGCGGGTTCCAGAAACGGGTTTGATGACCAAAATGCACGCCTGCTTCAAGCATCAGACGCATAGATACGTTAGACATAATATTCTCCTAATTTAGGGTTAAGCCTCCATATACCCCATATAATTAACCACTTTAAGCAAAATTATACTTACGCTTTATGCTTAAATGGGCACCCAATTACATGTGTCGGTATATGTGCGTATTTAAATAAGATATAGTTAGCATCTGTAACAATTCATAACGACCGGATAATTACCAGTGCCGTTACCGTGCTGTTCAGAAGCCCACGATATCGCTCGTTTTCGCTAAGCTTTTCTTAGCGCGGGCGCTTTATACCATATCTGGCAAAAAGAAACAATGATATTTTACCATCGCTGAAGCAGCGATATTAACCCAAGCAACTGATTACTAAGTAAATATAGAATATGAGCATATTAATTAAAAATGCGCAGGAAATAGAAAAAATGCGAATCGCCGGACGACTCGCAGGTGAAGTTCTGCAAATGATTCGCCCGCATGTAACCGCCGGCATCACCACCAATGAACTGGACAAACTATGCCACGATTATATTGTCGATGTGCAAAAAGCAATTCCTGCACCACTTAATTATCACGGATTTCCAAAATCAATCTGCACCTCGGTTAACCATCAGATCTGTCACGGCATTCCCAGTGATAAAAAACTGAAAAAAGGCGATATTATCAATATCGACATTACAGTCATTAAAGACGGCTATCACGGCGATACCAGCAAAATGTTTTTTATCGGCGAACCACCGGTACGGGCAAAACGTGTCAGCCAGGTTTCACATGAGTGTTTGCAACTGGGCATCGAACTGGTCAAACCCGGCGCCCATCTGGGTGATATTGGTCACGCCATTCAAAAACATGCCGAGTCCAACAATTTTTCGGTGGTTCGTGAATATTGCGGCCATGGTATTGGTAAAGAGTTCCACGAAGACCCGCAGGTACTGCATTACGGTAAACCCGGCACCGGCATTAAACTGGAGGCCGGCATGATATTCACCATTGAACCAATGATCAATGCCGGTAAACGCCATGTAAAACTGCTCAATGACAACTGGACCGTGGTCACCAAAGACCACAGTGCTTCCGCCCAATGGGAGCACACCATTCTGGTTACCGCTGACGGCCACGACATTCTGACACAATGCGAAGGTGATGAAATTTAATGCAACACGCTAAAAAGGCGGCGGAAAAGGTCGTCAGCCCTCTACTTGATGTCACTGCCCTGCAAAAACAGCTAAAAGACTGTGATCCCGAACAGCCACTGCAACGTATAACGCTATTAAAGGAAACCGTACAGAAAACGGATGAAGACCTGAAAGCGCTTTACCAGAGCGGCAGTGATGTCAACAACATAGTCTATGGCCGGGCCTGGCTGACCGACCAGATAATCATCAGTATCTATCATGAACTGTTTGAAAATATTGATCAGGAAATTACGCTGGTGGCGGTAGGCGGTTATGGCCGTGGTGAATTGCATCCGAAATCTGACATTGATTTGATGCTTTTGCTTAAACAGGCCGAAAGTGAAGAAACCAAGGCCATTCTCGAACAGTTTCTTATGCTGCTGTGGGATATTAAACTTGAAATCGGCCACAGCGTGCGCACCATTGATGAATGTATTGAAGAGTCTGCCAATGACATAACCGTTGCCACCAATATTATGGAAGCACGACTGCTTAGCGGTAGTGAAGCACTGTTTAATGAAATGAAGGAAAAAACCAGTGCCCCGAAAATCTGGGATTCAAAAGCCTTTTTTCAGGCAAAACTTGAAGAGCAGATCAAACGCAACGGCAAATTCAACGATACCGCCTACAACCTGGAACCCAACCTGAAAGAAAGCCACGGTGGCCTGCGTGATATTCAGATGATCGGCTGGGTGGCAAAAAGGCATTTTAATGCCAACAGCCTGTCCGATCTGGTGAAAGAAGGCTTTTTGCTGGATGATGAACTAAACACCCTGCTCACCGGTCAGCACCTGTTATGGCGAGTTCGCTGCAGCCTGCATTACCTCGCCGGACGCCGTGAAGACCGCCTGTTATTTGACTACCAGCGTGACCTGGCCCATGAATTCGGTTTTGAGGATGATAAAGAAAATCCACGAAATGAATCCATCGAACAGTTCATGCAGCAATATTATCGCACCGTCATCGAACTGGAACGACTCAATGAAATGCTACTGCAGCATTTTCGTGAAGCCATCATTTATGCCGACGTCGACACCGAAGCTGAAAAAATCAATGATAGCTTTCAGGTTCGCAATGGTTATATCGAAACCACCCGCGAGTCTGTTTTTAAGGACAATCCCTGCGCCATTCTGGAAATGTTTTTAATGCTGCAGGATTATTCTGATATTAAAGGCGTGCGTGCAGCCACCATACGGCAAATAAGACAGTATAAATCGTTAATCGATGACCGCATCCGGCAATCACCCAGAGCACATGAATTATTTATCCGCATTATTACCGGTTCACGAGGCGTCACCCACGAGCTAAGACGCATGAACCGCTACGGTATTCTGGCAGCCTACATTCCGGCGTTTGATTCTATCGTCGGCAGAATGCAGTATGATTTATTTCATGCCTACACCGTTGACCAGCACACTCTGTTTGTCATACGCAATATGCGCCGCCTGTCGGTACCGGACTACTGCCATGAATTCCCGCTGGCCAGCGGTATATTTCAACATCTGACAAACCCCGGTCTGTTATACCTGTCCGGCCTGTTTCACGACATTGCCAAAGGGCGTCATGGTGATCACTCGGAACTGGGGGCAATTGATGCCATGGCATTTTGCAAGGCACATAATCTAAAAGCAGAAGATTGCGAACTGGTCAGCTGGTTAGTCAAAAGCCACCTGCTGATGTCGATGACAGCGCAACGCAAGGATTTAAGCGATCCCGATATTATCAACAGCTTTGCAGAAGAGGTAAAAACCCTGGAACGTCTGGACTATCTCTACCTGCTAACCATTTCCGATATTCGCGCAACCAACCCGAAAACATGGAATGACTGGAAAGATAAATTACTCGCAGAGCTATACAATAAAACCGCCTCGATGATTAACAAAGGGCTTCACCTGCAAAGCGATAAAGAAAGTAACATCTCAGAAATCCAGACCGCCAGCCTGCGTAAACTTGAGCTTATCGGTATCGATTCCCATCAGGCAGATGATTTATGGCAAACCTTTAATACTGAATATTTTCAGAGCCATACCTACGGGCAGATAACCTGGCATACAGCATTAATTCTGAATGCCAAAAACAAAAACACCCTTGATAAACCACTGATACAGACACGGATACATGAGTCCAGCAACAGTATTCAATTAATCGTTTATATGAAAAACCGGGATCATATTTTTTATGATGTGGTCACCGTATTAAACAAATGTGATGTTGATATCGTCAATGCACAAATTCTGGACACCAGTAACGGTTATGCCCTGCAGACCTTTCGCCTGGCTCCGGCCAATGTCGACAGCGCCGACATGCCTTTTGTAGCACAGGACATCATTGTTCAACTGGAACAAAGGTTAAACAACATAAACGAAACCACGCATACCACTTTAAGTAACAACAGCAGTAAACATAAATATTTTTCATCACCCACCGTTATCAGCTTCAAAAACATCAATGACAGCCAGACTACACTCATAACCATTGAAACCATTGATCGCAGCGGTGTATTACAAAATATCGCCAAAACATTTATTGACTGTGAAATCAGATTATTAAATGCAAGAGTCACCACTGCAGGTGAGAAAGCGATTGATCACTTTTCTATTACTACCCGTGATGACAGCATGCTGTCAAAACAACAGCAACAACATTTAAAACAACAATTAAAAGAAAGATTATAAATCATGACAGCAACTTTAGACCTTGCCAGACAACTGATCAGTATTCCCTCCGTCACCCCTGAAGATCTGGGTTGCCAGAAAATTATTGCTGAACGCCTGTCAGCCATCGGTTTTCAAATTGAGCACCTGCGTTATGCCGAGGTGGACAACCTGTGGGCACGCTACGGTACACAGTCACCGCTATTTGTTTTTGCCGGCCATACCGATGTCGTACCTACCGGCCCGCTTGAACAATGGCGTAACGATCCATTCACACCAACCATCGATAACGACATCATGACCGCACGTGGCACTGCCGATATGAAAAGCAGCATCGCTGCCATGGTCTGTGCCTGTGAAAACTTTCTGGCCGCTAACAATGACATCAAAGGCTCTATTGCCTTTTTGATTACCAGTGATGAAGAAGGCCCTGCCACTGATGGTACGGTAAAAGTTATTGAGTATCTGGAAACTAAAAATGAAAAAATCGACTGGTGCCTGGTCGGTGAACCCTCCAGTACCAGAACACTGGGTGATGTTATTAAAAATGGCCGTCGTGGTTCCATCTCCGGTGACTTAACCGTACACGGTATCCAGGGACATATTGCCTACCCGCATCTGGCAAAAAACCCCATCCATCTGTTTGCCCCCGCCCTGCAGGAATTCAGTAATGAAACCTGGGATAACGGCAATGAATTCTTTCCTGCCACCAGTTTTCAGATATCCAATATTCATGGCGGCACCGGTGCCAGTAATGTTATCCCCGGAGATTTAAACGTACAGTTTAATCTGCGTTTTTCCACCGAAATAAGTGACACCGAGATTCAGCAGCGCGTCGCGAACATTCTTGATAAACACGGGCTAAACTACAGCCTGCAATGGACGGTTTCCGGGCAGCCCTTTTTAACCCCCGGTGGTAACCTGGTTGAAGCCGCTCAACAGGCAATAAAATCGGTGTGCAATATAAACACCGAACTATCGACCGCTGGTGGCACCTCCGATGGCCGCTTTATCGCACCGACCGGCGCCCAGGTTGTGGAACTGGGCCCGGTAAATGACAGCATCCATAAAATCAATGAAAATATCAACATCAAGGAACTGGAAAAACTGACCGCGGTGTATACACAAATATTGAACAAGCTGTTTAACTGAAGTAAAAACTCCGCTAACAGAAAACATTAATATCAAGCAGCTGGTGCAAGCGATAAAAGTATATCGGAAAATACGAAAACAACGGTTTACTACGCTACACTCTAACTTATAAAAAAGCCGAAAAAATTTAACGGATACCTCTTATTCATAAAAAAATAAAAGGATCCTGAAATAATTAAAAATACAGGGGCATAGAAATGGAAGAAAAAAAAGTCTGGTTCAGTAACGAAAAAGTCTGGTTCAGTTTCTTCATGATTCTGGCACTAACGCTTAACTTCGGTTTTTTTATCGGCGAACTTGATGACCCGCAACATCATAATGTTTTTGAACTGTTTGCAGTCATCATCATCAATATGATAGCCACCATCCTCAAACTGGGTGACCGCTCACAAATGGGACCGATGCTGCTGGCAACCAGCCTGGTTGCGCTGGTACAACTGCTTTCTGCGGCACTGGTATGGACCTTTGCGGTACATGTTAACCAAACCGGCCTTACCCCTGCGATAATGGCAACCATTGTTTCATTAAGTGGTGGCGCAGTATTGGCCAATATCATCTCCGTCATTCTATTGATGATCGAAACCACTCTGCAACGCCGATAACCCGGCAGCAGGCCATGCAAAACAGGAAACAAACGGGTCACGAAAAATCATCCAGCAGTGACACGTTCACCTCGGAAGAAATCTATAATCCACAAACCGCCATGATCATGTGGCGGATGCGCACACCGCTGATTGTACTTGTTTGTGTTTATGCCATTGCCATCCTTGGTCTGGTTTCCATTCCCGGCATTGATGACCAGGGCAATGTCTGGCACATGAGTTTTTTCCATGCCTTCTATCTGGTCAGTTTTACCGCCACCACCATCGGTTTTGGTGAAATTCCTTATGCATTAACCGATGCACAGCGCCTTTGGGTATTAATCACTATGTATATGACGGTAGTCACCTGGCTTTATGCTATCGGCAATATTCTTTCACTGGTACAGGACCCGATATACAAACAGGCACGTAAACAGGCACGTTTTCAGAAGTCGGTTGCCAAACTGGATGAAAACTTTTACCTGGTCTGTGGTCTCGGTGAAACCGGTTTTGAAATTGTTAAAGCCCTCAGTAACGAACACTACCGCGCCATTGTGATCGAAAAAGACAGTGACAGCCCACTGGAACACAACATCCATTCTTTACCTGAATATGTACCGCTGCTCATTGCCGATGCGGCGATACCCAAAAACCTGAAAATGGCCGGTATTGCCCGCAATAACTGTAAAGGGGTTATTGCCGCAACCGCCTCTGATGAAACCAACCTGAAAATTGCTATCAGCAGTAAACTGCTGCACCCTGAGGGCATGGTGGTATGTCGCTCTGACATACAGGCACATGAAGAGAACATGCTGTCCTTTAAAACCGACTTTGTGGTCAATCCGTTTCGAACCTTTGCCATTATTTTTTCCATGCTGCTGCATTCGCCTTCCATGCACCTGATTTTTAACTGGCTAACCGGCGCTCCCGAAACAAAGTTAAAAGATGCAGAAGAACCTTTAAGCCTTCAAAAGGGAAACTGGGTTTTATGTGGCTATGGTCGCTTCGGTAAAATGCTGTACCAGACTCTGCAGGATCACAATATTAAAACCACTGTTCTTGAAGCCGATGCCGATATCTGTGAAAAATTCAAACTGGACAACATCGATCAGGCCGACAATATTATTATTGGCAGCGGTGTTGATGAAAAAGCGCTGAACCACGCAGGCATCAAAAACGCGGTCGGCATTATCGCCGGCACCAATGACGACTCGAACAACCTGTCCATCATTATGACGGCAATCGCAATGAACCCGGATATCTTTGTTGTCGCCCGGCAGAATCAGCGAGATAACACCGAACTGTTTGAACGCAGTGACGCCGACCTGGTAATGCAACCACGTGAAATCACTGCCCGTATTGTTCGTGCTCAGCTGCTTAACCAGCTACTTATTCCGTTTCTGTTAACCGCAAGAAAACAGGATGAACAGTGGACCAACATCGTCGTCAGCCGCCTGATTGCCGTTATCGGCGAACGCAAACCACATGTCTGGACAACCACGATCAATCACGATAAAACACCGGCAGTCATGCATACCCTCAGCCTTGGCCGGAAGATTCTGCTCGATTGCCTGACCACAGACCCGGCGGCAAAAAACCACAAGCTGGAATGCCTGGCCCTGTTACATGAACGAAATGGCACACAGCTACTGATGCCTGATGAAAATATCGAGATAAAAGCCGGTGACAAAATTCTGTTTTGCGGAAAACGCGAAGCCAAAGACGCCATGCGCTGGATACTGCAGGTAATGAGCAGCCTGAACTATGTCATGTCCTATGAAAACGAACCGGAAAGTTATATCTGGCGAAAATTTTTACGTAGACGTCAAAGTAAAGAGCGTAGAAACAAACCACGTCAATCCTAACTATTGTCCGGCAGAACCGCCCCGATATTCTGCATCCCGCTACTGGAAAAATTCTGCTCTCAGCATTATCACAACCCTGCAGCGGCGCAATGACAATATTCTTTTTACGTAACTGTTTTAACCCCGCAGGACAAGGCAAACCGTCACTGCTATAATCCCTGTTTTTTAATTGCCCGGCCCCGGTAGCTCAGCTGGATAGAGTGGCCCCCTCCTAAGGGGCAGGCCAGAGGTTCGAATCCTCTTCGGGGCACCAAACACAAACTTACAAACAAGGTAAATATCATGACTACAGTTACAATGGAAACCACACACGGCAACATCACCATCGAGTTAAACGATGAAAAGGCGCCGGAAACAGTCAAAAACTTTTTAGCTTATGTCAATGACGGTTTTTTTGATGGCACTATTTTTCACCGTGTGATCCCTAACTTCATGATTCAGGGTGGTGGTTTTATGCCCGGCATGGTATAAAAACGCTGTGAAGCACCGATTCAAAACGAAGCCGACAATGGGCTGACAAACGACCGTGGCAGCATTGCCATGGCTCGTACCAATGATCCACATTCAGCAACTGCACAGTTCTTTATTAACCACAATGACAACACCTTCTTGAATCACACTTCTCCCAGCGGTGCCGGCTGGGGTTATTGTGTTTTTGGTAAAGTTACTGATGGTATGGACACGGTAGACTCTATTGCTGCGGTCAGTACCGGTAATGACGGCGGTCATGGTGATGTACCCGTAGAAACCATTACCATCAATAAAGTAAGTATTGCCTGAAACCTGCACCGTTCTTAACACCCCGGCGGAACCTTGAAAGATTGTATTTTTATTTCGGATTTACACCTTGCCGCTGAGCGCCCGCAAATCATCAAATTGTTTGTTGATTTTACAAACGAGGTTGCTGCCGGTGCCGATGCCCTGTATATACTCGGTGATTTTCTTGAGTACTGGCTGGGTGATGATGACCCGACTCCGGCATTGACACCGGTTTTTGACAGTTTAATCCAGCTTGCTGAAAAACATCAGACCAGAATATTTTTTATGCACGGCAACCGCGACTTTCTGGTCGGCCAGCAGCTTGCGCAGCGTTGTCACTTTGAAATTATTGATGATTTATACAAAATAAAACTGCAGGGGCAGGATGCGGTTTTAATGCATGGTGATACGCTGTGCACCGATGATATTGAATACCAAAAATTTCGTCAGGTGGTGCGCTCCGGGGCCTGGAAACAGGATATATTAAGTAAAACCCTTGAGCAGCGTATTCAAATTGCCAGAAACCTGCGAGAGCAGAGCCAGCAGTCAACCGCTGATAAACAGGAAGCTATTATGGATGTTAACCAGGATGCAACTGACAGGGTTTTTATAGACAATAATGTCAGGCTTCTCATTCACGGCCACACCCACCGGCCGGCGATTCATCACAAAAAAGTGAATGCCATGGATACCACCAGAATAGTATTAGGTGACTGGTTTGAACATGGCAGTTATTTACGTATCAACAACACGTCAGATTTTAAATTGCAAAGCTACCTATAAACTTTATAATTAAATTACAGACAGCTATTTATCGGAGACAATAATGAAACAATCCAACTCTGGCGATCCCTTTGATGTACTCAGTAAAGCCTATGAGTCCATGTATGAACACGCTGCTGAAAATATTCATAAACTGAAAGATAACAGCCTTCCTGCACTGCAGAACGTCATTGAAGAAGCCAGAGAGAAGGCTGTTAAACTTGATGAGCTAACCGAAGAGGATGCGGTAAAGCTAACCGGATGGTTAAAACGTGATATCCAGGATGCTGTCAGCTATTTAGCGGAAACCGGCAATGAGATTAAAGACTGGCTAGGTTATGAAGTCGACCTTCTGGAAAATGAATTTTTTTATCTGTTACTGCAAACAGCCGATAAAACCACGGTTGAACTGCAACAACTTAAGGAAAACGCACAACACCCTGAATATCATACCGGTGAAATAACCAGTCCCGGTACATTAAGCTGCAACGAGTGCGGTGAAAAACTGCATTTCTATAAAGCAGGTAAAATACCTCCCTGCCCTAAATGTCATGCAACGGTATATCATCGTTCAACATCAACATTATAAAAAGATACTCAGACAACTCAATGACTATGGACGGAAAGTCCATGGTCTGTTTGATAGTGATTAAAAATCACTTCAGTATAAATACACGTACCATCCTGATAGAACTATCCTGATGACATAAGCACTAAAGCTTATAACATCTGCAGGCATCCTTATAGCGCCTGTCATCTCTACATAACAGCTGCCATATCTACATAACAGCTGTCATCTCGACTAGCGGGAGAGATCTTAAAACGCTTAGACAAGCACGGTTTCAAGATACCGCACCATATGGTGGCATAAACACTGCAATACTCTGTCGCAACAACATTAACGTCTTAAAGTACATCGTTTTACCACGGTAGCAGGGCATTAAAAAGACAGAAAGATAAATCTGCCGATATCGCCCGAAAAGTTACCCGCTATACAGCAAACTCACCGACACTTTCTGCCGGTTGCTTGCCCTGAATATATTGGCAGAGATAATCGATACCCTGTTGCCAGTCACTTACAAACTGCTCGATTGAATCAATAAAATCAACATCGTGTTGCTTTGTGTTAATCGTACAGTGGATAGTAATTTTCTTCTTTGCATCAAGGGTAACCGTCCAGGCCAGTGCATTTGGACAGTGCGGTAACGAAAAGCGTATACCATCTTTCAGCTCTTCACGGTGGATAATAAATTCACCCCATATACAGTAGATAATGCCGTTAGTTTTATTATCTGTAATAACCGTATTAATAGAATTACATAGTTCAGGCAGCTTTGCTATGGTTAGCCGCTGCATCAGCTGATCACAACTTATCCCGGTATTTCTGACTTCTGTAAAAAATTCCACGTATTATCTCTCTATTGCTTTCCTGATAAACAATAGCACAAAAAAAAGACCGTTGAAAAACGGTCTTTTTTAAAATTTGCCATTTAAGACTTTTTACATGGCACAGCCAGACTGCTTGTCTTTAAGACCGATAGCATAAAGCACTTTCGTTGCTGGACAAAAGCCGGTGAAACCCATCTGAAATAAATTGACGCCAACAAAAAAAGTAAGCCATACCCAGCTCATTTCCATCAGGTTAATTTGTCCCATCAAATGAGCGGTTGTCAGGCTACCTACAATAACTGCCCCTGCAAAAATAGCAATAATACTAAAAACTTTCATTATCTTTCTCTATGTTAATTATAAATATAAAGGGCACAAACAATTAATCGTGGCGCCCTGAAAAGTGTAGCAAATAGCATTTTATCATAATAACCTTTATTATTATGTGCTATAGACCACATATTTATAACTATTTTACCATATTAATATAAAGTAACATTTAAAAATAACGGAACGCGCTTTAAATATGCGTTATAAATCTATGATTTTAAAGAAATTTCTTGTGATTTTTAATAACCAAAAACACCGTTGAGTAAGTCGGCATATCCGTTATAAATTTCAGCATTGGTATCTTCGAAAGAAGCGATATTTAAATCTTCAAGCATTTTTATACCGTCAGGCGTGTTACTGGCGTCCAGTAAAAGCTGCTTTACTTTTTGTGCGACGTCCTCAGGTACTGTGGGTGCAGCTGACAATGCCATATGCGGTACCGGCTCAGTTGAAATAACCGAGTTTAATGAATCATAGCTTCCTACCAACGGGCTTGGTATTATGGCAGCATCAACAGTGCCATCGAGTACTTTATTAACTGCGTCAATAGAATCGCTTGCCTGAATACTTACCGGTATACGCATAGGATTTGGAAACATCTGATCCAGTCTTACCGCACTTAAACCGGGGGAAGGCATGGTCGCAATCTTTTTCGCAATCAGCTCTTCCATATCGAAAATAAAATTATCTTCATTGGTAACAACGGTGAAACTGACAGTATCCGGCAACTTTACCAGTACCTTGTAATTTTTTCGCTGAAGGCGATAATCAGTAAAATGAGCGGCATCCAGGATAAAATCCATGTCCTTGCCTTTTTTCATTTTTATCCAGTAGGTCAAAAAATCCCGGTAGGATTTAATAACAAAAGTATGGCCGGTTTTTTTTGAGAGGTAATCTACCAGTGGCTGATAACTTTTTATAACCTGTTTGGCGGGTAATACGGGTTGCACTGATAAAGTATAGGTTTCTGCCAGAACAGCCGCAGAAAAAAATGACAGTGTGCAAAAATATAATGCTTTTAATAGTAGTGGGCGCAATTATCTATACTCATAGTAAGTTAAATAAAGCATAGACAACTATCAGTCAATAGCAACAATTACACAATTAAATGCCCGCAGCAGTGACATTTAAATATTATTTACTTAAGTATCATATACATGGAGTATAAAAAGCTAAAGTAAGACACTACTGCCCTGTTAACAGTAAGAGACATGATTATAGTAGATACTGCGACCGGCGCCGCATGGGCGTGGCGTTCGAGCGCACATGGAAGTATTTATCGCGCGTCTCAGCGATGACAAACAAGCCCGGAAATCATTTGATAAATGTTTTAGAGTCAGCATCGATTGAAAACTTTTTATACTCTGCCGGAATCGAAAAAACATCACTGGATACCGCAATTTTCTTATACGATGTTAATGCCTTAAAGCGTTCATTACTGTGCCATTCCTGAATGGGCATGCCTTTATCATAATACTCACCTGTATTATAAATTTGATCCACAAAATAACACGCGTTTTGTATCTCGGTTATTTTATTATCGGCCATTTTTACCTGTTGCCCTGATATGATTTTTTGATATCTTTTCAGGATTAAGCGTACCTCGGGTAAAATCCCCTCAACCAGCTGCAACTCCATGCAGGTTGCCTCATCTGCATCAGACGAGCTGATAAAAGCACGGTAATTATATATTTTTTTGCCGGAGACTTCAGGTGCGTCAACTAACTGTAAATATTCAATTTCAGCCTTCGCTGGGGAATCTTTTTCGGAAAACAAAAACTGATTAATCACCAGAACAGAACGGTCCAGATGTCCCACACTAAAAATAACTTTTTCCTTGTCATCGTAAAGAATATAACCGCTATTTTCACCCGATTCATCAATTCGTATATAGCGTGGTGAAACCAGCATGACCACCTTATAATCATCAGTGCCCGGTTCACGCTCGACATAAGACAACTGATAAACTTCCTGTTGTCCTTTTGTCTCAGCTGCTTTTGCCGATAGCTCAAAAGGCAGAATAAATAATGTTGTACTTATGGTTAAAAATATAAGGATTTTCTTTAGCATAATATTATGTATTTCATGGATTAATTCAAACACAGAAAATTTATCAACAGGGATATTTTCAATATATAAAGAGACCGCTATTCATCGTATGAAGTTTCAAAAATAAGTTAATAAACGCTGCATTTCTGCATTGCTGAAACCCGCCTGTAGCCGTGCTTCGGTATCAAACGGGCCGAATTTTGCGCCTTGCATATGGCGCTTTATTAACTGTAGAAAGGTTTCTTCCGGTGCCAGCCCACGATCTTTACATAAAGATTTATACCAGTAGCTGCCGATTTTTACATGACCTATTTCTTCATCAAATATTGTCTGCAGTATCTTGATTAATACAGTGTCTCCTGTCAATTGCAGCTTTTTTATCATTCCCGGCGTGACATCCAGGCCTCTGGCTTCCAGTACCCGTGGCACCAGAGCCATTCTTACTAAAACATCAAAATCTGTTTTTACTGCCATCTCCCATAAACCATTATGGGCCGGAAAATCACCGTACGCCATACCGTGAGACAACAGATAATCCGATAACATGGTGAAGTGCTGCGCCTCTTCGACCGCAATTTGACACCAGTCACGGTAATACTGGGGTGGCATGTTCTGAAAGCGGTAAACCGCATCCAGCGCCAGGTTTATTGCGTTAAATTCAATATGTGCAATGGCATGAACCAGGGTCAGACGGCCTTTCAAACTGTTAAAATTACGCCGCGGTACCTGCTTAGGATCGACCAGTTCCGGTTTCTCTGGACGCCCCGGCACCAGCAGCGTTGTTACTTCTGTCAGTGGCTGATAGGAAAGACAGCCCTTGTTCAAACAAGCCTGTAAATCAAAACTTGCCCTGATTTTTTGCGCAGGATCAGTAAGCAACAAACACTGCAGTGCCTGTTCAAAGATATTCTTTTTGCTGTGACTCATCACACTATATTACCAACAAAAAAGGCCTGAAATTCAGGCCTTTTTCAAAACATTTATTAACGCTTGTTATAAAGAAATATTATCCTTGTTTTTTTCAACTGTTTTTTCTCCAATACCGGCAACATTTTCAAGTTCTTCAAGTGAGCCAAACTTACCATGAGTGTTGCGGTATTCCACAATGGCTTTCGCCTTGCTCTCACCGATACCATGCATAGAACTGGCGATTTCCTCAGCACTGGCGGTATTGATATTCACTGCCTCAGCATAAGCATTGGCAAATAAGGCTGCGGATGAAAATAAAATGACGGTTAAAAATAGATTATGAAATAATTTCATGAGTATCCTCCCTGGATATTTTTGATTGGAAACATGAGATTAATCGATTATTTACATTTAAGCTATCAGATTATGTCGCTAATGATTGTACGTAAAACCTTACAAGGCTCAGTTGCTGTGGTAATCGGTCTGCCGATGACTAAATAGGAAGCACCATCATGTATCGCCTTTTTCGGTGTTACCACGCGGCACTGGTCGTCTGTATCAGCACCGGCAAGACGTATGCCCGGCGTCACCAGCAGGAAATTCTCATTAAAATCTTTGCGTAATTGCACAGCTTCCTGTGCAGAGCAGACAATACCGTCAAGACCTGCATTGCTGCTCATGGTGGCTAATCGTGTCACCATTTGCTGTGGTGTTGTTTCGATCCCCAGAGCATCCAGCTCTGCCTGACCGCTACTGGTTAACCAGGTGACAGCAATCAGCAAGGGTGCCTGCTGCCCTGCCGGCGCCTGTACGTTGAGCGCCTGTCTGGCAGCAGACATCATTTTTTCACCCCCCAGGGCGTGTACGTTAAGCATCCATACACCAAGGTCTGCGGCCGCAGAACAGGCTCTGGCGACAGTATTTGGAATATCATGAAATTTTAAATCCAGAAACACATCAAACTTCCGGTCCACCAGCTGTTTAACCAGTGACGGACCACAACGGGTAAACAGCTCTTTGCCAACCTTCAACCGGCATAATGACGGTTCCAGCTGATCAACCAGCTGCAGGGTTTCTCGTTGTGATGGAAAATCCAGTGCGACAATAACGGGAGATGTAGTATTCATATAATAATGTAAGGATAGAATTGCTGATGCTTAATCAATGTTCTGGACGCTTTTGCTTAATGCTCCAGTTCTATAACACAGGGTTTTACGCTATCCCAGTGGTTACAACTGGGGCACAACCAGTAATGAGTGTTGGTGCTGAAGCCGCATTTATTACAACGATATTCAGTACTGTCTTTTTGTATGATGGCAATGGCTGTTAACAGATCGGCAAATGTTTTATCCGCATCAATCTCTTTTTCCTTGTAAGTCAGCAGTTTTTGCAAACCGGCTAAACTTGGTTGATGCCTTATTTTTTCCGAGAGATAACTTATGGCAACTTTTTTGCCCTGAAGTTTTTCCAGTTCACAGGCAATTACATTTTGTAAAAACAGATTTTCATGGCGCTGCTGCAGCGCCTGCAGATATTCATACGACTTATCCTGTGTCGATAAATTTCGATGACACTGCAACATTGAATCAATCACCAGCATCAGTGAAACCGGGTCCTGCTTCTCAATGCTTTCATAAAACTTTATAGCCTGTTTGTCATTTCCACTGTCTCTTTCCTGATCGCCAAGCAAAATCGAGGCACGTACACAACCGGCATCATAACGCAGAGCTTTATTGGCATTGTTGATCAGCTGACTGACATCACCCTTGGCCTTGCATATTTCTGCCAGTTCACAATAGTATCGCGCAATCATCGGACCGATAAGCAGGGGATTTTCGGCAAATAAATCAACCGCAATATCAATTGCTTTAAACCAGTCTTTCTCCTGCTGATAAATAAGGATCAGATTGTGGCGTGCCTCCTTTGATTTTTCATCCTGAATAAGCACCTCTTTAAACAGACCTTCAGCGCGATCAAACCAGCCTGCTCCCAGGTAATCGTAACCCAGTTCCAGTAAAATTTTACTGCGATAACGCTCCGGTAACGAAGGCCTGGCGATCAGGCCCTGATGAATTTTTATCGCTTTGTCCATTTCACCGTTTTTACGGTAAATTTTACCCAGTGCAAAATGTGTATCAACCGTATCCCAGTTCGACTCCACCAGTTTGACAAAGATATCCAGCGCTTTACCCTGCTCATCATTCAGCAGATAGTTAAGGCCTTTAAAATACTCAGAAGACAGTGTTGATTGCTGGTGTTTATGTTCTTGACTGCTGCGAAATAACAACCATAAAAAACCAATAGCAACAGGAATTATTGCTAACGACCAGACAGGCAATTGTGAAAAATTAAACACAGTATAAAAGTGATCCGGTCCGTCGACATCTATCGTTCGGACTTAAAAATGTTGGAAATAGAAGATGCTGCTGAGTTTATCATAAGCGGTATAAATCAGCATTGGTATTAAAAGACGGGTTACGACTATAAACAGAAGTTTTAAGTTGTAAGTTGTAAGTTTAAAAACGTTAGTCCGCGAATCAGGGCAGGACGCCCGTAAGTAGAATAACGCAGGAGCAGTTATCGAGAACGCAAAGAAAAATAAAAACCGAATCAAATTGTTCGCGCGCGTAGCGCACTAGCAATAAATGTTTTTTTGCGTCTTTTGCGTCCTTCGCGGCAAAATGCTTTTAATCTTTCAAATGCCCGCTAAAGCTGAACAGTGTACATTCCTGAGATGAATGTAATGAATTGATGAATTGCTTATTTTGAATCTTTTGAATCTTTTGCCATGGAGGCATTAACCCGTTCACGTAATTCTTTGCCGGGTTTGAAATGGGGAACATGTTTACCCGGTAGTGATACCGAACCCCCTGTTTTAGGATTACGTCCGGAACGCGGTGGACGGTAATGTAATGAAAAACTGCCGAAGCCACGAATTTCAATACGTTCGCCACCGGATAATGAATTGCTCATCTGCTCCAGTATACTCTTAACTGCCAGTTCTACATCCTTGTAGGCAAGGTGACTTTGTTTGCGTGCGATACGCTCAATCAACTCTGACTTCATCATGGCATTGGTCTGCATTTCTTCAGCCATAGCTTTAACTTTCCTCTATCAACCTGACAATCAATTGTATTATTTCTTTGTACACATCTAACTCAGTTACTTATTTATAGCAAAATCAGTAACATAAGTCTATGAAATTACAAAACTAAATCAAAAATATTAATCTTTTGATTTCATCTGTTCTTTCATTAAGTCACCTAGTGTCGGTGCTGCACCTACAGATGCATCCTGATTATCAGAGAAATCTCTCAGCGCTTCTGATTCATCATCATAATCTTTCGCTTTAATCGACAATGCGATACCACGATTCTTACGATCAACACCCATCAGTTTCGCTTCAACTTCATCACCCACTTTCAGTACCGTACTGGCATCTTCCACCCGGTCACGAGACAGTTCAGAAGCGCGTAATGTACCTTCAACACCTTCCGCTAAATCAATGATAGCGGCCTTAGCATCAACCGAAACAACGGTACCGGTAACAATAGAGCCTTTTTTGTGTTCCGCAATATAGGTTGAAATCGGATCCTGTTCCATCTGTTTGATGCCCAGTGAAATACGTTCACGTTCTGCATCAATGGACAGTACCACCGCTTCAATCTCGTCGCCCTTCTTATAGTTGCGAACGATATCTTCACCACTGTCATCCCAGGAAATATCAGACATATGAATCAAACCGTCAATTTCACCGTTAAGACCGACAAAAATACCAAAATCAGTAATCGATTTAATGGTACCAACAACCTTGTCACCCTTGTTATGTGTGGCGAAGAACTCATCCCATGGATTTGCCTGACACTGCTTCATACCCAGTGAAATTCGGCGACGCTCTTCATCAATATCAAGAATCATCACTTCTTTTTCTTCGCCTAATGAAACTACAGACGCAGGATTAACGTTTTTATTCGTCCAGTCCATTTCAGAAACGTGAACCAGACCTTCAACACCGTCTTCAATCTCAACAAAACAACCGTAATCAGTGATGTTGCTGACCTTGCCCCATAGGCGTGAACCTTCAGGATAACGACGTGCAATTTCTGCCCATGGATCATCACCAAGCTGCTTCAGACCCAGAGAAACACGGGTTTTCTCTTTATCGAACTTAAGCACCATAACTTCGATTTCCTGGCCCACTTCAACAATTTCTGAAGGATGACGAACACGTTTCCATGCCATGTCAGTAATATGTAACAGACCATCAATACCACCGAGGTCAAGGAATGCGCCGTAATCAGTAAGATTTTTAACCACACCTTTGATTGGCTTGCCTTCTTCGATACTGTTAAGCAGTGCTTCGCGCTCTTCACTGTACTCATTTTCAACCACAGCACGGCGTGAAACCACAACATTGTTACGTTTCTGGTCAAGTTTAATAACTTTAAATTCAAGTTCTTTATTTTCCAGGTAGGCAGTGTCGCGTACCGGACGGACATCCACTAATGAACCCGGCAGGAAGGCACGTATATCGCCCAGTTCCACGGTAAAGCCGCCTTTAACCTTGCCAGTAATAATACCGGTAATGATTTCTTCGGCTTCGAATGATTTTTCTAATGTGATCCATGCTTTTGCACGTTTCGCTTTTTCACGCGATAAACGGGTTTCACCAAAGCCGTCTTCAACAGCTTCTAATACCACTTCAACTTCATCGCCAATGTTAACTTCCAGTTCACCCTGTAAATTGGTGAACTGGCTAACAGGAATAACGCCTTCTGATTTCAAACCGGCTGAGACTATTACGTAACCATCAGATATATCAGCAACGGTACCAATAACCACGTTGCCCGCACTCATCTCGGTTTGATTCAGGCTTTCTTCAAATAATTCTGCAAAACTTTCAGACATAATAATATTTTCTTGATTGTATGTGTTTGTTTTTCATAGAGAAAAGAAAAACAGGACACGGTTAGTTTATAATTCGGCCTGTCTAGCAACAGACCCCCAAAACAAGTAAAAAAACTTTACTCAACTCGTTGCTTCACCAGAAGCATGACCTCACGGATCACCTGCTCAATGCTAAGTTCACTGGTATCGATAACAATTGCATCAGAAGCAGGCTTCAGCGGAGCTGTTTTCCGGTTCATGTCACGTTCATCACGTACACGCAGGTCTTCAACGAGGGACGAGAGGATAGCATCAATTCCCTTTTCTTTCAACTGCTTATAACGTCTCTGTGCTCTTTCTTTCGCACTGGCCGTTAAATAAATTTTTAACGGTGAATCCGGGAACACCACCGTGCCCATATCACGGCCATCAGCGACCAGTCCGGGCGGCTGCAAAAAGGCTCTTTGACGCGCTAACAGGGCCTCACGAACCACAGGAATTGCCGCAATAATCGATGCTTTTACACC
>JAJRUQ010000049.1 GCA_024277705.1 Gammaproteobacteria bacterium
ATCGGCATCACCCAGGCATTGGTCAGACCCGGAAACTGGATCAGCTCATTCAGTTCTTTTTTGAGCTTGTCCATGGTCATGCCTTCGCGCCATTCCTCATGATCTTTTAACAGAATAGTGGTTTCGATCATGGTGAGTGGTGCCGGGTCGGTAGCGCTTTCCGCACGCCCGACCTTGCCGAATACCGTTTTCACCTCCGGTACCGTTTTAATCAGCTTGTTGGTCTGCTGCAGCAGTTCCTGTGCCTTACCGGCAGAAACCGCAGGAAAGGCACTCGGCATGTAGAGTAAATCACCTTCATCCAGTTCCGGCATAAACTCAGAGCCCAGGTGCTGCAGCGGCCACATACCAATAACCACCGTTAGCAACGCTGCACCCAGTACAATTTTCGGTGAGTGCAACACCATATCGATAACCGGACGATAGCCGGCAATCAAAATCCGGTTAACCGGATTTTTGTGTTCCGGTGTAATGTGACCACGAATAAAGTAGCCCATCAATACCGGTACCAGGGTTACCGCCAGAAATGCCGAACCTGCCATGGCAAAGGTCTTGGTAAAGGCCAGCGGTGCAAACATCCGCCCTTCCTGCGCTTCCAGGGTAAACACCGGTAAAAAGCTCAGTGTGATAATCAGCAGCGAAAAGAACAGAGGGGGGCCCACTTCTTTTGATGCCTCCATCACAATCTGCCAGCGATTTTCATCGGTAACCTCATTTTTTTCGAAGTGTTTGTGTACGTTCTCCACCATTACGATGGCAGCATCGACCATGGCGCCGATAGCAATCGCTATCCCTCCCAATGACATGATATTGGCATTGATGCCCATACGATCCATAATGATAAAAGCGATCAGAATACCGACCGGCAGGGAGAAAATAATGACTAAAGATGATCGTAAATGGAACAGGAATATTGCACACACCAGTCCCACCACCAGAAATTCCTCGATCAGCTTGCCAAACAGGGTTTCCACCGAACGTTCGATCAGTGCGGAGCGGTCATAGACTTCAACAATCTCTACCCCTTCCGGTAAACTGCGTGACAGCTCCTCCAATTTGGCTTTAGCCGCATCGATAGTTTTTAGTGCGTTCTCACCGAAACGCATGACGATCACACCACCAACAACCTCACCTTCACCGTTCAGTTCGGCGATACCACGGCGAAGCTCTGGCCCCAGTCTTATCTGTGCGACATCTTTGAGTAATATCGGTGTACCCTGATCATTAACCCCTAACGGGATATGTCGAAGATCGTCCAGTTCATCGACATAACCGGTGGCGCGTATCATATACTCCGCCTCAGCCATCTCGATAACGGAACCACCCACCTCCTGATTACCGCGCTGTATCGCAGATTTGACCGTTGACAGTGGCAAGCCATAGGCTCGCAGGCTATCCGGGTCCAGCACCACCTGATACTGTTTGACCATGCCACCGATAGTGACCACTTCAGAAACACCGGGTACAGTCTGCAGTTCATATTTCAGAAACCAGTCCTGAATACTGCGTAACTGTGACAGGTCCTGCCCACCGGTACGGTCCACCAGTGCATATTCATAAACCCAGCCAACACCGGTAGCATCCGGCCCCAGTTCAGGCTTGGCCGCCGCCGGCAGTTTACTCGTCACCTGGCTCAAATATTCCAGCACCCGTGAACGTGCCCAGTACATATCGGTGCCATCTTCGAAGATCACGTAGACGTAAGAGTCTCCGAAGAAGGAGTAACCGCGTACATTGACTGCTTTTGGTACCGACAGCATCGCGGTAGTCAATGGATAGGTCACCTGATCTTCAACTACCTGCGGTGCCTGACCGGGGAAATTGGTTTTGATGATTACCTGCACATCCGACAGGTCAGGTAATGCGTCCAGAGGTATTTCTTTGACCGAATACACACCCAGACCGGTAACGATAAAGGCCATCATCAACACCATGAAGCGGTTGTTGATCGACCATTCAATAAGTTTTGCCAACATGACTACATATCTCCTTCTATACTTGAGCCGTTCATATCTTTGTCATCCATGACCATGATCGACGTAATCATATAATTATCACCATGTTTTTCCAGCTGGAACATAACATTCTCATTGACTGAAAGCTTGCCCAGGTCAACATCACCCATGACAGAGAAGTCCATGGTCATCGGCGGCCAACCAAGTGCGTCGATGGCCTCATGCTGCAGATTGATCGTATTGTTAGCTGCATCAATCGATTGAATGATACCGCTGCCACTAACAGGGGCGGCAGCACCATCTTCATTCCCGGCTGAGCTATCTTTTGCAGGGTCAGCCATACGATTCAGACTGGCACGCATACTGGCTTCTGAATCGATAAGGAACTGCGAAGAAGTGACCACGGATTCATCTGCTTCGAGACCTTCGAGGATCTCGACAAACTCACCACTCTCGATGCCAGCCTTTACATTCCGCGCTTCAAAACGACCGTCTCCCAGAGCGATGATTACACGTTCTTCCCTACCGGTGCGGATCAGGGCCTCCAGCGGGATAACGATAGTATCTTCAGTGGCACCACCAAATATTTTCACATTGGCATACATATTAGGTTTAAGCTTTTCATCCGGATTTTCAAAACGCAGACGAACTTTTAGAGTACGGGTTTTTGGATCCAGTGTCGGGTATATATATTCAACCTCACCTTCCCACACACGACCGGGTATATAGGACAACCTGACCTCAGCCGGTTGCCCGACCTCAACCCATTCTGCCTGGCGTTCGAACACTTCTGCCAGCAACCAGACACTGGACAGATCCGCCAGTGTCATCACACTCTGTGATGGCTTTACAAACATACCGTCACGTACCGGAAAACTTGAAACAACACCATCCTGGGGCGCGTAAACAGAAATAATCTGTTTTACCTTGCGGTTCTCTTCCAGCAATCGTATCTGTTTATGTGAAATACCCAATGCAGACAGGCGCTCTTTTGAAGCATTGATTAAACTTTTATTGCCTGTGGCAATAGCGGTAACCAGCTCTTCCTGGGCACTAACGAGTAATGGCGAATAAACATCAAACAGAAACTCATTCTTTTTAACACGCTCGCCTTCAGATTCAACCGTCAGTTTTTCAATCCAGCCTTCAGTACGCAAATGGATGTGGCTGACTTTTGATTCATCATAATCCACATAGCCAACAGTATCGATACCGCGCCATAAGCGTGTTTTTTCACTTTTAGTGGTACGAACGCCAAGGTTCTGAACAACTGTCGGAGAGATGGTTACCGTACTGCCACTGGCATCATCTCCCGCATAAAACGGAATCAGATCCATACCCATTGGAGATTTACCCGGTTTGTCACGACGATAGTTCGGGTCCATTGGCGCTACATAGTAGAGAATTTCTTTATCTTCACCGGCAATGACGGTATCAGCATTACCCAGTACGAAATAGCCGACCAGCAAAGCAATCGCTACAGAGGCAATAATTTTATTTTGTTTCATTGTTAGTATCTCCAGTAATATAAAGCAGTCTTGCCTGCGCAACTGCGCGATCGACTCGTATTCGTAAATCTTCGAGACGGATATCTAATCCGGTAATTTCAGCACGCATCAGGGTATTAAATTCTGAAACACCACTCTGGTAGGCGGTTAATGCGGTAGCAGTGTTATTTTTTGCAGATTTCAGAATGCTGTTGGTATACAGTTTTTCACGCTCACCCAGCCGTTGCCACTGGTACTGATTTTTATCGTAGTACTGCTTGAGGAAGCGTAACTTGTCATCTTTGGAATACTGGGCAGCAGCGGTTTTCTGTACATTGGCTGATACTTTTTTGTCCTGCCGGTTTTCAGTAAACAGAGGGATATCCATACTCACCAGTGCAGTCAACATATCTGCCCTGTTATTCCCATTGTTCGTATCCTGCCGGTAACCATAATCCAGTATTGCACTGAAGCCCGGCTTATAATCCTGTTTTGCCACCTCGATCAGCTGTCGACTGGCATCAACTTTTGCACTTTCAGAACGGATTAACGGGTGCTGCGGAATAACCTGATTCAGGTCAACGCTCTCCGGCAGTCCCGGCAGTTCCGGAAATTCCCGACTGATCGAATTCCATGCCGGATCACCTATCCACTGTGCCAGTGTTGAACGGTAGCCTTCCTCCATTGCCTGAATTTTGGTTAGCCGGTCATCCAGTCGTGCCAGTTCAAGATTTGCCAATACCACGTCCTGCTGGCTGGCGCGACCTGCTGCATAGATGGATTCTGTTATGGTCACCAGATCTGAAAACAGGTCCTTGGTTTCCAGTATGATCTGATGCGCCGAAGTTTCATAGTACAGGTTCAGATAGGTTTCACGAACATCACGCAGAATTTTCAACTCTGCGTCGCTGGCAAGCGCCAGTGCTGAACGTGACAGATATTTTGACTTTTTCGATTGTAATTCCAGGGTATCACCTGCGGGAAAACTCTGTTGAATACCAAGCTTTAGCTGGGTAATGTTTTCCTGTTTCATGTCGAAACTGTCAACCGGAATATTAACTGCACCAAAACGCAGCTTGGGATCCGGCAATGTATCGGCAGCAAACGACTCTTCTTCAAAAGAGCGTGATGTTGCTTTCAGGCTTTCGATCAAGGGGTCAGATGCTATAGCAAGCTGTTCCGCCTGTTCCAGGTTCAGCGCCAGTGCGCTGCCACTTATTAACAGACCGCTAAAAAACAAACCGACACTAACAGCCGCAACAGGAACAATGTTTTTATACTTTAAAAAACAGGGTAAAAATAAATGACACATGGTCATCTCCATAATTAAAAATCAGTACTTGAAATTTGATCAAACAATGTAACAGATCAAATAACTTAAATAAACATTTTAACTATGAAGGTATAACGGCGGCCGTGAAGGGGGTGACAATGTCCGGACAATAGGATCTAAAGATACGCTAACCATTGCAGCAATATCAATATAAACAGGATTAAAAGTAGACGCTGGTACAACAAACGAGACAGTCATACCCATACCACAGTCACTTTTACAACCGTTGACATCGCTACAACAGTTCGCTGTATCTTTTTGAACTTGCGGGGTATCGCTGAAGCCGGAGTAAGCTGCCGGCTCCGCAGTTGCCTCAGACGAGAGGTGTGCAACAGATGAATCAGTGTCAATACTATTAATAACCGCAGCGGTGTCCTGCATCGACATGTTTTCCATGTCACAGACCATTAATTGCATGGCAAACACACTGCGCAATGGTGCCAATATCAATAAAATGATAAGCACAGCGTGCAACGTCAAATGGCGGTTAATTTTCACAGTTTTTATAATCGTTTTGATCAGGTTTCAGCGCACATATTATATACAGTTACCGGCTTAGTCAAAAATAACTTCCGGAAGTTCAATTTTTTTGAACACACTGCCCTGACATTAACAATATTATGGCTAATCAGCGCATCCCGGAATTTGCTGCAGACACAGATTTATTATGAGCAACCGTCCGGAAATACGCTAAAGGATACCTGTAAAATAAAACAGGTAAACCGGATGTTAATAATCATTGAAATACTTCTATTTATATACTATAAATAAATAGTGCTGGCTGCTGGAATCAAACAGCCACTCACCTGCTTCTCTATACCTAAATGCTTTTAAAGTAAAACCATGCCTTTAATCAATCGCTTTTTATGAGTAAACCCAATGACAATCATCACCAGGACATCGCTGACTACCGGGGTATTCATCACTGCTCTATCACTGTTTTCATTGCCTGTGTTCGCCAGTTCAGATACGGACACTACACCTGATACCAGCTACCAGCAGAAAAACACCATCACCGGTGCCGGCGCTCATTTTGCATGGGTGATCTTTGATGAACTCAAAGATGAACTTGAACAGTCCACCGGAAAAAAACTTCAGTTGTTCGGAAAAAACTCCAATCTTGGCATGGGCTGTAATGCCGGTATAAAACTGGCACAACAACACACTCATGATCACCAGACTTTTGGCTTTGTCTGCTGCCCGCTGAGCCAGCAGGAACTGGATAAAAAACAAATTAAAATCTACCCGATTGCAGAAGAACCGATTCTTATCCTGGTAAACAAGAATAATCCTGTTAAAAACTTATCAACTGATCAGGTTCGCGCCATTTTTCGCGGTGATATCACCAACTGGAAAGAAGTAGGCGGATGGGATAAACCGGTTGCCGTTGTCACCCGCCTGCACTGCAAAAAACGCCCGGGACACTGGAAAACAATATTACCCGGCGCTGAAAGTTTTACCAAAGAACGCATTAATGTAAGCAGTGCTGATGAAATGGTAAAAATGGTAACCAAACTGGATACCGCTATCGGACATACCGGCTCCACCTGGATATTTGATGAAAACAGTAATGTAAAAGCAATCAGTATCAATAATATAGTTGCCAGTGCTGAAAATTTAAAAAATAAAAGCTACCCTTTTTACAGAAAACTTTCAGCAGTTACTGCCATGGACCCGTCAGAAGATGTATTGACCACAATAAAACAGGTGCAATACGGCAAATCATTTGAAGCTATCGCAAAAAAATATAATTTATTACCACTTAACTCTACACCGGCTGAATAACAGCCGATAAACCGGATTTTATCCCTCGGGGTTTAAAATCTGAAATCAATACTGCTTTTCACGTAGCGAGGTTTTTTATGAAAACGAATGTTGGCCGACTGGATCAGATATTACGCATAGGCATCAGCCTGATTTTAATCTATATCGGTTTCATCGATGAAGAAATCATCTATGACTCATTAAGTTCAAACATCATCGGAACCATTGGTATCTTAAACATGGTCGTCGCTGTTGCAAGATCCTGCCCTTTGTATACGGTTGCAGGTATCTCTACCTGCCATACAAAAGATCATTAATAAAAGTTTATGCCTTTACGCACACAAATACTGTTTTCTATCATAGGAATCACCGTATTTGCACAAATCATATTTGGTTTACTGGCCTACCGACAGATAACAGAAAGCAGGGGGGATCAACTTACTATTTTCTTACAATACCTTAATCGAGAAGTTGCCGAACGACTTACTGTACCAGGCAACCAGTATGTTTCAGAAATCTACCTCGAAGAGCTTCGCCGTAAGTTCTCCACCCCTGACTCCACACTGCTTATCCAGAAAAATAATAAGATTTTATATTCGGCCGGCGATATTGATCTTGATTTATCCAAAGTCTCAGAGCAACTGAATTCTGCATCTTCTGATAAGGGAAAACACGGCCTCATTCACCTGAATGGTAATGAATATTACTGGGCGATAAGCAATCTACCCAACAAAAATTACCAGCTCATTATGCTTGAACCGGCAGCCAATGAAGAAATACAGATAGCAACAACGTTAAAACAGCGCCTGTTCACAACCAGCATGATCATCCTCTGGCTTGCCGTCTGGATAAGCCTGCTACTGAGTAACAAAATCTCGAAGCAGCTGGATGAAAAAAGTGAGCAGTTAAAACACATAGCACTGCATGACAGCCTGACCAACCTACCCAACAGAAAACTGCTAAACGATCGACTGCAACAATTATTCCTGCAATCACAACGTGAAAACCTGCGGTTTGCACTGTTCTTAATTGACCTTGACCGCTTTAAGGAAATCAATGACACTCTGGGACATCATTTTGGTGATGAACTTTTAAAAATGGTCAGCGTACGTTTAACAGATTCCATCCGGGAAAAAGATTCCATCTCACGCCTCGGCGGCGATGAATTTGCAGTATTATTACCGCAAACCGGTCTGGAAGGTTCAATACTTTGCGCAGAACGTATACTTAACGCGATGGAAGCACCTTTTTGTATCAACAACATTTCAACCGAAAGCAAAGCCAGCATTGGTATCGCTATTTTCCCTGAGCACGGTGATAATGTAAAAACCCTTATGCAACATGCCGACATCGCCATGTACCAGGCAAAAAAATCACAGGCTGGTTTTGCCATCTATGACCCGACACAAAACAAACATAGCCTGCGCCGGCTAAAACTGATGAATGACCTGCGCATTGCAATTGATAATAAAAAAATCAATATTGCCTATCA
>JAJRUQ010000050.1 GCA_024277705.1 Gammaproteobacteria bacterium
AGTTCGGCGGGTTTGCGGTTGCAGTAGTGCTGCATGAGTTCGGTGATATCGAGCGAGGGGTCATCACGGCCGGTCAGTTTTGGATGTTGAATGCTGCCGGTGAGCTGTACCGGTGGTCGCGGGATGCTTAGCCCGGCTTCGACTTCGGGGCAGACGGGAAGGAAGTCGAATAGTCGCCTGAGTTTTTCCAGCACGATGGGGTTGGCTTTTGATCGGCCATCATAACGTACGGCATCCCCAAGCAGGCACCGGCTGATGCCGACGAGTGGTAATGTCATTCCGGCAGATAGCGGCGGGGATTCATTTTTGTGATCCCATTTTTAGTGCGCGCTCGCATGATTTTTTTGCTTCAATGGCAACTTCGCCGGCATCCCAGTTGGGCATGGTTTCCGGCCAGCCGAACATGTGGGCGGTGAGAACTTCGCACAGCATATTGATATGCACGGGGTCATCATTCAGGCAGGGGATGTAATGGAAGGTTTCACCACCGGCTTCGATAAACAGGGTTTTGTTTTCCATGCTGATCTCTTCCAGGGTTTCCAGGCAGTCAGCGGAAAAACCGGGGCAGATGACATCGACACTTTTGATGCCGGCGGCGGGCAGTTCCTGCAGAGTGACACTGCAGTAGGGTTCCAGCCAGGGCTCACGGCCGAAGCGTGACTGAAACACCAGTTTCCATTCATGTTCCTGAAGGGAGAGTTCTTCGGCAACCAGTCTGGCTGTTTTCTGGCAGTGGCAGTAATAAGGGTCGCCATTGTGGATGTAGCGCAGGGGGAGGCCATGAAAGGAGAATAGCAGTAGTTCACTGCGCGCATTGTTCTGCCATTGCTGTTTGATGCTGTTGGCCAGGGCTTTGATATAGTGCGGATGATCGTGATACTGGTTGATCATGCGCAGGTCGGGCAGCCAGCGCCAGCCCTGCAATACTGAGGTTACCTGATCAAAAACCGCGGCGGTGGTGGTTGCAGAATACTGCGGATACAATGGCAGGATCAGTAAGCGTCTGGCACCGGCTTTGCGCAGGCATTGCAGGGCATTTTTTATTGAAGGTTTGCCGTAGGTCATGGCCATGTCGACAATGACATGGCCGCGAAAGCGCTCTTCCAGTTTTTTCTGAATGGCCTGTGTTTGCAGGCGGGTGTAATGCACCAGTGGTGAGCCGTTTTCGGTCCACACTTTGCGGTAGGCTTTTGCTGCGCGCGGCGGACGGATGCGCAAAATAACCAGGTGCAGGGCAAACCACCAGATCAGGCGGTTGGCTTCAATGACCCGGGGATCAGATAAAAACTGTGCAAGGTATTTTCTGACCGCAGAAGTAGTGGGTTTTTCCGGTGAACCCAGGTTCACCAGCAGGATGCCGAGTTTTTCCTGCGCGCCGTGTTGATAAGTGATTTTTTCTGACACAATAAGTCGTGAGTAGGCTGAGATATTGGGGTGAAGACTGACAGATTTGGCTTTATTGCTCAAGTTATTCGTGAACAGCGGCACGAATGGCCTGTTTATTCAGTCGAGTATCGCTGAATTTGTACGATAAGTACCCATTCTAATTAAGAATAATGTAATATACCGCCCATTATTTTTTGTTGACGTTTCGGGAGTTCCCATGCCAATCAGGCTGGTTGTACCAAATGAAATTGCACCGGGTGAACGACGCATTGCGTTGGAGCCGGGGGTTGCTAAAAAACTCAGCGCCATGGGCGTGAAGATTGCTATGCAGCAGGGTGCTGCATTGTCCTCCTATTTTAAGGATGAAGATTTCACCGATGTGGAATTGCTGGCGGATGCGAGTGCATTATACAAAGATGCGGATCTGGTGTTTAAGGTGATGCCACCGACGCTGGATGAATTGAAGCAGATGAAAGACGGCTGCACCGTGGTCGGCTTCATGATACCGAGTAAAAATGCCGAAATGATGCAGTTGATGTGTGACAAGAAAATCACCTCACTGGCGATGGAACTGGTGCCGCGCATTACCCGGGCGCAGTCGATGGATGCTTTGTCATCGCAGGCATCGATTGCCGGTTATATGGGTGTGTTGATGGGAGCGCAGCTGGCACCGGTGTTTTTCCCTATGCTGACCACGGCGGCGGGCACCATTCGTCCGGCCAGGGTAGTGATCATCGGTGTCGGCGTTGCCGGTTTGCAGGCGATAGCTACCGCAAAACGTCTGGGTGCGATTGTGGAAGCGTACGATGTGCGTTCGGCAACCCGTGAGCAGGTGGAATCGTTAGGCGGCAAGTTTATTGACACCGGGGTGTCGGCGGATGGTGAGGGCGGTTATGCGCGCGAGCTGACCGACGATGAGAAACAGCAACAGCAGGATGTGCTGGCCAAACATATTGCGATGGCGGATGTAGTTATCAGTACCGCTGCTATTCCCGGCCGGCCCTCACCGAAGATTATTACCGAAGCGATGGTTGAAGATATGAAGACCGGCTCGGTCATTGTCGATCTGGCATCGGAAGGTGGTGGTAACTGTGAACTGACCAAACCCGGTGAAACCTTCGAGTATAAAGAGCGCGTCACTATTCACTGGCCGTTGAACGTGGCCGGTGAATTGCCGATCCATGCCAGTGAAATGTATTCGAAAAATTTATTTAATCTGGTATCACCGTTTGTCACTGAAGACGGTGAACTGGTACTGAATTTTGACGATGATGTGATCGCCGGTTGTGTGCTGACCCGTGATGGCGAGATTGTGCATGCGCAGTACAAAAAATAGCTGGAACAAACCAGCAAGCCCTATATTTAAAGAGTTAAAGTCATGATTGAAGGTTTACCCGCGTTATACATATTTATGCTTTCTGCCTTTACCGGTTATGAGGTTATTAGCCGTGTGCCGGTTATTTTGCATACCCCGCTAATGTCCGGTTCGAATTTTGTTCATGGCATCGTACTGGTGGGCGCGATGATTGTCATGGGTGAGGCTGAAGGTGCGCTTGAACTTACCATTGGTTTTATTGCGGTGGCGATGGCAGCGGGTAATGCTGTCGGTGGTTATGTGGCTACGGTACGGATGCTGGAAATGTTTCAGCACAAGCCAAAGAGTGAGGGAGCGTCGTCATGAGTTACCTTATTGATGCGGTTTATTTTCTGACTGCGGCTATCTTCATTATTGGACTGAAACAGATGTCATCGCCGGTCACGGCGCATCGTGGCATTGTCTGGGCCGGCATTGCCATGGTGGTGGCTTCACTGGCAACCTTTGGTGCGCCGCAGATCAGTCTCGAAGTCAGCAGTATTAATCTGCAGCTGATGCTGGTGGCGATTGCTGCCGGTTCCACGGTGGCTTATATTTCAGCGAAACGGGTGGCGATGACTGATATGCCGCAAATGATCGCGATGTATAACGGCATGGGTGGCGGTGCGGCCGCTGCTATTGCAGCGGTTGAGCTGGTCAAGCTGTCTTCCGGCGCTGACAGTCATGGTTTAACTATTCAGGTGCTGGCAGTGCTGGGCGCGGTTATCGGTGCGATTTCATTTTCCGGTTCGGCGGTGGCGTTTGCCAAGTTGCAGGGCATTATGAAAAAGACCTTGCGTCTGCCGATGCATCAGATGATCAATATTGCTTTATTTCTTGCAGTGATTGTTTTCGGTTATCTGGTTGCCACCGGTACACCGGTCCGTTTTGAGTATGTGATGATCTTTTTTGTGCTGGCTCTTATCCTGGGTGTGATGGTGACGCTGCCCATCGGCGGTGCGGACATGCCGGTGGTTATTTCCCTGTTCAATGCCCTCACCGGTCTCGCGGTAGCTTTTGAAGGTTTTGTGTTAAACAATGCGGCGATGATTATTGCCGGTACCGTGGTGGGTTCTTCCGGTACGCTGTTAACGCAGTTGATGGCGAAAGCGATGAACCGTCCGATTTCTAATGTGCTGTTCAGTAGTTTTGGCAGCGATGGTGGTGCTGCCGCCGAAGAAGAAATCGAAGGCAGTATGAAAGAAATCCAGGCCAATGATGCTGCTATTATGATGGCTTATGGTCAGAAAGTAATTATCGTGCCCGGTTATGGTATGGCGGTGGCACAGGCACAGCACAAGTTGAAAGAGATGGGTGACCTGCTAGAAGCGCGCGGCGTTGATGTGAAATACGCGATTCACCCGGTGGCGGGTCGTATGCCGGGGCACATGAATGTGTTGCTGGCAGAAGCGGGTGTCGATTACGACAATATTCTGGATCTGGAAGAAATTAATCCGGAATTCCCAACTGCCGATGTGGCGCTGGTGATTGGCGCTAACGATGTGGTGAACCCGGTGGCACGATCTAATCCGGAGAGCCCGATTTACGGCATGCCGATTCTGGATGCGGATAAAGCGCAGAATGTTATTGTCATTAAACGCGGCAAAGGTGCCGGTTTCTCCGGCATTGAAAACCATCTGTTTTATGCCGACAATACGCGTATGTTATACGGTGATGGCCAGAAAGCGGTTGCTGAGTTGATTGCCGGTATCAAGATGTTGTAAAAACACGTCGCAAATATGCAATAAAAAAGCCTCAAATGAGGCTTTTTTATCGTTCAAGGCCGGCGTTTTTTATAGTGCTGTATTTTTTAACAGGCTTTCTATCGGGTAGTAAAAACGGTCGGCAGCACCATCTGCAACAGTGATAACATTAAATACAATGAACAAGGTTGATAGAACAAGGGCGATAGTTAAGCGTTTTTCTATAAGATTCATTTTTATCTCCTGATGTTTTTCGATGTTGTTGTATAAGTATTATTTCAATGAGATATGAAATTTCAGTGACAGCATTGTGAAAGTCAGGTGATATTCCAGGTTTGTAGCGGTGTTAGCTCTGAATCCGCAGGCGTTTTTATATTTGTATTATTTTATTATTCGCATACACTAGCCGGTAAATTGTAAATTCAATAAAATATCGCTGTTTTACGCAGGGGGCAGGCATGAGAACGATTCTGGTATTAAACGCCAAGGGTGGGTGTGGTAAAAGTACAATATCCACCAATCTTGCGGCTTATTTTGCTTCTGTAATGGGCAAAAAAGTGGTGCTGGCCGATTATGATCCGCAGGAATCCAGTCTGGCCTGGCTGGAAGCACGTGATGAGAGCTGTCCGTTTATTGAAGGCATTGCTGCGTATAAAGATCCGCTGCGTGTTGCCAGAGATACCGACTATGTCATTATGGATGCTCCCGCGCGGGTACATGGTAAAGAGCTGACGCAGATAATGCGCAAGGTTGAAACCGTTATATTTCCAGTATTGCCGTCACCGATTGATATGCGTGCAGCGACAAGATATATGGAAGAGCTTAAAAAAAATGGCCGGGTCGCGCGTAAAGAAGTAAAGATTGGTATCGTTGCGAACCGTGTACGTGAGAATACGATTATATTTTCTGAGTTATATGATTTTATTAAGGGCATGCGTTTACCTTATGTGGCAACGCTACGGGATACACAAAATTATATCCGTGCGGAAGAGCGGGGTATCAGTATTTTCGAAATGGCGCCATCGCAGGTGTATCAGGATCTGGAAGACTGGCAGTCGCTAACAAAATGGTTGCGTAGTAAACGCAGTTTGCCTTAATCGAGGAACAACAGAAACTTTTTTGCTGTAAAAGATAAAGAGCGCAAAGCTGGTAACGATAAAAGCTTTTATTGTGTTTTTTGTGGGTTTCCGGCGATGCTTTTTATTATGTTTATTGCTGAAAACCTGTCCCGGTTTAAAAACCTGTTTGTATCAAAGTTGAAAAATATGCTCTCCGAGGATGAGTTGGGTGCCTTTATACTGGTGCTGGCGAACAGTCGGCAGGATGAATTTTTAAAGGCGGCATTAAATGCTGATCTGGAAAAAGTTTTTTTACAGTTAAAAGAAAAAGCGGCTAATAATCAATTAGTGGCTCCAGCAGATGATATGGACGTGTTTGATCAATTAATGTCGCTTGATTTAAGTGATATTCCACTGTGGCAAAGCCGGATGGTGGGTGGCTGGGAGATTGCATATAATTCAATGCGGGAATTAAGACCGGTACGTTCTTCGGCGCAGCGGTTTGATTCAACCCGGCAGCCGTTTGATGAAAACAGGTTTCACTTTAACAAGCCTTTTCTAAAGCCTGAAATTTTGTGGCAGGGTGAATTTGCAAATCATCAGTTGTCTGTTTTTTATAATAAATTTCCGTTCTCTGATTACCACTTGCTGGTTGCGGTATCTCCGCAGAGTAAGCAGCCACAAATAATGTCACAGGCGCTGCATTTTATTAATTGTGCGCTGGTTGATGATAGCGTTTTCCCGGGTCTTGGGCTGGGCTTTAATAGCATGGCGGCGGGAGCCTCGGTGAACCACCTGCATTGCCAGGGGTTTATTCGTTTGTCGGCGTTGCCGATTGAAAACAAAAGCTGGCAGCATAATGGCGGGCAGAAAAAGTATCCGTTACCGGTCAGGCAATTTTCAGATAAAAGAGTTTCCTGGGAGTATATCGATCTGTTAATGCAGCAGGATATTGCTTTTAACTGTGTATATCGTAAATACAGTTGTTATGTCATTCCCCGTTGCTATCAGGGCAGTATTGAACTGCCTGCATGGATAGAAGGTGCCGGCTGGCTGGATGTTGCCGGTGTGATGACGGTTTCAAATAAAGAAACGTTTGCCAGTCTGGATGCGCCAGCTGTTGAAAACGCATTATCTTTAATGCGTTTGTAGGAGCACAGGATAATTAGTGTTATTGGGCTGGCAGGGTATCAAGCTTGCGTAAATAGCCTTCTGCCCATTTGATGGCTTTGTAACCCTGGGGTGTCATCTGGCTTTGGTGTACCAGGCCATCAATCACAGCGGCATATAATAAAGTGGCGGCGGCCTGATATTTGTCCAGCTCATGACCTTTTGTGTTTAAGTCGTGCCAGGTGTTTGCCATTTTCTCATAATAGTTATGAGGGATTTCTGCAATGCTATGCTCCAGTGCATAGTTGGCGACAGCGTTCTGAAGTTCGGTGAGTTTAGTGTTCATAGAATTTACTTATATTTGATTAGTCCATTTGCCGAACACTCGAGTATACGCCAGCTTTTAACTTTCGCCAAGTATTTGATTGCAAAGGATTTTTAGAGTTAGTATAAAAACATTGTTAAATCCGAGATGGAATTAATCTTAAAATCTAATTAAGTCTATGAAAAGTATGGTGCTCACCTCTGTTTTTTTATCCAGACATATTAATTCAGCGAAAAAAATGCTTTCTGATAAAATATAAAATTTTGGTTTCCGGTGAGAATTGTTATGCAACAGAAAATAATCAACATGCTTGAGTTGCAGGACTCAATGAACAGTAAGGTTAATGCTGACTGGCGTAATGCCGGTAATGAGTGGTATCGGGCAATCTGGATGGAGGCTTCTGAAATGCTTGAGCATTACGGCTGGAAATGGTGGAAAAAACAGGATCCGGATGTCATGCAGGTAAAACTTGAAGTGGTGGATATTGTGCATTTTGCTTTAAGTATTCGTCTTGAGCAGGGGCTACCGCTGGATGAAACGGCTGCGCTGATCGCTGCTGACTTTGAAAATGTTATGCAGGCTGAAGATATTCGCAAAACGATTGAATGTCTTGCACTGCTGACACTAACCGATCAGGGGGCGCATTTTACTTTTATTGCCGGGATTATGAAATATATGGCGATGCCGTTTGATGAGCTGTATGAGATTTATGTGGGCAAGAATGTATTGAATATGTTCCGCCAGGATAATGGTTATAAGGAAGGTACTTATAATAAAGTCTGGAATGGTCGTGAAGATAATGAGCATCTTGCTGATATTATGAAGCAGCTGAATACAGACAGTCAGACTTTCCAGAACGATGTATATGCTGCGCTTGCGCAGAATTATGCGGCGTGATGTGAGTCGTAAGTTTTAAATAGAAAGTTATAAGTTTTAAGTTAAGAGCTTATAACTTACTACTTATCACTGTTTAGACATACTTCGCCTGCTTCTTCGGGTACAGTGAGTCCACGGTGCCAACAATTTTCTCATCCGGTTTAAAGGCGATGGTAGGGTCTTTTGCCGGGTAGTCCAGGCTGTATAAAAAGTGGCGCATACAGTTAATTCGTGCCCGTTTCTTGTCGTCGGATTTAACTACAACCCAGGGGGCGTCGGCGGTATCGGTGTGAAAAAACATGGTACGTCTGGCTTCGGTGTAGTCATCCCATTTATCCAGTGACTGTAAATCAATAGGGCTGAGTTTCCAGTGTTTTAACGGGTCATGCGAGCGTGAATGAAAGCGGCGCAGTTGTTCATGGCGGCTGACCGAGAACCAGTATTTGCGTATGATCATGCCGGCGTGTACCAGCATGCGTTCCAGTTCGGGCGCGGTGCGTAAAAATTCCAGATGTTCTTCCGGCGTACAAAAATGCATGACCCGCTCGACCCCTGCGCGGTTGTACCAGGAACGGTCAAAAAAGACAATTTCACCATTGGTTGGCATCTGCTGAATGTAACGTTGAAAATACCATTGTCCCAGTTCTTTTTCATTGGGTTTTTCCAGTGCGACCACGTGGGCGGAGCGTGGATTTAAGTGCTCCATAAAGCGTTTGATGGTGCCGCCCTTACCGGCAGCATCACGGCCTTCAAAAAAACCGGCAATGCGTTTATGTTCCTCTTTTACCCACACCTGTACTTTTAACAGCTCCGCCTGCAGTAATTGTTTTTCGTGCTCATACTCTTTTTTGCTGATTTTTTCGGGGTAGGGGTACTCTCCCAGTTCGTGGCTTATTTCCAGCAGTTCATTGGCTGAAATAATATCCGGTGAGGCCAGCACTTTTTCCGGGTCTGACATATCAGCAAGAATTTCTTTCAGGTCTTTTTTTGTGCGTTTTTTATCGGTCATGGTTTTATCCTTGAGATATGCTTAAAAGTGCAGTTATCAGTGTATCAAAACTTCTGGCATGAATCTCTGAGCAGGGTCAAGTGATTTGTGGGTTGTGATAAAGGCTGTGTTTGCAAACAAAGGTTTAACTTGAATATTATGAGAATAATCGTCATTATCGGATGATTGATATCTTAAGGAGAAAACAGGTGAATGATATTCTGGATTTAGTGTTTAATTTCTGGGTGGGGCTGGCGATCCTTGTCTTTGTGCTGGCAAAAGTGTCGATTAAATTTGTTCCGCAGAATCGTGCCTATGTAGTGGAGCGTTTCGGGAAATATAATAAGACCATGGTAGCCGGTCTTAATTTTCTGTTACCGTTTATTGACAAGATCAGCTATGAGCGTTCGTTGAAAGAGCAGGCTTTTGATGTGCCCAGTCAGTCGGCAATTACCAGAGATAATATCTCACTGGTGGTCGATGGTGTCCTGTATCTTAAAGTGCTGGATCCATATAAAGCTTCCTATGGTGTAGACAACTATGCTTTTGCTGTCACCCAGCTGGCACAGACCACCATGCGTAGTGAAATAGGTAAGATAGAGCTGGATAAAACCTTTGAAGAACGTGAGGCGTTGAATACCAATATTGTTGCGCAGATCAATGAAGCGGCTGCGCCATGGGGCGTGCAGGTGCTGCGATATGAGATCAAGGATATAGAGCCACCGCGCACGGTGCTGGAAGCGATGGAGCGTCAGATGAAAGCGGAACGTGAAAAACGTGCGGCTATTCTGGAATCGGAAGGTGAAAGTCAGTCGGCTATTAATGTCGCAGAAGGCCAGAAACAGGCTATCGTGCTGGCGGCAGATGCGGATAAAGCCGAGCAGATTTTGCGTGCTGAGGGTGAGGCGCAGGCTATTGTCGCCGTTGCTGATGCCAGGGCCAAAGCGCTGGAAGTGGTGGGTGCTGCAGCGATTGAAGAAAAAGGCCAGAAAGCGATACAGCTGGACCTGGCTGAACAGGCCATCAGTGCCAAACTGGCAATTGCCAAAGAGTCATCGGTGGTTTTACTCAGTGATGAAAAAACCAGTGCCTCCAATATGGTTGCCGAGGCTATGACCATTATTAATGTGCTCAACAAAAATACAAAGAGCACTGGCAGCTGATGATAGAGTACATTAATAATAATCTCTCCGGCTTCTGGATCTCTGTCGGCTTTGCTTTACTGGCCGCTGAGGTACTGCTATTCGGCTTTACCACGATCATTTTTCTGTTTGCCGGCCTTGGTGCGATTGCCACCGGCCTGATGATGATGGCTGGTTTGCTGCCGGAGACCTGGATCGCGGGTACTGCCAGTTTTGGTATTACCACCGGTATTAGCGGTATTCTGTTATGGCGGCCGATGCAGCGCTTGCAGAACGGGTCTGTTCAGGAAAAGCAAAACAGTGATTTTATCGGCCTGCAGTTTATACTGATGGATGCTATCAGTACTGTCTCTCCCGGCCGTTATCGTTATTCAGGCATTGACTGGAAGGTTGAAGTTGATGTTAGCAGTGAGGCGGATACACTGGAGAAAGGTGTCAGGGTTGAGGTGGTGTCTCTTGATGTCGGGGTATTCAGGGTGAAAGCTGTGTAGAGGCTGTCGGGCGCTGCGATATGCGGATATAAAAAAACCCGGCTCAAGCAGTGCGCATGGCCGGGTTTTTCATGTAGCTGGAGGAAAACAGATTATTTAATCTTGGATTCCTTGTACATAACGTATTTGCGAACCACTGGATCAAATTTTTTCATTTCCAGTTTTTCAGGCATGGTGCGTTTGTTTTTGGTTGTGGTATAAAAATGACCGGTCTTTGCCGATGAAACCATTTTAATTTTTTCGCGCATGATATTTCCTCTTAAACCCTGGAGTTAAACTTTTTCGCCGCGTGAGCGCATTTCAGATAAGACTGCATCGATACCTTTTTTATCGATAATGCGCATGCCATTGGCAGTAACGCGCAGTTTTACATGACGGTTCTCACTTTCAACCCAGAAACGGTGGGTGTGCAAATTAGGCAAGAAACGACGTCTTGTCTTATTATGAGCATGAGATACGTTATTACCGGCTACCGGGCGTTTTCCAGTGACCTGACATACTCTAGACATGGTAATTACTCCAAACAAACTAATACGGTTAATGAAGATCCCGACACGTGGCGAAACCTCTGAAAAATTGAGCCGGCAATTCTAGCGGAGAAAAGCAGTGCTGACAAGTAAAATTGCATGATAAAGAGGGATTTTGGCAGCGAAAGCTGTTTACATGGTTGTCATCGTGCCATGTATAATAGGCGGCCATCGCCGGATGGACTGATGATGTGGGCAAAGAGAGACAACATGGCGCTTGATATAGTATTTATTGAAGATTTACGGATTGATACCATCATTGGTATTTATGACTGGGAAAGGGAGGTCAGGCAGACCATCGCGCTGGATATTGAGATGGCAGCAGACAATACAAAACCGGCAGCAACGGAAAATATTGATGATGCGCTGAATTATAAGGCCGTGGCCAAACGTTTGATTGCTTTTACCGAAGAAAGCCGGTTTCAACTGGTGGAAACACTGGCAGAGTCTCTGGTAGACATAATTATGTGTGATTTTAATGTGCCATGGTGTCGTTTGAAGCTGAGTAAACTTGGTGCGGTTACCGGTTCAAGGTCTGTGGGCGTGATTATTGAACGTGGCCAGCGATAAACAGGATATGGCAAGTATTTATATCAGTCTGGGCAGTAACATTAATCGCCGGCAGAATACCCGTGCAGGTGTGCAGGCCTTGCAGCAGGCTTTTGGTGAAGTGACCCTGTCGTCGGTGTATGAGAGTGAAGCGGTAGGCTTTGATGGCAATGCTTTTTATAATATGGTGATTGCCTGTGATGTGGCTGTGCCGGTTTTTGAGGCAAACAGAATATTGCACGATATAGAAGATGCCAATGGCCGTGACCGTAGCAGTCCCAAGTTTTCGTCAAGAACGCTAGATCTTGATCTGTTGTTGTATGATGACCTGATAATGGATGAGAATGGCTTAACGCTGCCACGAGGCGAAATTTTGAAGAATGCTTTTGTACTCTGGCCACTGTCAGAAATTGCCCCCGATCTGATACATCCTGAAGCGGATAAATGCTATGCCGATTTGTGGGCTGCTTTTGACAAGAGCAGAGAAGATCTGAAGCCGATAGCGTTTGCTTTCTGATGAGGTTTCTGTCAGAACGGATAACTTTGCTGCCGTGTTTTGTAAATCGCCATGCCGTAACCGGCAGTTATAAATAGAAATGATAAGTTCTGACACTATTCCTTGCGATCTTTTTGTTGATATATCCGGTACCGACTGCGCAGTGCCTTTTTCTAAATTGAATGATGCGCTGGAAGTGCTGTTGCCGGGGCAGAGGTTAATGGCAGTATCAAAAAAACAGGCTTTGTTAAGTGATATACCAGCATTTTGCCGACAGCGGAACCTGCAGCTGGTGGAGCAGGGAGAAGTTGATGAGCAGTTTTATTTTTTAATTCAACTACAGGGTTAGCAGATTTGCGTCTGCAAGATTTTTAGTTATTTAAATAAATATTATGAATATTGTCTGGTTAGCGTCGTATCCTAAATCCGGGAATACCTGGTTACGTTTTTTCTTATATGCCTACCTTTATGGTGAAATCGAAAATAGTAATGATATTGCTCGAAGGATACCTGATATTCACAAGATTCGAGATCTTGATTTGAATGCTGATGGTACCGTTTTTATGAAAACGCACGGCTTTTGCGGATCGCATCATCGCTATATAAAAAATACTATCGGTGCTATTTATATAGTTCGCCATCCCAGGGATGTGCTTCTCAGTAGTTTGAATTACTGCAGAATGGAGGATGATAGCGGTTTTAGTGACAAAGAGTTTGCGGATGAATTTATTGAAAACCTGGGCGTATTAAAGTGGAAAAAGGTAGGAATGGGTGCCTGGGTCGAAAATGTCAATAGCTGGCAATCCGGGATGAAGAAGTCTGTCGCTTATAGATGTAGGGCTGGATGAGAAATTTAATTTGGTGTTCAATGACTACTTGGCTAAATTTGGTTATTATTAAATCTTGCTGTTTCAGTTAGGCAGGTCAGGTTTGTTATCTTGTCTTTTCTGCAAGATAGTCAATCATCCGTTTAACTTTTTGCGGAACAAATTTACGTTCAGGATAAACTGCATTTATATCATGGGCTGTGGGATGATAGTTCTGAAGAATAACTTTCAAACGCCCGCTTTCTATATGTTTGCGCGCATACCATTCACATAAAACTGAAATCCCCAAACCTTCAATAGTCGCATCGCACAGTGCATCAGGGCTGTTTGCTTTTAAGCGACCGTTGACCCGAACCGATTCATCGCCTTCCTGTACGCTGTTGAAATACCAGAGGTCGGGTGTTTTTTGCAGAGAATAGAACAGGCAGTTGTGTTTGACCAGCTCTGCTGGCTTTTTAGGTCGTCCATGTTTGACCAGGTATTCAGGGCTGGCGACAATAACCCGTGGAGTGGTACCGATTTTTCTGGCAATTAAAGTGGAATCGGCCAGTGGGCCAACACGAAAGGCGAGATCGATCCCCTGTTTCACCAGGTCGACATAATTATCATCAAATAACAGGTCGATACTAATATCGGGATAGCTGTTAAAGAACTCGTTGAGGTGGGGCAGTATGCAGGTGCGGCCAAATGCGGCACTGGTGGAAATACGCAGGGTACCGGTGGGTTTTATTTTACCTTTGCCGATACTGGCTTCGGCCTCCTGAAAGTCATTGAGTATACGGATGCAGTGGTGATAGTATTCCTTGCCCGCTTCGGTTAATTTCAGTGAGCGTGTGCTGCGGTTGAGTAGTTTGGTACCCAGACGCTCTTCCAGTGCGGCAATATGCTTGCTCACGGTAGACTGTGACATATTGGTTTCGCGAGCCACTGCAGAAAAGTTTTTTGCTTCAACAACGCGGCGAAAAACTGCCATACTGCTCATTACATCCATAAAAACTCCAGTAGAATCGGTTCTTTACGTGCATTAAGTATAACTTATTCCAAATTGGAATGAGTAATATTGCAGATTTTATGGTTTTATATGGGATAAGATTAAATGGGTTCGCGGGTTTGGAAAGTGTAGAGGGCGGCAGTAAATACATTATGTGCCCGATAATTTAATCAATGACAGGAAGATATAATGAATAATTTAAGTCCGGATCAGATGCCCGAAAAGTGGAGCAATATTGCTTCTGCATATCATTCGGCGTTTGAAAAATTAACGGTGCAATTTGCAAATAATGTGATCGAGCAGCTAAATCCGAAATCAGGCGAATCGGTATTAGACGTGGCGGCAGGTACCGGTGCGTTTAGTCTGGCAGCAGCAAAGTCAGGTGCTGAAGTACTGGCAACGGATTTTGCTGAAGGCATGGTTGATTACCTTAAGAGACGCGCCGAGCAGGCAAAGCTGGACAACATAAAAGCAAAAGTAATGGATGGGCAGGCACTGGATATAACCGATGCCAGTTATGATATCAGTGTATCTATAGTCGGGCTTATTTTTTTTCCGGATATAGATAAAGGGTTTGCAGAACTGAACCGTGTATTAAAACCCGGTGGCCGGTGTGCAGTGGTCTGCTGGGATTGCCCCGAAAACTTTGACATGATGAAATTACTGAAGCAGTCAATTGAAACCGCTGCTCCGGAATTTGAAATGCCTAAACAAACACCGGTCTGGGCCAGGCTTGTGGGCGAACAGGCTTTGCATGAAAAATTTAAACAGGCGGGGTTCAATAAAATTAATGTTACAACCATTGATGGTTTGTTAACCCTGGATTCTGTTGAAGATTTCTGGTTGGAATTTATTGCCTCATCTCCGCCGATGATTGCCATGTTTGAAACGCTGGGCGAGGAGAATACAAAAAAAGCGGGTGAGGTTTTTGTAAAGCTGGCCGCCGCCAATAAACAACAGGGAAAAGTGACGCTGGCATCAAAAGCCTGTGTTGGTATTGCGTATGCTTAAGGGCGTAGATAATTAATAGAATTATTCTTGAGTATGTAATTTTTATTATTAATAAAACGACTTGTAAATATTTAATGTTTTTAAATTTTTTATCCAGGCTTGCCCTGGCTAAATACCGGACTAAATTTTAATGAAGAAAATCACCTGTTTTTTTATCTTGCTGTGCTGTTTTTTATTTTCATTTCAGTTGTATGCAAAGGAAATGAAGAGCCTGGAAAAAATGTCCGAACAGGTTAAAGAAATAAGCAAAAAAATAAAGAGAGGGAAATTTGACGGTGAAGACCTTACTGCCTGGACCAAGCTGGTAATTAAAATAAAAAGTGAAGCATCATTATGTGTGTCGAACAGTGAAGCCGCAATACTTGACTTAAAAGAAAAAATGGAGGGTCTCGGGGAAAAAGTAAGTGGTGAAGATAAAGAAGTTACCCGACAAAGAAGTGAATACCAGAAACAAAAGCATGACCTGGATAAAAAACTGGCAAAGTGTAATTTATATATGGTTAATGGTGACACGGCATCAAAATTAATCAGTGAGTCTGAGAAATCATATTTTAAACAAAAGTATCTGGCAAAAAGTCCGAATATGATAGCGCTGATAACCACCTATCTGGATAACCCGGTAGCTTTGCTGAGTAATTCGGGTGATTTTATTGTCCGGCATTCAGGGGTCAAGGAAATGGATGTTGCCGATATTGCTGCCAGTATTATAGTGATAATAATTTCAATATTTTCTGGTTATTTTATAAGTAAAAAGCTTTTATCTATTGAAAGAAGGCGACAGTGGCAGGATGATTTTTCTGAAAACTTTTTTCGCGCACTGCTGGTAACCCTGGCGTATTCATTTCCTTATATTCTTGGCTCGTCTGTTGCAGCGCTCAGTTCTGTAGTGATAACCCTGGAGGTTGAAGAGGTACCCTTTGTTACCGAGTTCTTTGTCGGTCTGCTGGTTTTCTTTATCACCATAACGATTATTCGATTATTGCTAGACCCGCCGCCACCAGCAAAGCTTTATATATCGTTTACGCCTACTATTGCCAAAAGCCTGGCAAAGCGACTCAGGGTACTGGCGGTTCTGGGCTTGATCGGCTATATGGCGTTTTATACCATTTTTTCTGAAAGTATTACTGAATCGAACATTTTATTATTAAGGAATGTTTTTTCCCTGTTTTTTGTTATCAATATGGTCTGGACGTTACAGGTTATATTGAAATCGCCAAAGCTACCAAAGCTGCGTTATATCTCAATGCTGGTTATTGGCGTTATTACTTTATCCTTGATTGCTGAATGGCTGGGGTATCGGAATCTGGCGTTTGCCAGTCGCCGGATGGTAATGCTTACTTTTGTTCTGCTGGTTATTTTTATTGGTATATCAAAGTTATTCAGGGATTTGTTTAATGCGGTAGATGACGGTGTGTATGCCTGGTGCCGGCGTATACACAAAATACTGGGGGTGGGAGAAAATGAAAAAATCCCCGGTTTAATCTGGCTGCGCCTGCTGACGAGCATTGTTATCTGGGGACTATTTGCCTATATCTTTATTAACACCTGGGATTATAGTGGCGGCATTATTGAAAATGTGAAGAGCTATATTGTTAATGGTTTTACTATCGGTGATTTTCGTATTATTCCGGGTAAGATTCTATGGGCTGTTTTTGTCTTTGGTGCCATCATCATTTTTTCAAGCTGGATACGCTCCCAACTGGAAAATAACTGGTTACGCATGACAACCATGGCGCAGGGTGCACGTGACGCAATGGTGACTATTATCGGCTATATCATGTTTGTCGTTGCTGTAATGGCGGGGTTGTCAGCCGCCGGTTTTGATTTTAGCAATATAGCCATTATTGCGGGTGCTTTGTCTGTTGGTATTGGTTTTGGCCTGCAGAATATAGTGAATAATTTTGTATCCGGTTTGATTTTGTTATTCGAACGGCCTATTCGCAAGGGCGACTGGATTGAAGTTGGCGGTACTGAAGGTTATGTCAAAGATATTCATATCCGCTCAACAAAAATTCAGACTTTTGACCGGTCGGACGTCATCGTGCCGAACTCTGAACTGATTTCAAACCAGGTAACGAACTGGGTTCTTTCCAGTAAGGGCGGTCGTGCTATTATTCCGGTTGGTGTTGCCTACGGCACGGATACCGAAAAAGTACGTGATATTATGATGTCAATTGCTGAAGACAATGATGATGTTGTAAAAACGGGTGTTATGCCAAAACCACTGGTGTTATTCCGGGAGTTTGGTGATAGCTCATTAAACTTTGAATTACGTGTGTTTTTACACAATGTGGATACTCGTTTAAGAGTGATTAGTGATATAAATTTTGCCATTGATAAAGCTTTTAAAAAGGAAGGTATTGAGATACCGTTCCCGCAGCGTGATTTACATGTTAAAAGTCTGCCTGATGATTTTAAAAATAATAATGATTAATGAGAGGAAAATATGCGTTGCAAATTAAAGATGCTGTCTATTATTACAGTGATTGTTGTTCTTTCAGTCGCGAGCGTATCATGTGTTACGGAAACCATTGAAACGCCGGGTATGAAGTTTCCTGAGACCGCTGTTATTTCTGTACAGGATCCCAATATTTTTGTTACCAGAGGTTCCACCTTTGCCTGGCTGCCCGAAGCCGTGCGTTTTTATAAAGACGAAAGGTTAAAAAATGCGCCGATTAAAGGCCTGATTGAAAAAGAAATTGTTAAAAACATTCTGGCAAAAGAAATGATTTTTGTTGGATCCGTCGATACTGCCAAATATGCCGTTGCTTACACTGCTGCACTGGAGTCTTCACTTGATGATACTGCAATTATCCGCCGTTATGGATTGCTGCCGGGCAATACCCGGGTGCCAACAAACGATGACAACGTGGAAAAGGGATCATTAATAATATATATCTTTGAAAATGCAACGAATGATATTGTCTGGCGCGGAGCGGCGCAGGTAAGTGTTGCTTTTGATACTCCCATGGAAGAAAGAAAACAGCGTGTTGAACATGTGCTGGCCGAGATGTTCCAGTCATTTTCGGTGACTGAATGAGGTTAATATCTGAATAACGGGAACTGAGCCAAAGGAGAAGTTGTAACTTAAAACTTTTAACTTACAACGTCTCTTTCTGGCCGGTTTGAGACGTTAAGTTTTATTGATGACTGTGGCTTTACTGTTTGTCTACAGGCTGTTCATTGCCGGATAGTCAGCGTTGTTCCTTTCTGGATAATTTCGAAATGTTTCAGAAAGCTCATGCCGAGTAGAACCTCTTCGCCACTGATGGTTTGCAGGACGGTGGCTCTTACATCATAAAGTCTAATATCACCGATGGCCACACTGTCCAGCCGGGTCCGGTAAGCCCGGGTATTACCGTTGGCGGTTTTAATCATGATAGCCGGGCCTTTCACCAGGCCGATTCTGTTGGCAACAGCTTCTGGAATGGCCACGTCACTGGCACCGGTATCCAGTAAAAACACCACGGCCTGACCATTGATGGTACCGTTTGAAACATAGTGTCCATAAACATTACGCTGCAGTTTAATTTCTTTTTGTAAACCTTCTGCCTGCTCATATTGGCGGGTGACAATGTTTTGGTTCGGGTTGTATCGCTGGTTGAAGAGGTAATCGAACAGACCGGCAAATATCATTAAAAATAAAATCCATGCGGCTGCGGTCATCGCCAGGCCGGCACGTGAAGCAAAATCACCTTGTTTATCAGGTTTGTTCATCAGTTGTTTACAGGTAACGGTTGATCTTCCTGCTCGGTTCTGATGGCAGTGTTACTGTTGTTCTTTTGTAAAATCTTCATCAATAAATACGATTGTCTGACAGCTTAAATATTAAGCAAGCGGCCACCATCGACAGCTATGATCTGACCGGTAATATAAGGGGCATCCTGGGCAAGAAACAGAATAGTTTTTGCGATATCAGCAGGTTCTCCCGGCCTTTTTAAAGCCGTACGTTTTACTATCAGATTCTGTGTGTGTTCAGAGGTTTCATTTTCCGGCCATAAGATTGCTCCGGGTGCGACACCGTTGACGCGAATTTCGGGGCCAAGTTCTCTGGCAAGTGACAGAGTCAGCATGGATAGTCCTGCTTTTGCTGCGCAGTAAACGGTATGATTTTTCATCGGACGCTGTGCATGCACATCAATCATATTAATAATATTGCCCTGGGTTTGCTTCAGGTAGGGTGCTGCAGCCTGCGAAAGAAATAGCGGGGCTTTTAAATTACTGTTAAGCAGATTATTCCAGTCATCCAGGGTAATGCTGCCAATGGGTGTCGGGTAAAAACTGGAGGCGTTATTTACCAGTAGATCCAGCCGGTTCCAGCATTGATATGCCTGTTCAATCAGCAGGTCATAGATGGTTTCCACATTCAGATCACCCTGGATAACTTTTGCCGAGTCTTCACGTTCTTGATTCAATTCATTTGCCAGTTCGTTTGCGGTCTGCTGTGACAACCGGCAATGAATAATAACGTTATACCCTGCCTGATGAAGAGTACGTGTGGTTGTGGCGCCAATACGTCTGGCACCACCGGTAATTAATGCTGTTTTTACAGAAGTCATATCATTGATTGCGCCATTTGCGTTAGAATTATCCATCTGGTCGGGCGTTGTACTGGATTTGATACGCCTATACTCTCATATATTCTGATACGGTTGTACCTTTGAGCAATAGCAGTTTTCACGCATTAGCCATACCCGAAAAACAGGCACAGCAACGCAGTCAGCAGGTAATGCAATGCATTCGTCGCGCCTGCGAACAAAATGCTGGCCGGATCCGATTCTCCGAATATATGAATATTGTACTGTATGAGCCGGCACTGGGTTATTACAGTGGGGGTTTGCAGAAATTCGGGGCTGCCGGGGATTTTATTACGGCACCGGAAGTGTCAGCCTTGTTCAGCCAATGTCTTGCCCGTCAGATATCAGAGGTTTTTCAGGGGTTTGAAAAACAGAACGATGATAAAAATTACTGTATCGAATTTGGTGCCGGTAGCGGGGTACTGGCGGCGGATATTCTGCTGCAGCTGGAAAAACTGGATTCCCTGCCTGAAAAATATCTGATTTTAGAATTGAGTGCCGAACTGCAACATCGCCAGCGGGAAATCATTCAACAAAAGTCACCGCATTTATATGAACGGGTGCAATGGCTTGATCAGCTACCGGAGCATATATCAAAAGCAGTGGTCATTGCCAATGAAGTGCTAGATGCCATGCCGGTAGAATGTTTCAGGAGCAATACTGAAACAACCGAAATCCTGATGCTGGCAATGGAAGGCGAAAAACTTGTGCCACGCTATATTATGGATAGCCGTGCTGATGACAGTATAAAGGCAATTCAGCAACGTAGTGAAATTGAACTGGTGGCGGGTTATCGCTCGGAATTTAATCCGATGATACGTGGCTGGTTATCCGCACTGGAAAATAAAATACAGTCTGCAGTTATTTTACTGATCGATTATGGCTACAATGAAAAAGAGTATTATCACCCGGATCGAAGTGAAGGCACGCTGATGTGTTATTACCGGCACAAAGCACATAGTGATTTTTTATGGTGGCCGGGTTTACAGGATATTACTGCCTTTGTGAATTTTACCGATGTGGCTTACGCAGCGTTTGACCTTGGGCTGGATGTTTCAGGCTATACCACGCAGGCGGCATTTTTGCTGGCGAATGGCCTATCCGACTTGCATGCATCACAGGTAACGGATGATGTGCAGCAACAGATTGTCCTGTCGCAGCAAATAAAAACCCTGACTTTACCCTCGGAAATGGGGGATCGCTTTAAGGTGATGGCGCTAACAAAAAATTATGAACATCCGTTACAGGGATTTTCGATGCTGGATTTGCGTAATAGATTATAATATTAACCTGCAGGAGCGGAATCTCGTTCCACGAATGGCGTATGTAAGCTAATCGTGGAACGAGATTCCGTTCCTGCATTTAAAACATATCAAAATTAAAGGTTACAAGTGGACATTATACAAATTATAGTTTTAGCGCTGGTGCAGGGTTTAACCGAGTTTCTGCCGATTTCCAGTTCTGCGCATTTGATTCTGGTACCGTTATTAACCGGTTGGCATGATCAGGGGCTGGCATTTGATGTGGCGGTTCATGTGGGCACTTTAACCGCGGTGGTACTGTATTTTCGAAAACAGATCGGTACCATGTTTCTGGCCTGGATCGCTTCATTAACAGGCAAGCACAGTGAAGACAGCAAGCTGGCCTGGGGTGTGTTAATCGGCACCATTCCGGTGGGTATCGTGGGTTTAATGTTCAAAGATTATATCGCCGGTAATCTGCGTACCGAACTGGTGATCGCGACCACCACCATTATTTTTGGTCTATTACTCTGGTATGCAGACTGGTCGGGCAAAAGAAACCGCGATGAACACACGTTGTCGTGGAAAGATATTATTATCATTGGTTGTGCGCAGGCCGTCGCATTGATTCCGGGGACATCGCGTTCGGGTATTACCATCACTGCCGGTTTGCTGCTGGGACTGACTGCGCCGGCGGCTGCACGTTTTTCTTTTTTACTGTCGATTCCGGTAATTGTTTTAGCCGGCGGCATGGAAACACTGGACTATTTAAAGGTTGCCAATGCGGGTGATATGAAAGACCTGGTTTATGGTGCGTTGATTTCAGCGTTCAGTGCCTATCTGTGTATCCATTATTTTTTAAAGTTACTGGAAAGAATGAACATGACACCATTCGTTATCTACCGCCTGTTACTCGGTTTTGTACTGTTATCTTTTTATCTGTAGGTGAGACGTATGTCTATATTTGAGAAGGCAGTGCCTGATTTAAAATTACGCTTTTTATGGTTGGCCATCGGTTATGCGCTGGTGATGCTGGTGGTTTTTTTATCATTAACCAGTGACCCGGTTCATCTGGATGTAGAGTTTCCCAATCAGGATAAGGTGTTCCATGGCCTGGCATATTTTTCATTGATGGCCTGGTTTGCGCAGATTTATCATGACCGGTTTCAACGCAACATGATTGCGCTGGTTTTTATCTTCATGGGCGTGGCGCTTGAATATATACAGGGGTTAGATCCCAACCGCTATTTTGAGTATGCGGATATGCTTGCAAATGCGGTCGGTGTAGCGCTGGGTTTTGTGGTGGCCCTGAGTGGTGCAAAAAATATTCTTGTACGGGTTGAAGGTTTTTTGAATGCCTGAAAAAAAGCGGCTCTCGAAAATGATCTGATTCGAGTAGATCCGACCCTGTAGGGTAAAAAGGGTAGCGTCCCCTTTTGCCCGAATAAAAATATATTTTCGCCGCGAAGGACGCAAAAAACGCGAAAAATACAAAAAAATATTTATTGTCATCCTGAGCGAAGTCGAAGGACCTTAAAGGTTAATAGTGGCAAGATCCTTCGGCTTCGCTCAGGATGACAGAGAATTATAAATGTTTTCCTTTGCGCTTTTTGCGTCCTTCGCGGCGAAAGGTTTTTAAAATTTTTAACTTCCGCTAAGACTCAGCTGCAGGCATCGAACCAGCTATTACGAGAATTGTTTCTTAAGCCTGGTTATCGCCACCACACGCTCTTCTCTTATCTTGTTCGCCAGTGCCATATTTTCATAACCCTGTTCTCGTAGCGCGGTGATATCGACGTCTTTGCTCGCTGCAAGCGCCTGAAGAAAAAAGTCGCCCTGTGGGAAATCTCTGTTTTCATAACCGGGCCTGCCGCGGGCATCGGCTTCGCTGGCCAGCAGGAATTTTTTAAAACGTTCAGGTTTGCGATAAGCGTCCAGTTGTTCCAGTGTTTTTATAACGGTACTGGCTTTGAGTTCCAGTGCGCGATGATAATGCAGGTGGAAACGGGCGGTGCGCTCGGCCAGATCTCTGAATTCATTCGGGATGCGTAATCGCTGGCAGACCTGTTTAACGATATCAGCACCGCGCGCTTCGTGGGCAATATGACGTGGCCACTCCTGTTTCGGGGTGGTGCCTTTGCCGAGGTCGTGCATCAGCGCGGCAAAACGAACATCGGCCTCATTACTCAACCGGCAGGCCTGTTCGAGTACCATCAGCGTATGGATACCGGTATCGATTTCCGGGTGGTGTTCTTCCGGCTGTGGAATGCCAAACAGACAATCCAGTTCCGGCAGGATGCATTGCAAAGCGCCACAGTCACGCAGGCTGGTTATAAAAGCGGTCGGTGTTTTTTCCGATAAAGCCTTTTGCATTTCCTGCCACACACGTTCGGGCACCAGTGCGTCAACTTCGCCGGCGGCGACCATCTGTTTCATTAATGCCATGGTTTCATCAGCGATATGAAAGCTAAGATGCGCGTAACGTGCCATAAAACGTGCGATCCGCAAAATCCGAACAGGGTCTTCGGCAAAAGCATCGGAGACGTGGCGCAAGATTTTATTATTAATGTCATCGATGCCATGAAAAGGGTCAATCAACTCGCCGTTTTCATCTTCGGCGATAGCATTAATAGTCAGGTCGCGGCGGATTAAATCTTCTTCCAGGGTAACATCGGGGGAGGCATGAACCTTAAAGCCGGTATATCCGGCAGCGGTTTTTCGTTCGGTGCGAGCCAGTGCGTATTCTTCTTTGGTTTCTGGATGCAGGAATACCGGGAAATCTTTACCTACCTGTTGATAACCGGCAGAGAGCATGTCGTCAACTGTAGAGCCTACCACTACCCAGTCTTTTTCATGGAAAGGGTAATTCAGTAGTTTATCGCGGACGGCGCCGCCAACCAGATACGTTTTCATGGCACTATGATGCCATAGAGCGTAAAGGCTTGCTATGGCTCTGTTGCTTATGTGAGGTGTTGCCGGTTAGCAATACTCTACACAGTTCCTGTTATTGTGTTTTGCCTGCTACCGTACTTTTACGTC
>JAJRUQ010000051.1 GCA_024277705.1 Gammaproteobacteria bacterium
CATCTAAATATAAGCCGATTCTTTGTGTTTGTATAATTTGTTGTAAATCAAATGGATATATAGATTTTATCAGGTTAAATGTAAGCATTAACTGCTTAACTGGCTGTTTTTTTCTATGGTATAACTATATCTTGTGTCTTGTGTATAACTCAGGCACAAGGATAAAGATTAAGGTATATTTTTTCACTGCAGGCTGCGGATAAAGGTCGTTTTCTATTTAATGGCTTGACAGGCCTCTTCTTTAGAAACTGCATGGTAAGGCGTGTCCCGGATTTTATCGTGTACCTGCATGCGGTATTTCACAAAGTCTGCCGGTTGCTCAAAGTGTAAAAAAGGGTTGCCCTGACACTGGCTTTCCATGGTGGATGTGGGTGATTGCGGGGCATAATTATGTCCCGGATGCAACAGGGTTGAGGCTGGCAGCTGAGTTTTCATTTTCTTTAAGGTCTGAAACATGGTTTCTGGATCACCGCCCGCCAGATCACAGCGTCCGCAACCAAAAACAAACAGGGTGTCGCCGGCAATTAAATCGCTGCCGATGTGGTAGCAGGCTGATCCCGGAGTGTGCCCCGGTGTGTGCAATACATTAATCCGACTTTCACCTATGCTTATTTCATCGCCACAATGGTGTAAAACCGGCTGCTCCAGATGCTGTCCCCAGAAGTCAGCCTCCGGTTTGAGCAGATGTATTTTTGCGTCGCAATGTTCCAGTGTTTGCTGTAAACCGTTAATATGATCATGATGGCTGTGAGTCAGTAAAATATCGGTAATCTGAATCCCCCGGGTATCGGCAAAATCCAGCATTTCACTGACTTCCCAGGCAGGATCGACAATGGCTGCGGTATCAGTTGCATGGTCATGAATTAAATAAACAAAATTTTCCATTGGCCCCAGCTCCATGCTGTGAATCCTGTAATTATTTTGTGCGTTTTTCATGGTTGCTCTCCGGCTCGTTAAGATACTTTTTGAATCATGCATGGAAACATGGTTATAATCAGTATGACTTTGAATTATACCTGTTCGCTATTATATTGTTGAAATGTGATAAAAGAGCGCAAGTGAGACCATCCCGATAAATGAAAACCACAGCAAACGAGCATGATATTTTATTGTTGTCTCGGTTACAGCTTTTTCGAAATGTGAATTTGCAGGATACTGCTATTCAGGATCTGTTGTCGCTGTGTCAATACCGTCAGCTGGAAGCCGGTCAGGTGGTGCTGTCTACCCAGGAAGAAAATCATTACCTGTATATTTTAATCAAAGGGCGGCTGGTTATTCAGCTAAATACGCAGGATGACATTCCGCTGGCGACCGTGGAGCCGGGGGAGTGTGTGGGCGAAATGTCGATTATTGACAGTCGTGTTCCTTCGGCACAGGTAAGCGCATCAGAAGCGACCACGGTATTGATTATAGAGCAGGATGTACTGTGGCGAATGGTCAGTATTTCCCATGAAATAGCGAGAAACCTGCTGTACATTATGTCTGAACGAGTACGCTACAGTAATCTGGTGATTGCTGACAGCATAGAAATGCAGCGTAAATTCCAGCGTTTTGCAACCACCGATGCGCTAACCGGTCTGCATAATCGCGCCTGGATGGATGATGTGTTTGATCGTGAGCTGAAACGCAGTGAACGCGACCAGTTACCGCTGGCACTGCTGATGATCGATGTGGATAATTTCAAGAATTTTAATGATGTTTATGGGCACCTGGCCGGTGATCAGGTATTGATCAGCGTTGCCGATGCACTGCGATCACCGCTGCGACCGAATGATCTGGTGGCCCGTTTTGGCGGTGAGGAGTTTGCCGTATTGTTGCCGGAAACCATCCTGGATAATGCAAAAATAATCGCCCAGCGTTTGTGCGACCATGTCAGTCATGCCGAAACGGCTACGCTTGATGGCCAGTCCTTACCGAAGGTCACCATCTCACTGGGGGTCGCTGCCCGGCAACCGGGTTATTCTCTCGATATGATGATAGCGGCAGCCGATGTGGCGATGTATCACGCAAAACGCAATGGTAAAAATCGTGTGGAAATCGCTTCGGCAGTGCCTTTTGATTCACCCTCCTGAGGTTTGCTTTGTATTTGTCTTTGCTACAGAAGGCCGGCAGCAATGAGCACGGCAGCCGGTAATCGACCCGTCATCGGGGTTGCTGTGCTGGTCTGGCATAAACAGAAAGTATTACTGGGAGAGCGCATCAGCCACGGTGAAAATGCCTGCTGGCAATTTCCGGGCGGACATCTGGAAGCCGGTGAAACCGTTATTGATTGTGCCCGCCGTGAAGTACATGAAGAAACCGGCCTGCTGGTTGAAGCGTTTCGTCATCTTGGATACACCGATCAATCTTTTGTGGTCGGCCAGAAAAATTACCTGACTTTATTTGTTTCCTGTATCAGCCACAGTTCGCAGGCGCGCATTATGGAGCCGGATAAGTGTGCCGGCTGGTCCTGGTTTGATGATACCCGGCTACCGCAACCCTTGTTTGAGCCGATTTCACTTTTTTTGCAGCAGCAAAAACCGCCTGGTTCAGCTGTCAGCCTGTATGAGTTACATTGTTGTTCACCTCAAATTCCGGGCGTGTCAGCACTTTTATAACAGCACAAGTCAGGCCTTGCTGTTGTTATATTTCTACCGGTATCAGACGAATTGAGCTGTGTTTTTTTACCAGGAAAACCTGATCGCGTCTTTAGCTTAAGGGTGCAGTCAGTTAATACAGATGCTCTGTATTGTTAGTACTTGCTGTTAATGCCCACAGGATAAAAATAAAACCCTGCTTACCTGTTTTTTTAAGTGGTTTGGGCTAATAATATGTAAGCACAGAATAATTTTTTGTGCGACTGTAGCCATATAAAAATTAAATGCTAAAGGTGTCAAGTGGATCAGGTAACAAATAAAAAAATGTCAGAGTTATGGGAGAGTTCTGCTTTTTATGGTGAAAGTACTGCCTGGCTTGAGTCATTGTATGAAACCTATCTGCAAAATCCTGATTTAGTTGAAGCTAAATGGCGGCAATATTTTGATCAATTACCGGTACCGGATAATTATTCTACGGCAGCTGATTCGTATGATGGCGGTGCATCAGAGGGGAAAAAATCCACAGTTGATAGCGAAGTCTCACCGCAGGCCATGCATGACTATTTTATTAATTATGCCCGGCGTAAACATGCCCGCGGTTTTGAAGTACAGAAAAGTTTTGATCACCAGCGCAAGCAGGTGCATGTGCTGCAGCTGATTAATGCTTATCGCTTTCGTGGTCATCAGGTTGCCAGTATCAATCCACTGGGCGGTCGTCGTGATCCTGAAGTAGCTGAACTGGAACTTGATTATTACGGCTTTACCGAAAGTGATATGGATCAGGAATTTGAAACCGGCTCGCTGGCAGCGGTTGAAAGTTTATCGTTCAGAAAAATTGTAAGTATTCTGAAGCAAACCTATTGCGGTACGATTGGTACCGAGTATATGCACATCATGGAAACCGTGGAGAAGCGCTGGATTCAGCAGCGTCTGGAAACGGCTTGTGGGCAGGCCAGGTTGAACGAGATTGAAAAAATAAATATATTACAGCAGCTGACAGATGCTGAAGGCCTGGAAAGATATCTGCATTCAAAATATGTCGGCCAGAAACGATTTTCACTGGAAGGCGGGGAGTCACTTATTCCTTTGCTTGACGAGCTGGTGCAATATGCCGGCAGTCAAAAAATCAAGGAAGTGGTTATCGGCATGGCGCATCGTGGCCGTTTGAATGTGCTGGTGAATATTCTTGGTAAAACTCCCAATGAATTGTTCAGCGAGTTTGAGGGTACAAAAGAAGTCAGAGAACTAACCGGTGATGTTAAATACCATTTGGGTTTTTCCTCTGACATGGAATCACCGGGCGGGCCGGTACACCTGGCGCTGGCGTTTAACCCGTCACACCTTGAGATTGTGGCACCGGTGGTCGAAGGCTCGGTACGTGCCCGTCAGTGGCATCGCGGCGACAGAGAAGGCAATGAAGTGATTCCGGTACAGATACATGGCGATGCGGCGTTTTCCGGGCAGGGTGTGGTGATGGAAACATTGCAGATGTCACAGTCTCGCGGCTATATGACACACGGTACCATTCATATTATCGTTAATAATCAGATCGGTTTTACCACCAGTGCGTTACAGGATGCACGCTCAACCTTTTACTGTACAGATATTGCAAAAATGGTGGGTGCACCAATCTTTCATGTGAATGCTGATGACCCTGAAGCGGTCATTATGGTGACACGCCTTGCGCTGGATTACCGTAACAAGTTCAAAAAAGATGTAGTGATAGATATGGTCTGTTATCGCCGGCACGGGCATAACGAAGCGGATGAGCCATCGGCAACGCAACCGATGATGTATAAAAAAATACAGGCGCTGGAAAGTACCCGGGCTATCTATGCAAAAAAAATAATTGATGATAATGTTTTGACGCAACAACAGTGTGACATTATGGCGCACAGCGTCAGAAAAATTCTGGAATCGGGGGAGTGCGTGGTGCCGCACAAACTGCCGGCCAGCAAGGCAGATTTATCAACACATATGGACTGGAGTGAATATACCTGTGATTCTATCCTGAAAGAAATTGATACCGGCGCTGCGCTGGAAAGTATTCGTGAAGTCGGCAAAACATTTGAACAGATACCCGAAGGTTTCATGTTGCAGTCGCGGGTTGAAAAAATCATGGCCGACCGGATAAAAATGACCGCCGGTGCATTATCCATAGACTGGGGTTACGCAGAGCTGATGGCTTATGGAACTCTGCTACAAAATGGATATTCAATAAGGTTGTCCGGTCAGGACAGTGCGCGCGGTACCTTTTTTCACCGCCATGCAGTATTGCATAACCAGAACGATGGCAGTTCGTATGTGCCGTTGCGGCAACTGGGTGACAGCAACAGTAATTTCCGGGTTTTTGATTCTTTATTATCCGAGCTGGCAGTGCTGGGTTTCGAATATGGTTTTTCTACCACAGAACCGAAAACCATGGTGTTATGGGAAGCGCAGTTCGGTGATTTTGCCAATGGTGCACAAATTGTTATCGACCAGTTTATTTCTGCCGGTGAACATAAATGGGGGCGCGTCAGCGGGCTGGTGATGTTGTTGCCGCATGGCTTTGAAGGACAGGGCGCAGAGCACTCGTCTGCCAGACTGGAAAGATATTTACAGTTATGCTCAGTGCACAATATGCAGGTTTGTGTGCCGAGCACACCGGCGCAGATGTTTCACCTGCTACGTCGGCAGATGCTGCGTAATTGTCGTAAGCCACTCATTATTATGACACCAAAAAGTCTGTTGCGGCATAAATTATGTGTCAGCACGCTGGATGATTTAACCGGGGGCAGGTTTAACTGGGTAATCGCAGAGATTGATAAACTGGATGACAGGATTGAACGGGTACTTATCTGTAGCGGAAAAATTTATTATGAACTACTGGAAGCCAGACGTATAAATCGAATACATAATATTGCGATTGTACGTGTTGAGCAGATTTACCCGTTTCCGGGAGAACATCTTGACGCTTTGTTGTCACAGTATACAGAGACTAATACGCTGATCTGGTGTCAGGAAGAACCAAAAAATCAGGGTGCATGGGATTTTGTTAAACCGCGGATACCGGCATTGATTAATACCCGCTGGCAACTGGGTTACATCGGGCGGCAGCCCTCTTCTGCGCCAGCGGTTGGTTCTGCCCGGCTGCATGCAAAGCAGCAGCAGGAAATAATTCATGAAGCGTTGAATATAACGGATAAATAATAAGAGATAAAAAATGAGCAGTGAAATTAAAGTTCCGGAATTACCGGAGTCAGTGGCAGATGCTGTTATTGCCAGCTGGTATAAAAAGCCGGGTGACAGTATAAAAACTGATGAAGTACTGGTTGATCTGGATACCGATAAAGTTATTCTTGAAGTTCCGGTGGTTAAAGCGGGTGTTGTTAAAAAGATTTTGTTTGACGTTGGTGATGTGGTCACCGCTGGTCAGTTACTGGCGATTATAGATGAATCAGAGCAGAGTGATATTTCAGAAAAAACAACGGCAGTGAGTACCGGAAGTCCTGCTGACAGCGGGCCAGTGTCACCCGCACCGATGAGCCCATCGGTAAGAAAATTAATGGCGCAACATGCGATTACAGAAAACATGCTGCATGGCAGTGGCAAAAACGGTCGAATTCTTAAGCAGGATGTGGAGAAGTTTCTGGCTGAAAAGTCTGCGCAGCAGGCAGCAGAGCAGGCATCGGCGGAACATGAAACAGCAGGCAGCAGTGAACAAGCCGGTAAATCACCTGTTGCTCTGCCGGGCACTGCGGTGTCGATGGCCGGGCCGGTAGATGGAGAGCGGCTGCAGCGTCGGGTGCCAATGACCCGTTTGCGCGCCCGCATTGCCGAGCGTTTATTACAGTCACAACATCAGGCTGCTATTCTGACCACTTTTAATGAAGTGAATATGCAGCCGGTAATGCAATTACGTTCCCGTTATAAACAAGCGTTCGAGAAAAAATTCGGTGTGCGCCTGGGTTTTATGTCATTTTTTGTGCATGCCAGTGTCGAAGCGTTGAAACGTTTTCCGGAGATCAATGCATCCATTGATGGCAACGATATTGTTTATCACGGCTTTTATGATATTGGGGTTGCGGTATCTGGGCCGAATGGCCTGGTGGTGCCGATACTGCGGGATGCCGATATTCAGTCTATTGCCGAAATAGAACAATCGATTATCGATTATGCGGGCAAGGCTAAAAATAATAATTTATCAATCAATGATATTAGTGGTGGTACCTTTACCATTTCTAACGGGGGTGTTTTTGGTTCGATGTTATCAACGCCAATCATTAATCCGCCACAGAGTGCGATTCTGGGTATGCATAATATTACCGAGCGCGCCATGGTGGTAAACGGTGAAGTGACTGTGTTACCGATGATGTATCTGGCGCTGTCCTATGATCACCGGCTGGTCGATGGTAAAAGTGCCGTACAATTTCTGGTAACGGTTAAAGAACTGCTGGAAGATCCTTCACGTATGCTACTGGGGGTATAATCATGACCGTAAAAAGCACAAAAAAAACGACCGCTGCGAGTGCCGAGACAACGGAGGTTTGGGATGTGCTTGTTATCGGTGCCGGACCTGCCGGTTATGTGGCGGCCATACGCTGTGCACAACTGGGGCTTAAAACAGCCTGTGTTGATGAGTGGCTGAATCATCAGGGCAAACCGTCTCTCGGTGGTACCTGTTTGAATGTGGGCTGCATTCCGTCAAAAGCACTGCTTGAATCATCCCATTTATATCGTCAGGCAAACAGTGAACTGCTGCAGCATGGCATCTCGTCAACGTCGCTGGCAATGGATGTCAGTGTTATGCAGTCACGAAAAAACCAGGTAGTAAATGAGCTGACACAAGGGATAAACGCTTTATTTAAAGCCAATAATATAACGCTGATTCATGGTCGTGCAAAAATTATAGCGAGCGATACGATTGAAGTTTCCAGTCGAAAAACGCGAAAGAAAACAGCAACCCTGAAAGCGGACAATATCATCATTGCTACCGGTTCATCACCGGTGCGGCTGCCACAGGCACAACTGGAAAATAACTGCATAGTCGATTCCGCGGGGGCGCTGGAACTGAAGGAAGTGCCACAGCGACTGGGTATTATCGGTGGTGGTGCTATCGGTCTGGAGCTGGGCAGTGTCTGGTCTCGGTTGGGCGCTAAGGTGGTTATCTTTGAAGCCATGCAGGATTTTTTACCGATGGCTGACAGTAAACTGGCAAAACTTTTCAAACGTAGTCTGAAAAAGTCAGGCCTGGAAATCCGGCTTAATGCCCGCCTGATTTCAGCCGAAGTAAAAAATAACAAAGTCAGGCTGCTGTATGAAGACTCCAGCGGAAAAAAACAAAACGAGAAGCAGGAAGATTTTGACAAACTGATTGTCGCGGTAGGTCGCAAGCCCAACAGCGATCGTGTGTTTGGCGAAGAGCTGGGTATAGAGATCGATGAGCGACACTTTATTCTGGTCAATCAACAGTGCCAGACCAGCGTGCCAAATATCTATGCCATCGGTGATGTTGTGCGCGGTCCGATGCTGGCACATAAAGCTTCTGAAGAAGGCGTTATGGTGGCGGAGACTATTGCCGGTCACCAGGCGGCGGTTAATTATGAGCTAATACCCTCGGTTATCTATACGCATCCGGAATTTGCATGGGCAGGTAAGACAGAAGAACAATGCAAGGTTGAAAATATAAATATAAAAACCGGTAGTTTTCCCATGCTCGCCAGTGGTCGGGCACGTGCAATGGCCGAAGCCGAAGGCATGGTAAAAATTATTGCAGATGCAGAAACCGATCGGGTACTGGGTGTGCACATATTTTCAGTGCAGGCATCCGAATTAATTGCACAGGCAGTATTGATGATGGAAATGCAGGCCACTGCAGAAGATATGGCCTTAACCGTGTTTGCCCATCCGACCCTGTCTGAAGCCATGCATGAGGCAGCATTGTCGGTTCATGGCCGGGCGATACATATCAAAAACTAAAAAATCTGGCCGCGAAAAACGCAAGTTTTAAAACAGGAAAAAGTTTTTTTATTTGCGCTGTTTGCGGCAAAAATATTTTTTACCTTATATCTATTCACCAGACTTTATGATGAAATAAAAAAATGAATTTACATGAATATCAGGCAAAACAGGTGTTTTCCCAGTTCGGTATGCCGGTACCGAATAATCAGGTTGTTGAATCAGTGGCGGATGTGCCGACCGCGTTGGCAAAACTTTCCGGTGACCGTTGGGTAGTCAAAGCCCAGGTACATGCTGGTGGTCGCGGAAAAGCCGGGGGAGTCAAATTACTGGATTCAGCCGAAGACGTAACAAACACAGTGGCTGCGATGCTGGGTACACGTCTGGTGACCTATCAGACTAATACCCAGGGACAGCCGGTACATCAGGTTCTGATCGAGGAAATCAGCAATATCAGCCGTGAGCTTTATCTCGGAGCGGTGATCGATCGTGCCTCTCAGCAGGTGGTGATCATGGCGTCAACCGAAGGCGGTATGGAAATTGAAAAAGTGGCCAGCGAAACTCCGGAAAAAATATTAAAGGTGACCATTAATCCGCTCACCGGTCTGCAGCCTTACCAGTCACGCGAGCTGGCGTTTGGTTTGAGTCTGCAGGGTGATCTGATCAAACAGTTCGCCCGTCTGTTACAGGGCTTTGCCAGAATGTTTGTGGAAAAAGATTTAAGCCTGGTAGAAATAAATCCACTGGTAGTCACCGATGAAGGTGAGCTGATCTGCCTTGATGGCAAGATTAATATTGATGACAATGCGCTATATCGGCAGCAGGATATTGTGGCAATGCGTGATGTCAGTCAGGAAGATGAACGTGAAAACCGCGCAAAAGAATGGGACCTGAATTACATTTCACTGGATGGCGATATCGGCTGCATGGTTAACGGTGCAGGCCTGGCAATGGCGACCATGGACCTGATCAAACTGAGTGGTGGCGAGCCTGCAAACTTTCTTGATGTTGGCGGTGGTGCTACCAAAGAACGTGTCAGTGAAGCGTTTAAAATTATTCTGTCTGACAGCAATGTCAAAGGCATACTGGTTAATATATTTGGTGGTATCGTGCGCTGTGATCTGATAGCCGAAGGTATTATCGGAGCGGTAGAGGAAGTACATGTAAATGTGCCAGTTGTTGTCCGTCTGGAAGGAAATAATGCCGAACGTGGCAGTCAGTTGCTGTCAGAAAGTGATGTGAATATTATTGCTGCAAATGATCTCACCGATGCAGCGAATAAAATTGTAGAAGCAGTAAAAAGTAAAAAGTAAAAAGTTAAAAGTTAAAAGTTATAAATTGTAAGTTATATCGGTTTTCTGTTGTTACTTACAACTTGCCACTTATAACTTTTTCAAAAGAGAGTTTTATGAGCGTATTAATCAACAAAGACACCAGAGTGATCTGCCAGGGGTTTACCGGTAAACAGGGAACCTTTCATTCTGAACAGGCCATTGCCTACGGTACAAACATGGTTGGCGGGGTAACGCCGGGTAAAGGCGGGCAGTCACACCTTGATCTTCCGGTGTTCAATACAGTGAAACAGGCGGTCAGTGAAACCGGAGCAACGGCAACGGTTATTTATGTGCCGGCGCCGTTTTGTAAAGACTCGATACTGGAAGCTATTGATGCCGGTATCGAATTAATTGTGTGCATCACTGAAGGCATACCAACGCTGGATATGTTACAGGTGAAAATGGTTGCCGATGCAGAATGTGCCCGTATTATCGGGCCAAACTGTCCCGGTATTATTACCCCGGGGGAATGTAAAATCGGCATCATGCCGGGCGAAATTCATCAGCCCGGTAAGGTCGGTGTGGTGTCGCGGTCCGGTACCCTGACTTATGAAGCGGTGAAACAAACCAGTGATCCCGGTTTTGGTCAGAGCACCTGTATCGGTATCGGTGGTGATCCTGTTCCCGGTACCAGTTTTATTGACTGTCTTGAGCTGTTTGAAAAAGACCCGCAAACCGAAGCCATTTTAATGGTCGGAGAAATCGGTGGCAGCGCGGAAGAAGAAGCCGCTGAGTTTATTCAGTCTGAAGTCAGCAAGCCGGTAACCGCCTTTATTGCCGGTGGCACCGCACCCAAAGGCAAACGCATGGGGCATGCCGGGGCGATTATTGCCGGTGGTAAAGGCACCGCTGCAGAGAAGTTTGCCGCGCTGGAGAAAGTTGGTGTGCATACCGTGCGTTCGCCTGCGGAGTTGGGCAAAGGTGTGGCGGAAGCCACAGGCTGGTGATTCAGGAGTTGTTTCTGTTTGTTTTATTTTTTAGTTAGGCTTTGCGGTATTCGCACCGCGGGCGAGTTACTCTTTTGCTACAGCCCAAAAGAGTAACCAGAAAAGGCCGTCGCTACGCCGGGCGCCCCGTAAAAGACACGGGGTTCCCACTGATATTTTGCTGGTACCATGCTGTGAAAAAACTCGCGCACGTTGGTGAAACACGTACACTCAAACAGTTTTCACAGAAAACCCATGATACCAGAAAAATATCAGTGGCTTGGCTAAGGCGAAAGAAGTTCAAAAGCGAAGAAACAAAAAATAAAACCAGTAAACAAACGAATAAAGCACGGACTTTACTTAAGTACTGTTTTAGACTTTGATTTACCTCCACCTCAGGCAAGCCATTCAGGTGGTGACGTTCTTCCGGGTTTTCCGTGCCAGCATGGCTGAGTTCTGGCGCGGCAGAAGAACGTTACTGCATGAATGGGAACCCTCATGCTTCTTAATGAGGGCGTAGCCGTAGTGGCGTCATTCTTTTGCTTACTTTTCTGTTGCTGCTGACAGAAAAGTAAGTCGCCGTCAGGGCGAAACCCCAGGCTAAAGCAAGCAAAAAATCAATATTGGTATTAAAAAGTAACTCGCCCGCGGTGCGAAACCCGCAAAGCCTAACTAAAAAATCAAAGCAAATAAAAAACACCTGAATCACCAGACTCAAACAATCCCCGAAATCCACTGAACAATTTCATCAGCAACAAACCTGGTTGCCTCCCGTCCCGATAACAAATGATCCGATCCGGAAACATTAAGCAAACAAGTTGCACCACCGGCCCATTCCTGTATCTGTTGTGAATCCCGCTCACTAACCAGTACATCATTCTCAATATTAAAAATCAATACAGGTTTATCCAGTCCGGATAAAACATACGGCATATCAAATGAGCGTACATCTTCAACAAAGCCGGGCTTGATATCATAATACTGTCCGGCAACTTCAAAACTGGCGGCTATATTTTGTTCAAGTAAGGTTAAGGCATGGCTAAAATGATGCAGCACATGTTCGGGCTCACTGGGTGAAGCGACGGTCACCACGCCCTTAACTGAATCATGACCCTGTGCGATGGAAAGGGCAGTAGTGCCACCGAGACTGTGTCCCATTAAAAATTCTGGTGGCTGATAGTGTTCGCTTAAAAAATCAACAGCACTGTGCAGATCATCCTGCATGTTGCTGAAGGTGGTATCAGCAAAATCCCCTTCACTATTGCCCAGTCCGCTGAAATCAAAGCGTAATACAGCAAAACCATTTTCGGCAAGTAAACGGCTGAGGCGAAAAGTGGTGATAGTCTCTTTGCTGCAGGTAAAACAGTGGCAAAAAATAATAAAGGCTTTTGTTTCAGTTGCCAGCCTGGTATCTGCAGGTAGATCCAGGCGTGCATCTATAATCTGCTCGCGCGAGTTTTTAAAATTGCATTTAATGGTTTTGGTTTTCATGATTTGGTGTTATGTTTGTAGCAATAACTTACCTGTTTATTTTGAGTAGCGCCTATGTCTGAATGTAGCTTGCCCGAAAATCGTATCCCTGTCATTCGTGTGCCGGCAAGACCGGCTGACCAGAACCCCGGTGGTAGCATCTTCGGTGGCTGGATTATGTCCTATGTTGATATTGCCGGCAGTATTCCGGCACTGGCCCGGGTGCGCGGGCCGGTTGTTACTCGTGCGGTGGATTCTTTTGAGTTCAAAAAACCGGTGTTTGTCGGTGATTTGATCAGCTGTTATGCCGATATCATCTCACTGGGTCGCACATCTATAAAAGTGAAAGTTGAAGTTTATGCACAGCGCATGAGTAAGGGAGAAACAACGTGTATAAAAGTGACCGAAGCGGTGCTGACCTATGTGGCCATTGATGAAAATCGACGACCGATGCAGGTACCTGAAAATTAAATGACCGGTTTCTCTGATAGTGATATGTTTTTATTACACTTGTTGTTAAAAAATGCGGTAGAAAGATAGACTATTAATTGTGGTTATGTTACAAAACAGGAAGCTTTTAGCTTGTTACTTTGGATGTGGAAAATCAGTGATAAAGTGATTTAATTATAAGGGTGCCGGCTATTAAACAGCAGATAAATTTCGCTTATACCTGCAATAATTATTGATTGCGGTTTTAAACAATAAAAACAGAGGTGAAGAAATGACAGCCAAGAAAAATCGAATGTTCAAACTGGCAGGGGTAGTGCTTACCTGTGCAGTTATTGCAGCCTGTAGCAGTTCCGACCCGGCAAACAAGACAGTGGGTAATAGTGGCGAACAGAGTTCTGGAAATGCTGACTTTACGACATTTGTTGCGATTGGCGATTCGATAACCGCAGGTTATGCCGATGGTGCGCTTTATCTGTTAGGCCAGCAGAATTCTTTTCCGTTGATGCTTGCGCAACAGTTTGCTGCGGCTGATGGTGTCGCGGTTAATTTTACCCAGCCTTTAGTTTCTGACAATTTAGGTGGTTTGTTATTTGGGGGGAACCCAAACCCTGATTTTGATAACAGGTTTGCGTTGAATACGAAAACAGAAAAACCAGAGCGTGTAAGCGGTACACCGACAACAGAAGTTATTGGCTCGGGATTGAATAATACAACATTTAATAATATGGGCGTGCCGGGTGCTAAATCATTTCATCTACTTGCGCCGGGTTATGGTAATCCTGCCGGTTTAGGGGCGGTTCCACCTACAGCTAATCCATATTTTGTGCGCTTTACGTCAGATATTGCCAGTAATCTTGTTACCGTAATCGGTGATGCAGCTGCCCAGCAGCCATCATTTTTTACTTTCTGGATAGGCAATAACGACGTTCTCGGTTATGCCACATCGGGCGGTGATGATTCGGATCCCATTACGCCTACGGCTAATTTTGATGATGCTTATCATGCGGCTTTAGATGCGGTTAATACGTCAACAAATAAAGGTGTACTGGTGAATATTCCTGATGTCAGCGCACTGCCTTATTTTACCACCGTGCCATATAACGCGATACCAATGACTGAGGATCAGGCGGCGGCAACCAATGCGGCTTTTATTGCTTATAATGAGGGACTTCTGGCCGCTCAGGGCGCAGACATGATTGATGCCGCAGAGGTAACGCAGCGAACGATTGCATTTTCTGCAGGACAGAATGCGGTGGTTATTCTCGATGAAGACTTAACCGATATTAGCGGATTAAATGCTGCACTGGTTAATATGAGACAGGCAACAGAAAATGATCTGATCGTGTTACCAGCAGCTTCCATTATCGGAACGCTTGCTGATCCAGATAACCCTGCCTCAGTCATCGGCGTAGGCGTACCTTTGGCAGATAAAGACGTTTTAATCCCATCAGAAATTGAAGCTATTGATACCGCCAGAACTGCTTTTAATGACACTATAAAAGCTGCAGCAGATGATGATAACCTGGCCTTTCTTGATGCTGCCGCTATTATGACGGAGCTGAGTACCACCGGGGTTGATTATGGTACCGGAACCATTAACTCGGAATTTGTTCGAGGTGGTGCTTTCTCTCTGGATGGCGTACATCCGACCGCTCGTGGTTATGCGGTAATAGCAAACAGTATTATCGATGTGATTAACAGTAGTTTTGATGCGAATGTATACCGGGTTGATCCGTCTACATATCCTGCTGTCCTTTTAAAATAGAGCCTGATTCTGTATCGACATAAAACAGACTTATCTCTTGCTAAAAAACAAGGTGGAAATTTGAATGAATAATATAAAGAATTCTTTTACAAAAACACTGCTTGCTCTTGGCATCGCAAGTGCTTCGACAATGACGCAGGCGGGTTCATTCGGGCTGATTGAACAAAGTGCCAGTGGTCAGGGTTCAGCTTATGCCGGTGCCTCGGCGCTGGGTGAGGATGCCAGTACCATCTATTTCAATCCGGCAGGTATGACGCGTTTGTCCGGTCAGCAGGTAGTGGTTGCCGGTCATGTGATTTCGCCTAATGCCGAATTTACTAACAACGGAACTATTGATGCGTTGGGCACGCCATTGTCCGGTAATGATTCCAATACCGGTGCCCCGGCCTTTATCCCGAATCTTTATTATGCGGCTGAACTGTCCAATGATATTCATGTGGGTGTCGGGGTTAATGTTCCTTTCGGTTTGTCAACCGACTACGATGATGGCTGGGTCGGTCGTTATCATGCACTGCGCAGTGAAATTTCCAGCGTTAACATCAATCCTTCGATTGCCTGGAAAGCAACCGATAACCTTTCGGTGGGTTTTGGTGTCAGCATTCAATACATGCAACTTGAGTTAACCAATAATATTGATTCTTATGGCGCATGTGTGAATCTGGTTAATAGTCCCGGTAGTTCTGCTACCGGTACAGATTGTATTAACGAGGGCCTGACGGGTTTAGGTGTTGCCAGTCAGGACAGTCAAGTAAAACTGGATGGTGATTCACTGGAACTGGGCTGGAATGCCGGTATCCTGTTTGATGTGGATGATAGAAGTCGTATTGGTATCTCCTATCGTTCTGCCATTAAACACGAGGTTTCCGGTAATGCGAAATATAACTTAGACCCGAGATTGCAACCATTTGCTGATGGCGCTTCTACTGACAGTGGTTTTAAAATATTGCAGGATACAACGCTGGAAGCCGCCGCAGCATTGCCGGAAACATTTTCTTTCAGTTATGTGGCGGACGTTAATTCAAAATGGACGGCATTGTTCGACTGGACCTGGACCGGCTGGAGTAGTTTAGACACCATTGTTATTCGACAGGCCGGTGGTGTGCCGGGGCAGGAGCCAACACTGGATTTAGGGTATAAAAATACCAGCCGTTATTCAGTGGGTGTCAATTATCACCATTCGGATAATCTGGTTTATCGTGGTGGCCTGGCTTATGATCAGACCCCTATTCGTACAGCGGAATCATTATCAGCCAGAATCCCCGGCAATGACCGCACCTGGTTAAGTTTTGGTGTTGGGTATGCGCCTTCAAGCAGCTGGGGAATTGACGTTGGTTATTCGCATCTGTTCCTTAGTGATACCGAGATTAATAATAATGGTGGTTCATCTTCTTCAAATGCAACGCTGAAAGGATCGTATTCTTCTTCGGTTGATATCCTGAGTGTGCAGGGTAACTTTAACTTCTGAATAATATAATAATAAATGTTTTAAACCTAAGCCCTCTCCGGAGGGCTTTTTTATGTCCAGGGATGGACGGTATTGCGCAAGGAGCCAGGAAGGCGGTGCGCTTATGTCCAGGGATGGACGGTATTGCGCAAGGAGCCAGGAAGGCGGTGCGCTTATGTCCA
>JAJRUQ010000052.1 GCA_024277705.1 Gammaproteobacteria bacterium
CCAGGGTTGAGGCCGAAATACTGGCACTCGGGTCAAAAACATTGGCCCCTGAAATAGCCAGGCCGCCAGAGGTATTAATGGTCACCGCTGCGACATTAACATCACCGGCACCACTGGCATCACTGTCAGCGGTTAAAGTCAGGCTGTTCATACCGAGGTAAATATCGTTATTAAGATTAAGATTATTACCGGCGCTTAATACTGTATTGGCCGTTAGCGGTGTCAGCGTGCTGCCCAGTGCAGCATTCATCGTCAAGTCTGTACCCGCGATCAGGTTCACAGCATTGCCACTGATGACAACACCACCGCTCAATGCCAGCGAACCGCTGGCACTCATGTTCAGGTTGCCGCCGATATTCAGAGTGCCACCGCTCTGGGTGATATTTCCAACGGCAATATAGTTCGCACTATTAGTGATATTGATCTGGCTATTGATAATCGAAATATCAGCGCTGGCATTCGCCACCAGGGTAGAGGCTGAAATACCGGCGCTCAGATTATAGATATTGGCCGCTGAAACACTCAGACCGCCAAGCGTGTTAACGGTCACCGCTGCAATATTGACATCACCGATTCCATTGCCGTCACTGTCAGCGCTCAGGGTCAGACCGTTATTACCAAGGTAAATACTATTGTTCAGGTTAATATTATTGCCGGCGCTTAAAACGGTGTTTGCAACCAGCGGTGTCAGCGTGCCACCGAGTGCCACATTCATCGTCAGGTCGCTGCCGGCAATCAAACTGACATTGCTGCCAGCAACCGTCACGTTTGCAGCATTCAGGGTTAATGCACTACCGGCAGTCAGATTCAGGTCAGCGGCGGCATTGATATTGACGGCATTAAAGCTGATGTCTGCCTGTGAATTAATACTGACCGCAGCGGCAATATTGACATCACCGCTGCCATTGGCATCACTGTCAGCCGTTAATACCAGGCTGTTGACACCGAGATAGATATCATTGTTGAGATTCAGATTATTACCGGCACTTAAGTCTGTATTCGCGGTTAGCGGTGTCAGCGTGCTACCCAGTGCAGCATTCATTGTTAAATCGGTACCGGCAAGCAGGCTGACATTACTGCCACCTGCGGTAATATTAGCCGCATTCAGGGTTAAGGCTGTGCCGGCAGTCAATGCCAGATCAGCTGCAGCGTTGATATTAACTGCATTAAAGCTGATGTCCGCCTGTGAATTAATACTGACCGCAGTGGCAATATTGACATCACCGCTGCCATTGGCATCACTGTCCGCCGTTAACAGCAGACTGTTCACACCGAGATAGATATCATTATTGAGATTAATATTATTACCGGCGATTAATGTGACATCAACATTGACCGGGGCAAGTCTGCTGCCTATGGCCGTATTAATGTTCAGATCAGTCGCCGCAGTCAGGTTTGCACTGCTGCCACCCACAGAAACCAGACCACTCCATGACTGTGAACCACCGGCAGTCATATTCAAATTACCACCGATAAAGCTAAAACCACCGTTTTGAACAATATTACCGCCGGCACTGACATCCATATTGCCTGGCACGATGACAGTCGCATTGCTGCTAATAAAATCATTACTGACATTCAGGGTTAATATGCCAACATTCAGGCTGGCTTCAGCATTGCTTTTCAGGGTCGGAGTACCGGTAATCGAACCTGATGGAACAGCACTACCAGCCGCGATAAACAAACCACCGCCGCTAACCGTTATAGTGGCCAGACCTGTGGCGTTTACCCTGGCTGCAGCCTGTGCTGAGGCGGTACCCGTGGTTGCACCGGAAGTCAGTGGTGCAGCACTGGCAGCAAAACCGGTAATCCCTACCCCGTTACCGGTGGTAATAACAATATCATTACCGGCATTCAGTTCTGCATTGGCAGTACCAACAGCAATAACATTCAACGCCGAAGCCCAGTCACCAAAAATGCTGGCACCACCGGCATTCACTGCCAGCGAACCGGTATTATTGATACTGATATTTTGCAGTGCATTCAGCATCGCCGTGGCTTCAGCAATGACAAAAGCATTACCAATGGTTAAGCTGCCCGACGTTGGCACCGCCGCCGATACCCAGGCATCAGCCAGACCGCCGTTAACCCTAAGATCGCCGCTAAGTCCACTGACAGTAATATTATTTGCCGATACCATGGCATTAGCACTAGCATTGGCGGTACAGGTGGCACAGCCGGCCGAACCAATCTGGCTGCGGGCATTACCGGCACTGATGCTCATATTACCAATCACCGCGTTAATATTAATGTCAGCCCCGGCGGATAATACCGCATCGGCATTGGCAAAAGCGCCAGCGGTTGTGCCATAAATAAAACCGATTGCCGATGCAAACGCATCCGCAATACCATTGCCTACTCTCAAACCACCGCCAAGCGTAATATCAACATTGCGCCCTGCATTAACCATGGCATTGGCGACCACCCTGGCAGATGAACCGTCACCGCCGGGCATTCTGGCATTGGCGGTGCCACCGCTGATCGACAGACTGCCGGCGTTAATAATCATGTCATTGCCGGCAGACAGGTTCACCGATACATCATAGTTTCCTCTACCCAGGGTGGTGACACGCCCGCCCCGGATATTCATCTGGCCACTGATATTCACCGAAATATTGTCGCTAGTGGTCAGCGCACTGGCATCATCGGCAGATATCGTAAGCAATCTGTTGCTGATAAGGGGAGAACTCGTTGAACCCAGATCTGCACCTGCGACATTAAAATTAACGCCACTGACGTTGATCGCACCCTGAGTAATAATATTTCGAGGTTCTACAGCAGAAGCGGCAATATTGACATCACCCATACCATTACTGTCGCTATCGGCCGCCAGTGTCAATGTGTTGTTTGCCAGATAAATATCGTTAACCAGGTTTACGTTATTTGCGGCACTAAGGCTGACATCGGCATTCAACGGCAAACCAGTGCTGCCCAGACTGGCCGCCAGAACCAGGTCACTGCCTGCACTTAGCGTGACATTGCTGCCGCCAACATTCAGAACATTATTAAGCACCAGTGAACTACCGGCACTGATCAACAGATTACCACCGGCATTTAACATACCGGCATTAAATATAGCGGCACCTGCTGCAGTAATCGTAACATTGCCGGCAGCACTGAGCGTGCCGCTGCTGGTATTAAGGTTAACGCCGGTATTAACCAGCAAGGCACCACTGGTAGTCGCCGTGGCTTCAATCCGTGCCTTGGCATCGGCAAAGGCTGAAAGCCCGGTACCGGTAATGGATTCAACACCTCTCATCACATTCAGACTGGTGCCGATATTATTGATAGTAACCACACCGCCGCTAATCACCGCCTCACCCAAAGCAGAAGCATTGGCTATGCCTTTGGCAGTACTGCCTGCGGTGCCACCAGTGCTTGCCGTAGAAGCAAAAGTGGCCGCCGTGGCACTACCGCCAGTCACAGCAAGGTCACCCGCGACCACACCAATCAATACGTCCTGAGCGATCAGTGATGCATTGGCGCTGGCATTTGCCCTGGCGGTAGCCGTACCGCCGCAGATAGAAGTACAGGATGCGCCGGCAAAGGCAGAGGCAAGTGCATTGCCACCGTTGGCCTGCAGGTTCAAACCAAGTGAACTGATATTAAGCTGAGCGGTGGCAGAAAGGTCAGCATTAGCAAATACGCTGGCACTCTGACTGAAGCCAAGGTAATTGGCCGATGCGTTGGCATAGGCGCTAGCATTACCCCCCCCAATATTCAAACCACCGCCGGCAGAAAGCAGAATATTACTGTTAGCATGCACAATAGCCGATGCATCAGCCGTGAGCGTACCGCCAAATGAAGAACTGGCATTGACCGCTGCAGCACCGGCAATAATATTCAGGTCATTGCTCAGACTGATATTCAGATCTCGGCCGGCAATGAGTTCGGCTCTGGCAGATACCGGCGAGCCATACGAGAATTTTACATCGGCCTGGCCGCCACTGACATTAAGCGACGTGGCATTGATAATAATATCGTTAACAGCAGTGACCAGAGCACTGACGGTTGCTGGTACCGCGAGACTATCAGTTCCTCTAAAGGCAGAGACAATACCCGCAGATACCGTCATATTGCCGTTAACCGTAACATTGATACTGCTGCCACTGACCGTGACACCTCCGACTTGGAAAAAGCCCCCGACCGAGACATCTTTAACCTGCAGATTATTTGCCGAAACCGTCAGCTGGCCAAGCGTTTCCACGCGGGTTGGGTTACCCAGAGAACCAAAAATACCAACATCGCCAAAACCGTCCAGGTCATTATCGGCCAGCAGTGTCAGGCTGTTATTAGCGACGTTAACAAAACCGTTAATCGTAATATTGTTATCGGCGGTAAGCGTGGTTTTGGCAGCCACTGCATTACCCGCCGTTCCAATGCCACCGAATCTGTCAAAAAACAGATCATTACCAGCAGTCATGAACAGGCTGCTACCGCTTAATGTCACCAGACCGTCGATCGTCAGATTGCCACTGGCAACAATACTAACGCTGGCACTGGCATTGGAACTGGCAGTAATCGCACCGTTTAAGGTTAAATCAACCGGTGTGGTGGCGGTGGTACCGGTACCGTTATACGCACCGATTTGCAGTCCGATTTGTGAAACCGCAAGAATACTGCCATTGACCGTGGCGCCATTCTGGTTACTGTTAAAATTGATATCGGCATCTAAAATAGCGCCGAGCGTACCATTTAAATCCTGTGTTATGTTGCCGTTAACCGTGGTAATGCCACAGCCGGTACCGGTGCAACTGCCGGTTGTGAAGTCATAAGTCGTAATCGTATCGTCATAAGCATTCAGCGGCGCTGTTTGCACCCCACCCACACTGTGAATATTAAAACCGGTTTCGGCATTATTGCCGGCCAGCAAAGTGGTATTGTTATTAATGGTGACGCTGCCGGCAATGCGGCCAATATCAACTTCGGCATTGGTTGCCGTTGTTGTTGCCAGTGTACGATTACCCGACTTAAGTGTGGTATTGGCATTAACCGTTACATTGCCACCAACATCATGCACATAGATCGCCGCGATGGCATCATCACCCGCGGTTAAACTGATGCCAGCGGTACCGCCCAGCATCACACTGCCTTTCACCCGTTTGATGTCATAAACCGCACTGGCGGTAGAACCCGCACCGGCAACAAACACGGAGTTGCCGGTAACATTCACATCACCCCCAACCTGACGAATAACCACGCGGGCATCATCCAGCCCGCTAAAATTCATATTGCCGTTAATATTGACATTGCCGCCGATAAAATCAAAATCAATGGATGCATCACGTGCGGAGCCGGTATTCGCCACAAAAAGCATGTCGCCATTAACGGTAACATTGCCACGAACGCCCTGGCTGGCGCTACCAATAAAACCACCACCAATATCGAATGAAGCGTCGGCGCCAGGACCATTTCCGCCTGTCAGTGTTAAAGGTGCCAAACTGCTTACATCAAGATTACCGAAGACTTCATCGACACCAATATAGGCATCACTATTGTTACCGGTAAATGTGGTATTGATTGAAATATTCACCGGCGCATTGATATTAACGTTGCCACAGGAAGCAAAGCAGGTTGCAGAATTTGTCGCCCGCGCAAAACTGAAGGTAGCACTGCCATTAATAATCGAACCGGTTACATTCAGCTGACCACCAATACGATCAATATCCAGCCCCGCTTTACGATTATTGCCAGCGGTAATTGTAATCGGCGTATTGATATCCAGCCTGCCGCCGATAGAATCCGGATCAACCGCAACATAACGACCACCGGCGGCATTATTGGCACCACCTCTGACCGTAATGCCACCACCATTCAGGGTTACATTACCGCCAACCCGGGTAACCTCAAACACGGTTTTATATAAACCATTGCTGCCGGCCGTACCTGTGCCCTGGGTACCGGCCGAAATATTGGCGGTACCGCTATACAGAACGTCACCAACAATATTTTTAATCTGCAGATCGGCATCCGCCGCCTGTCCGTTACCAGAAATAATGGTCTGCAAACCGGTGATACTAACATTGCCACCGACGCCTATTATTTCGAGCTCGGCATTACTACCACCCGTCGCCAAGGTGCCCGCTGTCGCCCGTGCGGTAACATTATTCACCGCCACACTACCGCCGACATTATGAATTCTCACAAATGCCTGACCGTCTTCGGCGGTATCCGGTGAAAGCCCGGCCATCGGCGTTGCCCCGTAGGTGGCACCAAAACCCGCAGCAGTCGCGGTTGCCAGCGCGGAGCCATTGAGCGATACATTATTACCCGCTTCCATCAATACATGGGCTGCATCACCGATAGCACTGAATACCGCCGCTGTATCCTGCACAATATCCTGCCCGGCTTTTAAATGCACCAGAGCATAAGAACCTGTATTAAAGGCGCTGATATTACCGCCATTAACGTTAAGGCTACCCGTCTGTACATCAATGCTAACCTGACCGGCACTGAGCAAAGCCTGCGCATCAGCCTGCATAATATTCGGCAAAACCGCAGGAGTAGCGCTTGCAACTCCGCTAAACACATTAACATTGCCTGTCGCAACAACAATATCGAGCAGGCCGGATGCCTTTATTTCAGTATTAGCAAAAGCATTACGCATATGGGTGCCACTGGAAACTCCGGTTGAACTGGCGATGGCATTTCCGCCGGTAACCGTCAGCCCCCCGGTCGCACTGGTGATGGTGACATTGTTGCCATTAATGACGCTGTTAGCACTGGCAGTAATGGTATAAACACCAGGAAGAGTATTAAGGCTATCAAAGACTCTCGCAGTGTTGGAAGAAACACCGGTGCCACCACTCAGGTTAATATCCGTCGTAACCGCCAGATTAACGGTCTGGGTTGCGATCAGCGAGGCATTCGCCTCAGCCGTCGCATTATAAATATCCGTTGAAAACCCACCAAAACCGTTAAAGCCGTTTATCGCTGAACTCGCCTTACCGCGATACACATTCAGCGAACCAGCGGAGCCAACAATAATATTCAACCCCGTAATACTTGCGTTAGCCTGAGCAACTGCCGTACCGCCACCTTCACCAATACTTCTGTTGACCGAGGCATTTGCGGTACCCGCTTTAACATCAAGCGCACCGCCAACATTCGTTATATTGACATTATTAACCGCATTAATATTTGCACTGGCAAAGGCTTTGGCTAACCCGGAACTGTAAATAGAAGCCACCGCATTAGCGGTTCCACCCAGTACTGCCAGGTTACCGCCTAAAGCAATATTGATATCGTTACCGGCGTTAAGCGTGGCATCACCAAAAGCACTTATTGAATTGCTAAAACTTGAGCCATTGACAATAACATCAGCACCCTTCACCAATAGATCAGTTGCCGTAATATTGATATCGGTCGTCGTATTGACTGAAACTGACACATTTCTGGAACCAGTGGTGGAAGAGTCGGACAAATTGACCCGACCGCCATTAACCGCCATCAAACCATTAGCCGTCACGGTAAGATTATTCGCCTGCACATTAACGGGGGTAGCTATGCCCTTAAATACTGGTGATGCACCAAAGTCTGCACCATTCACATTGAAGTTAACACCACTGACCGACATCAGTCCTGCGGTTTGTACAGTACGCGATTCCAGCGTCGAACCGTTAATATTAACATCGCCCACACCATCAACATTGGTATCGGCGGTCAATATCAGAGTATTCGTCGCCAGAAAAACATCCCTGTTAATATTAACGTTGTTAGCCGCACCAAGTGTTACATTATGGTTTAACAGGGAAACTGAACTGCCCAGGTTGGTATTCAGATCAAGCGTACTGCCGGCGGATAGCAGCATATTCGTGCCGGCAGAATAGATACCATTAACATTATAATTACCTCCCACTGACACAGAAAGGCTGCCAGCAGCAACCGTGGTATGAGCAGCCGTCTCGATATAACCGCCAGCGATAATATCAACATTGCCGATAGACGCAGAAACCAGTGCATTTGACGCTGACATCAACCCGCTGATATTCAGCGTAACATTAGCTCCCTGAAATGTAGCTCTGGCATTGGCAGCAGTAACACCTACACCAAGGGTATTCGTTGTACCCTCTTTAATGTTTGCCGTAGCAGCAATAACATCAATATTGCCAGCAGCTTTTATGGCAGCATCCGCAACCGCTATTCGGGTCTCTACACTGCCGGCACTGGCGGAAGCAATACCGCCCTGGACATTCAGGGCATTCACCAGGTTAACGCTTATGTTGTTCGTGGCGTTAAGACTGGCATTTGCCAGTACAGATATGCTGGGTGCAAAACCACCGGCAGCATTCACCGAGCCGGCATTAATATTTAAACTCTGAGCGGTAATACTGATATTATTGCTTGCCGTAACAGAAGCATTTAATGAAAAGCTTCCGCCAAACGAGCCGCTTATGCCCGTGGCCGAACCCGCCATAATATCCATGTTGCCGCCAAGCACCGCATTAAAGGTTGCTGCTTCTACGGCAACACTGGCAAGACCGGTAACAATCGTTCCGGTAGAAATATCACGTACGCTGAGGTTATCACCGGTAACCGTCAGTAAGCCCAGTGTTTTTACTTTAAGCGAATTACCAAGCGAACCCATGATATCAATATTGCCGGTACCCACACCTGTTAAGGTCAGGGTGTTAACACCCAGGTTAATATTTTTATCAATAATGATGGTTTGACCGGTCAGCGTCAGATCATGATTTAACACGATGGTACTGGCAAAATTACCAAGATCAACATTCAGATCCAGCGTCCCGCCTGCTGACAAAGACATCAATGCAGTAGAGCCGGAACCGGCAGTATACATACCGTTAACCGCAAAATTACTGCCTGCAGATACCGACAGATTATTACCGGCAATGAACTGATTCAGCGAGTCTTCAACAACACTGCCATTAACCGAAACAGCAAGGTCATTCAAGGCTGTAAAATTAGCACCGTTGGCATTCAGATCCAGCGCTGCATTCAGGCTTAGATTATTTGCCGTGGCTTCGAGGAAGGTATTGGCTTTAGCAACAGCTGTGTCCAGTATCGGCGAGGTAGTGGTTGAACCAGCCACACCAGTAAAAGCATTAATTGCACCGAAAACATTATTAACCGTCACCGACCCGCCACTGAGTACCACGTCAGCAGAGGCATTGGCATTGGCATAGACAATTTCGGTAAAACCATTCGATGAAAAAGAAGCGCCATTGGCGGAAGCATTAGCTCTGGCACCCAGCACTGACAGCCCCCCTGCCACATTATCGATGGTGATGGTAGCGCCCTTAACCATGGTTTTAGCACTGGCAGTAGCAACAGCGTTGGCGACCTGACTGGCAGTACAAATGGAGAAACAGCTTGCCGAACCATTGGCATTTGCCTGTGCGCCAGTAACCGAATCCCCGCGAATAGTGAGACTGCCGCCAACCGAGGTAACATTCAGCAGGTTCAACGCAGACAGTTCTGCATTGGCCGAGGCAATCGCGGTAGCCGACACAGGCAAACCACCCGCAATGATGCCATTTCCTGTCGCAGTGGCTTTACCGGCAGATACGTTCAGATTACCGCCAGTGGCAACCAGCAGATTATTATTAGCCGTCACCCGGGCTGAAGCATCAGCAACAGCGGAAGCTACCCTTTGCGCCCAGGCCCAGGCACTACCGCCGGTCACATTCAGACTACCTGTCAGTGACAAATTCATATCACCGACAGTGGTCACCAGCTCGGCAGAAGCCAACGCAGTTATCGAGCTAGCACCACCATCGAAAGAAGCATAGGCCTTGACCATGCCACCCTGTACATTCAGGCTGGAGGCATTCAGGGTAATATTATTACCGGCTTTAACATGCACGGAAAGATCAACCATGCCTGAAGATGCACCAAATCCAGTGGAGTTAAAGGTACCACCGCTGACATTCATATTCCCGCCAAGGGTGACGTTAATGTCATTGACCGACACATTAACCTGGGCATTGATCACCGCGCCTGCTGCGACCGCACCGGTATAAGTACCACCTTTCACATTAAAATTAACGCCTGAAACAGTCAGCAGCCCTGTATTACTAATGGTGCGCGGTACAGTGCTGGCACCAATGATATTGACATCGCCAAGGGCGTTAGTATCAAAATCGGCGGCCAGATTCAGGTTGTTATTGCCCTGATAAATATCACTGTTGATATTGATATTATTACCGGCATTGAGTGTCGCATTGGCATTCAGCGGGGTGATAGAAGAAGCCCCGAAGCCGCCATTAATAAAGATATCGTTGCCAGCCGTTGCCTGCAGATTAGTGCCGGCAGCAGAAACATTGCCGGCGATGGTGATATTGGTGCCCGAGGTAATAGTGACATTGCCACCGGCATTGATGCTGCCGAGAGAGACTGAACCCGCAGTGGTGCCACCGGCCACATTCAGGCCGCCGGCAATATCAAAACTGACCGTGGCCAGATTAACGTTGCCGATGTTACCGGGGGTAAAAGTGATCGCCGTACCACCACCGATACAGAAACCATCACCGGAACAATTAAAATTCGACCCGCCCGACAGGCTGCCGGTACCGGTGACAGATAATGTTCCAATTTTAATAGTCAGGTCACCAGTACCCGTTGTTGCATTAAGCGTAAAAGAACCACTTGCATTGATTAAACTGGACGCAACCAGTGTTACATTATTATTAGTATTGAGCTTTTGTTCAATAAAACCACGGCCAACACTATAAGTACTAGCGGTTAATATACCGGGTGAACTGCTACCACTATTGATTGTCAACACCGCCGGGTCAATTAACAATGATCCCCCGGTACCCAGCTCAACGCTACCCTTCAGGGACAAACCACCATGGCCACTGACTTCAACAAATCCACCTTTACCCTGTACACCACCACTAGCATTAATGTTCGCCCCAGCTTGATGCTTGAGAGTATTTTTTGCTATCACCCGAACCACACCGCCATCACCACTGCCATCACCGGCCGCACTGATCACCGCGCCGGCCGCATTGGTGACATCTTTATCGGAGTAAACCAGCACACCGCCGCCATCTACATTACGGCCGTCTGCTGCGGAAGCATCGAGAGTACCGCTGTTAACCACATCACCACCGGCAGCGCTCAGGAAAATCACCCCGTTACGTTCGCTAATGCTGCTGGCAACCACCAGACCTTCATTATTGATGGCGGTATCAATTAAATCGTTGGCCACTTTCGCGGTCATCAGCACCCGACCGCCGGCCGCCATTATTTGCCCGGCGTTGTCCACCCCGGCAACATCGGAAAAGGTTTGTTCACTGATGGCAACACTGACCAGACCATTGGCTTTCACATCCATGGTAATGGCATTACCGGCAGCCAGTGCTACCGTACCCATACGGGCGCTGATGATGCCGTTGTTATGCACATAATCGCCCATCATCACCACATAGCCGCCATCACGGGCAGTAATCAGGCCGTCATTAACAATACCCACATCATCCGGTGCGCCCAGAGTTTTGCTAAACACATAATTGCCAGCCATGAAATCACGGGTATCAATATCACGCACACTGGCAACAATACCGCCAACATCGATGGTGGCGTTTTTACCGAAATAAACACCATTGGGGTTAACCAGAAAAACCTGGCCGTTAGCCGACAGGTTACCGAGTATCTGCGACGGGTTACCGCCGATAACACGGTTTAAGGCAAGTGAATTGGAGTCAGGCTGGACAAACTGCACCACTTCCTGACTACCGATGTTAAACCGCTGCCAGTCGATGGCGGTGCGTGAGCTGGTCTGGGTGATAAGGGTGGTATTGGCATCAGGATTGCTGATACTGGCGGAACCGGCAACCACATTGCCGCCTTCCGGTGCGGCCAGGGCTGCACCCGGTACCGCGCAGGATAACAGCGGCAATAACAGTCGCCGGGAAAAAGACGATGACAGGTGTAGCGAGATAGCACTGGAAATGGCTGTTTTTTCAGGGGCGGCAGCTCTGCTAACAGACAGACCGGCTGCATCGATATCGGCAATTTTTGCGTTTACCTTTCGATTGTTCAAGCTGTTGTTAAACTTCACAAATCTTCCTGCATTTATTGCCCCAGTTTATAAACTCTAGCCCTGCGCAAATAACAGTAATCTACCACTATATGGGCATCTCTTTTATTATGGATAAACAGTGCTGCCCCTGTCATTACAAAAACCGTTCAGCTAGCAGTGTACACCCATAACCATAAGGATAAAAACGGTTTTTATTAATAAAGTGACATCAATCACATATTGATAAAATATCAGTTAAATCATATATTTAAACATTATAATTTACTTATTTAAAAAGTCCCGCGATAATTCAGCCAGAAACGCGCATCACGCCCGTCACTGCTGGCTTTGCCCGATGTCGGCTTAACCACTTCCAGATTAAAAGCATGATTTTGTACAAAGACCACACCCAGACCGGCACCATAACCGGAAAGTGCTTCGGATGATGCCAGCGTAAGCGGCAAAACCGGCGGCTGTAATTTATCATTACGATACACTTTGCCGGCATCAACAAATAACCGCGGTGTTAACACTACATTACTGGAAACAATAAAGTTTTTACCGATATCAAGAGATAATACCGCCCCTTTTGAACCGGCAATTTCTGCCGATGGGTAGGCACGTACACTGCCCTGGCCACCGAGACGAAAACGCTCCACGTCCACTAACGGATCCGGTGAAAACACCCCCTGCACGCGGCCGGTAAGGAACCAGCTTTCCCAGAAGGGCTGATAGTGGTTTATATCCAGCGTCAGTTTGATTTTTTGTGAAGCGGTATCAGCGATATCTTTGCGGGTTTTGAAGTTGGTCGACAAACCGCCGGTAATCACTGTTTTGGCATAATCACGGTATAAATGATCCCAGTTGAGAAAGGCTTCCAGCAGGTTGATGGTCGCGGTTGGGCGAATCGCTGCACTGCCGCCTTCTTTGGTCACACTGCGCCTGACATCAAGCAGCAAGGAAGTATTGTTTTTAGTGGTGCGCTGCAGGTAGTGGCTGCCACGAACGACTATTGTGGAACCACTGCCATCCAGTGATAAACCTGCCGGCAGGCCCACCTCATCGGTATCCACATCATAGTTAAATGCAGAGTAGCTGATACCGAGACGGCTGCCTGAAGTATTCACCAGTGCATCATAATCAGCCCGGGCATAATACATGCGACTGCGCTCTGCAGCGATACCCGACAGGTTGAGAGCATCACCTTCAAATATCGGGTTAGCGACTAACACACCGCCTTCAACACGTTTTTCGCCTATCGATTTCCGGCCGTAATTATTGGCACTGATAACACCGCTGAAACGTTTTTCTTCGGCAATAAACACCACATCGGAGGTACCGTATTCCTTGCCCGGCGCAATCACTGCACGGGCATCAAGACCGGGTAAATCACCTAATAGCAGGGTTTCTTTTTCCAGATTATCATCACTGATAATCTGCCCCGGCTGCAAATCGTCTATCTGTTTCTGCAGAAATTTTTCTGAATAACTGCTGAACTCACCTTCAATTTTAATCTCACCAAGACGGCCTTCAATCACCTCAAGAATAATCGTACCCGAGTTGATTTTCTGTGCCGGCACATACACCGATGTCAGCAAATAGCCTTTATAACGATAGTTGGCCTCAATAACATCGGCCACATGGTAAATATCCGCAATGCTCAGCTTTCTACCTTCAAAACCGGCCACCAGTTGTTTCAGTTTCTCGTTGCTGAACGTGGTATTACCTTTAAACACAAAAGCATTCACCAGAACCTTGAAGTCTGACTGCGGCGGTGACACTGCCGGTTTCTGCGTGTGTTCAATTTTTGGAGTTTGTGCCGGTTGCGGCTGATAGACCGGTTTATCAATAGGGTTAAGTACCACACCGGGTGATGGTGGTAAAACGGGGGGAGCAGCACCGACTGATAACGATACCAGCAGTGCGGTTGCACAGGTGACCGTAGATAACGAGGTTCTGAATGCAGCTTTTAACTGACGTTCCGTATTAAGCATTAAATAAGGTTCCTGCTTTAACCTGAATTGTTACATTTAACAACCAACTAAGCAGCAATCCTAACGCTCGTTTTAAAATAAAGCAATCAGTTTATACAGACCGGTACTGGTGCCACTTGAAGAGTATATTATGAGCCAGAAGAGACATCAGCATTCATCCTAACCTTCTCCCAGAAGGAGAAGGAACTAAAAACGATGCATCTTCATGAGCCTTAGCTGACCTTTAAAAACGTTTTGCCGCAAAGAACGCAAAAGACACAAAGAAAAATATTTTTGTTTGGTTTAGCTTTAGCTTTTCTTCGCGCTCTTTGTGTTCTTTGCGGCAAAAAATGTTGCTTACCCGAAAGTCCGCTACTGGCCGGTTTACGCCATTAGAGCATGTTTTTCTGAGTGCTTAATCCAGGTCCATATTTCTCAGGTAGGCTTTAAACTCATCGGCCATTTCTTAATGCAACAGGGCAATTTCCACATTGGCTTCAAGATAACCGATTTTACTGCCACAGTCATAACGACGACCTTGAAAGCTGTAAGCGTATATCTCCTCTGTTTTGCGCAGTTCTGCAATGGCATCGGTTAACTGAATTTCATTGCCAGCGCCGCGCCCTGTGGTTTTAAGCTTGTTAAATATTTCCGCGGTTAAAATATAACGCCCGACCACTGCCTGGTCCGAAGGCGCTTCGGCAGGCGCGGGTTTTTCTATAATTTCATCAACCCGGGAAATATTGTCTTCCAGTTGAGGCCCGGCCACCATGCCGTATTTGTCGCTTTCTTCCATGGCCACTGTTTGTGTACCGATCACACTGCCCTGCTTTTTCTTATAAACATCAACCATTTGCTGAATACAGCTGGCACCGTCTTTGTTATAAATGAGATCGTCCGGCAGAATAACAGCAAAGGGCTTATTACCCACTGCAGGTTCGGCGCATAATACCGCGTGCCCCAGACCCAGTGCTTCTGACTGACGGATAAAAACACAGTGAATATGCGGCGGAATAACATCTTTGACTATTTCCAGCAAAGCTGTTTTATTTCTTAAACCCAGCTCGGTTTCCAGCTCATAGGCTTTGTCGTAATGGTCAATAATCGCATTTTTGGTTCTGCCGACAATAAAGACCAGGGTATCCATGCCCGCAGCCACGGCTTCTTCTGTGGCATATTGAATCAGCGGTTTATCAACAACAGTAAGCATTTCTTTGGCAATCGCTTTGGTTGCAGGCAAAAATCGGGTGCCCAGTCCGGCAACAGGAAATACCGCGGTACGTATATCACTCATAATTCAATCTCTGTTAATCATTCGGTTAAAAAAATAAAAGGCCGATTGTAAACCAAGTTAGCATGCAAGTTCGAGTGACTATGTTAAAATTCTGAAAATTTTTTAGAACCAGAACCGGTAATTATTCACAAGATATCATTATGACCTACGTAGTAGTTGAAGATTGTATTAAATGTAAGCACACAGACTGTGTCGACGTCTGCCCCGTTGACTGCTTTCACGAGGGCCCGAATTTCCTGGTTATTGACCCGGAAGAATGTATCGATTGCACCCTGTGCGAACCTGAATGCCCTATCGGTGCGATATTTGCGGATGATGACGTTCCCGAAGGACAGGAACAGTTTATCGAACTGAATGAAGAATTAAGCCAGCAATGGCCGGTTATCAATATCAGCAAGGAATCACCACCGGATGCGGCTGAATGGGAAGGCGTACCAGACAAGCTAAAGTTACTGGAAAGATAATAAAGCATTGTACACGGGAGACTAAAAACACCCTGTTAATTACCTCAACGTCTGTTATTGAGCCTTAAGAGAAGTTGCAAGTTGTAAGTTTAAAAACATAAATCAAAAGAAGATTGTTAAACATAAGGTTATCCAGTTTTTGACTTTCTACTTAAAACTTTTAACTTACAACTTCTCTTTCTGGCCGATTTGATATATACAGCCGACTGGATCAAATCGATGTTAGTAGAGCGGAATAATAAACATCCTTATTTAACCGCATACAGCGAGCCTTTTACGCTGTTAAAGTAGACGTGGTCATCATCAACAGCCGCAGCGGTATAGATTTTACTGCTCACATGATACTTCCAGCGCAAGAAACCTTCTGCCGCATCAAGAGCATACAAATGGCCATCGGTGCTGCCGACAAATACAGTGTCAGAAGCAACGGTTACCGGTGAAAATACGGCAGCATCGGTTCGATATTCCCATTTACGGGTACCGTCACTGACATCGTAAGCATAGATATAACCGTCTTTACTGCCAATATAAACATTACCGCTATAAATGGCCGGTGATGAAAGTACCGGTCCTGCTGTCTTTTTCACCCATGATTGCTGGCCGGTATGAATATTAACCGCGTACACACGTTTGTCATCACTGCCAAAAAAGACATTGTTGCTGTTCACTGCGGGAGAGGAATGTATTTTGCCATTGGTTTTAAAACGCCAGTATTCCTGACCGGTATTGCGATTGACCGAGATCATTTCTCCTGACAGAGTGCCAAAATACACATAATCGCCATAGACCGCCGGTGAACTGTAGATAGGAGAACCGGCATCAAAACTCCATTTTCTAAAACCATTGCCGGCATCTCTGGCATAAAGCTTGCCGTCTTCACTGGCAAAATAAATGACGCCATCGGCAATCACCGGTGATGATGACAGCGGGCCATCGGTTTTCTCCTTCCACACCAGTGCCTGCGTGCTTTCTTTAATCGCATACATGGTGTTGTCCCAGCTTCCTATATAAACGATACCATTGGAAACTGCCGGCGTGGCTTCAATATTGCCACCGGTTTTAAAACGCCATTTTAACTGGCCATTTTCCTGTTGAATGGCGTACAGATAGTTATCATTGCTGCCTAAAAAGATAACTCCGTCAGCCACCACAGGTGATGAATAGGTTTTATCCGGGGCACTGTATTTCCAGTGCAGTGTATTCAGTGTTTTTGGCCCGCTGGCACTGACACTACCGGTATGGCTTGCATCACTGCGAAACATACTGGTTTTTCCACCGCCACACGCTGTTAGCGTAATGCTTAGTGCCACTAAACCGGAAACTAATAATTTATTGTTAAACATGAAAGCTCCATCAACCCCAATTGACTTTATATTTTTGTTACGCTGAGAATAGACTACTATTTTAAGAATGACACACGGTCGGCGTCAATTTTCCAGCAGATATTCGGTAAATTAATGCTCACAGATCGCGCAGCAGGGACATGGCCCAGCGTTTGCCACATCAATACAGCCCGCCCCTCTATAGCTGCTGGCGAGCGCACTTGACAAATCCAGTGATCACAAGCCTGCTATCGAACCGGCGTGACATAATAACTCATAAGCAATGGTGCCACTTTTCCGGGCGACTTCATCCACACTTAGTTCCCTGCCCCAGAGTACAACCCGGTCACCAGTTGCCGCCTCGACATCGGTTAAATCAATACACAAACTATCCATCGATACTCTGCCGAGTAAAGAGCAGGTTCTGCCATTAATCCAGACCTGTGTTTTATTACTGGCATGACGGGGATAACCATCGCCGTAACCAGCGGATACGATGCCAATACGGGTGTCACTTTGGCACTGATACGTACTGCCGTAACCAATACTTTCACCGGCTTTTATGGTTTTAATATCCAGCAATGATGACTCAAATTGCATTACTGGCTGCAAACCCAGCTCACTGGCGGAAACATCCAGAAACGGTGATGAGCCGTATAACATGATGCCCGGTCGCACCACCTCAAAGTGTGACTTTGGTAAACACATGATGGCGGCAGAATTGGCCATACTGCAGCTCACATCTATATCATTAGTGACATTAACAAACCCTGATAACTGTTTGTTATTTAACTCATTGTCAACTTCATCCGAATTCGCAAAGTGACTCATAACAAACACCCCAGCTATGTTGCTGCTGTTACGCAACTGACCAAAATATTCATCTACTTCGGCCACTGTAATACCCAGTCTGTGCATACCGGTATCGACTTTCAACCAGGCATTAATCGGCTTTTTGAGGTGACTTTGTGCTAACAAATTTAACTGTAACGGCTGATGCACCACTGCGGCAAGATCAAGTTCGGAAAACCGCTGCAACTCTTCTGCATTACGAAAACCGTGCAACACCAGGACAGGTTTTGTACAGCCGTTTTCGCGAAGCGCATAAGCTTCTGCCGGTATCGCCACCGCGAACAGGTCGGCAGTATCCAGGGTGTTAGCGACCGGCAACATACCATGACCGTATGCGTTAGCTTTGATCACTGCCATTACCTGTGACTTCGGCGCATATTCACGCACCTTGCTCAGATTGTGTGACAGTGCTTCGTGGTTAATACTGATACGGATACGTCGATAATTTTTGCCAGCAGCGGTCGAAGTCAGTTTATCTACGCTCATTTTACTGTCTACCATCCTCAGTTAAATTAACTCCGTATACTTATTCAAAACCGTCGTTGCTGTACATTTCTGGAATGTAATTTTCGAATTTGGTGTATTTGCCAAGAAAGGTCAGCAGTGATTTTCCAATCGGGCCATTACGCTGTTTGGCGATAATGATTTCGGCCACGCCTTTTTGCGGACTATCTTCGTTATACACTTCGTCGCGATAAATAAAAACAATCAGATCGGCATCCTGCTCAATCGCACCGGACTCACGCAGGTCAGACATTACCGGGCGTTTATCCGGCCGCTGCTCAAGGCTTCGATTTAACTGTGAAAGCGCAATTACCGGCACCTTTAATTCTTTTGCCATGGCTTTTAAACTGCGTGAAATTTCAGAGATTTCAGTGGCACGATTTTCACTGCCGCCATGCACCTGCATCAGCTGTAAATAGTCAATAACAATCAGACCCAGGCCATGCTGGCGTTTTAAACGCCGGGCACGAGCACGGATTTCATTAGGGGATAACGCCGGTGTGTCATCAATAAAAATACTGGCTTCAGAAAGTATATTGATGGCAGAGGTAATTCTTGCCCAGTCATCATCGGTCAGGTTGCCGGTACGGATATGATGCTGATCAACCCGCCCCAGAGAAGAAATCATCCGCATCGCGAGGGAGTCTCCCGGCATCTCCATACTGAACACTGCTACCGGTTTTTTCTCACCGATGGCAGCATTTTCCGCGATGTTCATGGCAAAAGTGGTCTTTCCCATGGACGGGCGACCGGCGACAATAACCAGATCCGCTTCCTGTAAGCCGGTGGTCATTTCATCAAACTTGTCAAAACCGGTCGCCACCCCGGTAATGGCGCCATCGCTGTTGAACAGATGATCAATTTTGTCGACCGTTTTAGACAGCAGGGCTTTCATGTCCTGAAAACCGCCATCTCCGCGAGCGCCCTGCTCGGCAATTTTAAATACGCTTTTTTCTGCATCATCCAGCAGTTCCTTGCTGTCTCGCCCTTCCGGCTGATAACCGCTACCGCTGATATCCGTACCGACCGCGATCAACTGGCGCAGAACTGATTTTTCGCGCACGATATTGGCATAAGCCACAATGTTCGCGGCACTTGGTGTGTCTTTCGCCAGACTGCCCAGATAAACCAGGCCACCGGCCTGTGCCAGCTGGTCATTTTTCTCCAGACATTGCGACAGGGTCACCGCATCAAAAGGTTCATTTCGTGATTCCAGCTGGCGTATCGCAGAAAATAGCAGACGATGATCAAAGCGGTAAAAATCTTCCTCAACCAGTTTATCGGCAATTTGCTCCCAGGCGCGGTTATCCAGCAACAAGCCACCAATAACGGCCTGTTCAGCCTCGACGGAATGTGGCGGAATACGCATGCTGCTGGTCTGCTCGTCTGACATCAGGTCGTTTGCGGGAAAGGTTACTGTTTCTGACATGGTTTCAACTTTTGCTGGTAGCGCACCGGAAAGTACGCAATTAATTGCTAGGATTTTACAGTGACAAGATTAAACCATCGCCTGCCATAGAAGTAAATTTTTTATAAAAAATTCATAAAAAAAGTTCACTCTCAACTACAATCAATTATATTTTCTATTACAACATGGTTCAGCCCTGAAATTACAAACTTGTACAATACAACAGGCAATTCGTCTGCACATGATAATTCAGCATTATCGTGTATCTAGTAACATAAAATCTGTACCTGAAACATAAAAACAAATACCCTTTTACACATCAAACTTGGAAACTTTTATATGAAGATCAAACATTTAGCAATATACAGCGCCATTATCGGCAGCCTGGGTTTAAGCGGCTGCGGTGGCGGTGGTAGCAGCACCGTCACACCAACAAACCCGATAACTACTGCATATAAAGTTAATGTACAGGTACCCGATGGTCTTAGCGCCACGAAAGTGGCAAGCATCAGCCCCTCCATTTTCGGTGATTTTTTTATTGCTACTGCAGCAGCGGCAACCGTATCCGACAGCCTTGGTGCCGGCAATTTCAGTGTCGCTATTGTTGATGCTGCCGGTGTGGTAACAGATATCGTTACTCCGGAGTCCATTTCCCAGGAAGCCGATGGTTCATGGATAATCACACTGCCCGGCGGCACCCGTGTAGACTGCGTGATTATTGCAGATATTTCCAAAACGCCCAATGTAACCGTTGGCGAAACCTTACCTGCTGACGTCATCTATGCTCCTACCGCAGCCGAACAGTTTGATATTGATATTCGTTCAACCACCGCTTATCAGGAATTTATCGCGGCAGTAGCAGATAATCTTGACCTGGAGACAAATTCCGGCTTTACCGAGGAGGATATCGCCAGCCTGGTTGAAACCGCGCAAACGCTGCCACTGCCTGCCTATACCCCCGGGCAGACACTGGAAGAATATCTGGGTACCGCCATTCCTGAACTGGAAACAGAAATAGAAAGAGAAGTTGTTGTTACCCAGAACACAGACAGCTCCTTCAGCCTGGCCGACTATGTACAGGCTGGAAACCAGATCAATTGGTATTATGGAGATGGTGGCAACTATTTCGAACGCGGGCAATTTAGTTATGATTCAGCGACTGCAATGACGATTGATACATCACAGACTTATGACACCGTAAACAACAGCTGGGTTAACGAACAGGTGAATGCAAGCGTCGAAGTATTAGTCCTTACCGCCAGCGGCTGGCAGTCAGACGCCGATCTTGATGAATTCGACTCCTTCAACGCCGATGGCTCTATCACCATTATGGACGCCACTGTAAGTGACGCCAAAGAAACACTGACTGCCGTTAAAGTTGATATCGCCGGTCAACAGATAAACCTTTTTACTCCGGGCTTTAGTACAGGCTTAAGCAACACAGCCACATTCAGTACCGGTGCAGAAGCCTACCTGATTAGCACCTCTGTTCCGGTTGATACCTATGAAGTATGGGCGGACGATTCCAGCGGCAGCGTTAAAGCCTATGAAAGATATAACGCTAACGGGAATGTCATCACCACACTGGATGAAATATTTTCTGCCACAGCCTCTACCAGCACCGATCCTCAGCAGATGAACCTGGTAAGGGATTATTCAGAACCGTCTCTGGAATTAATCGGCGCACCGGGCGATACCACAGGCAGCGTCAATATTATTGACATTGATACCGGAACATCACCTAATGTGGCATCGGTTATCGGCACTACTACCTGGGAACGTCGCACAGTGGAAGGTAAAGATATCGTCCTTATTGCTGCCGATGGCACCATTCTCGAAGGACAGGAAGGCCTCAAGGGGTTCTACCTGTTAACCGTATACCCGGACAACTACTCAGGCTCCCCTGCTGTTGTTGATGGCTGGTTTACACCGGCGGGCACATTGTTCAATGAAGTTGGTTATACATTCAACGACATTGCGGCACAGGATATCAATGATAATTTTGATCCCAGCCAGACAGCGCCTACAACACCACCTACAACTCCGCCCACAACACTAAGCTGTACCACTGAATCCGGCTGGGATGATCTTAATAACCAACCGGCAACGTTCTACAGCTTTACTGACTTCGAAGCAGTTGTCAGTGACTGCGGCGGCAGAAATACGATTGATGCAGCGTATGTTACTGGTACATGGGTAGATTCCTATACTGAAAGTAACGGCGACGCCCGAGTTGAAACCTTTGTTATCAATACCGATAACACGGCCAGCATCACTGTAACCATCAATGGCAGCGTTACCGAATCAGCGACATTCACCTGGAGTATTGTCAATAACATGCTGCTGGGAGAAAGTGCTGGTGGCTTTGAATACTGGGCTTTTACATCTCAGGGAATAAAAGCTTATTATGAAGAAAGCAGTTTCTCCGACCTTGTTGCTGATAGTAACGCTGACGGTGAAATATGGGCGCCTGCTTATGTTAAACAGTAGAAGCCTGATAACAATGGTGCAGGCAGTAACCATAAAGCATTTATCCGCTGGATAAACAAGGCTGACTCCAAACCAGCCTGTTACCTTAAAAACACCCGCATCATAAAAATGCGGGTGTTTTTTTATGTATATTATTTCACTGCTGCCCGTTAACTTACATACAATTGCTCCGAGATGCCTCATGCATAATGTTTTGAGTTACCCGCGTTGTCCGAAACATGAATGACAGCCTTTTGCTGAGACACGCTGTAAACACATCCATGTGGCATACGGTCTCAGCAAAAGACTGTCATCCATGCCTCTCATCATTAACGGGACAGCAATGATATTATTTTTAAACGTTGACCTTGCCTGATCCTTTATGACAACATCACGGTTACCATAATAAACCAGCATTATTTATGTAAGTATCTATTAAAAATCAAATTATTTATCAGTCTACAGGGAGCAGTAAACTAATGAATTCCAAATACTTGTCAAAACATTTTATCTACAGCATTATCATCGGCAGCCTGAGCTTAAGTGCTTGTGGCGGCGGTGGCGACACGGGTACACCGACACCATTCACCCCAGCAAGCACCGCTTTCAAAGTTAACGTACAAATACCTGATGGCCTTAACAGCACAAAAATTGCCAGCTTAAGCCCCTCATTATTTGCTGACTATTTTATCTCTACAGCCGCAGCGGCAACCGTATCTGACGCACTTGGTGCCGGTAACTTTACTGTCGCCATTGTTAATGCTGCAGGTGTGGTCACAGATATCGTAAGCCCTGAATCTATTTCACAGCAAGCCGATGGCAGCTGGGTCTTCACCTTAGCGGACGGCACACGTGTTGACTGCGTGATTATTGCCGATATCAGCAAAACACCCAATGTCGTCGTTGGCCGGACATTACCGGCAGACACCATCTACGCCCCGACTGCCGCACAACAGTTTGATATTGATATTCGTTCTACCACCGCCTATCAGGAATTTATCGCAGCCGTTGCAGACAGCCTGGATCTGGAGTCCGACTCCGGTTTCACTGACGATGATATTGCCGCGCTGGTTGAAACCGCACAAACCCTGCCGCTTCCTTCCTATACGCCCGGGCAGACACTTGAAGAATATCTTGAAGCCGCAATTCCGGAACTGGAAACCGATATCGAAAGAGAAATTGTGGTGATAAACAACAGCGATTCTTCTTTTAAGCTGGCAGACTACGTTGAAAACGGTGGTGTGCTTAACTGGTTTTACGGCGTTGCCGGACTGGTTTTTGAGCGTGGACAGTTTTCTTATGATGCAAACACCGGCGTGCTTAATGATAGCGAGCAGAATTATAATAACATCAGCGGTAGCTGGGATTCACATCCGGTTACAGCCTATGTTGATGCACTGATTCCTGGCCCCGATGGCTGGAGCGCCAATGCTGGCCTTAGTGAGATTGACAGTTTTAACCCTGATGGCTCGATTACCCTGCAGGACACTGCAGCAAATAACGAAAAAGAGCTTATTGCTGCGGTAAAAATTGATCTCGCCGGGCTGAGAGCCAATCTGTTTGCCCCAGGTTTTAAAGACAAACTTGCTGACAGTGTTGTCTTCAGCGCCGGTGCCGAAGCCTATTTACTGTCATCAACAACCCCGGTCGATATTTATAAAATATGGGCGGAAGGCTCCGGTGATTTTATTGCTCCCTCCCGGCAATTCTCCTTTAGCGGGCCAAACATCAGCTCTCTGGATGAAATTTTTTCTGCCACCGCTGCCACCAGTACGGATCCGGATCAAATCAATTTATTACAATACAATGAAGTGATGTTCGAACTTGTCGGCAGCGGCAGCTCAGGCACGGCCAACATTTATGCGATCGATTACGCGGTAACTCCGTTTGTCGCTACGGTAATAGAAAGCAGTCGCTGGCAACGCAAAACGGTCAACGGTAAAGACCTGGTCATTGTTGATTTTTCCGGGCTCGATGATTCTGATAACATCAGTTTCAATGGCGAATCACCGACCGATACAGCTTTTTATCTGTTGACCATGTACAACGGGCAACTGGTTGAAGGTGAATTCATTCCAGCCGATGATGAGTCTGAAGAATCAATCTACCTGTTCAACGATATCGCGGCACAGGACATTAATGATAACTTTGCGCTCGCCACCACAGCACCTACTGGATCGCTAAACTGCAGCTATAATTCCACCTGGGATGATTTTCTGGATCAACCATCAGTGTTCAACAGTTATACCGATTTTGAAACCGTATTAAGCGATTGTGGAAATATACTGGCGATCACAGATGCAGATATCACCGGGACATGGGTAGAATCCTATAGCGATAGTTCCGGCAGCTGGGTAGAAACCATTGTTTTTAATGCTAACGGAAGCGGCAACTGGTCTGAAGCCGTGAATGGCGCAATGACAGATTCCGTACCGTTCACCTGGACGCTAGGCAATAACCGCGTCACCATGACGGTTGGCAATATACTCAAGCAGGTTGCCGTGCTATTAGCGGACGGTTCACAAAAATTTTATAATGAGAATAGCGAATGGATAACCGCTTCCGACCTGATATTAGACGGCAACAAAGATGGTGAAATCTGGAGCGGTAGTTTTGAACAGCAGTAACCACCTCACCCTGCTAAAAAAGTAACTTCCGGGAGCGGACTCCGCAGCCTGGAATGGTCACATGATAGACACAAAAAAACCTGCATTTAGCAGGTTTTTTTGTGCACCTTGATAAAGAAATACTACTCGTCTTCTTCACCAATAATGGTTACTTTAGCCACTGCGTTTACATCGGTATGCAGATGCAATGTTATTTCATACTCACCAGCCTGACGGATAGGGCCATCAGGAAGACGAACATCACGTTTTGCAACCTCGACGCCAGCCTCGGTTATCGCTGCTGCAATATCCATGTTACCAATAGAACCGAACAACTTGCCTTCAGTACCGGACTTGGCCGTAATACTGATGCTCATTACTTCGATCTGCTCACGTGATTTTTCAGCAGCCATTAATGTTTCGGCAGCCTGTTTTTCAATTTCTTCACGACGCGTTTCGATTTCTGCCTTGTTAGCATCCGTCGCTACTTTTGCTTTACCCTGTGGCAATAAAAAGTTACGAGCAAAACCGGCTTTAACATTTACCAGATCACCAATACCGCCTAAACGGTCAATTTTTTCAAATAAGATGACTTCCATCTTTCTAACCTCGATTTTTAAAATCTATTATTAATACGTCGTGGTTGATTGCAGCAGGTATCGATGAAAACTGATACCAGCCAGGCAATACAACCCCGACAATTTATGTAACCGTGCTGATCCGTTGACGAATATTAATCCATGGATCTGCAAAACTCAGCAGTATAAGCAGCAATAACATGTGCGGTATAAAAAACATCAGCATATAAAGCACAAATAACCATACTGCATTTATTTTTCTGATATTGATCACTGCGTGCAATATCGACAATGCCTGCACCCCGTATAAAACAGAACTGACTGCAAGCAATGACATCATTTCCATACTGCCACTAAACATTGCCAACAGCAGTATCAGTAAAGCAATAACAGCAGATATTTTACCCAGATTTAAAGCCTGAAATTCTTCGGCAAAACCACCCGGATTATAAAATACAGCCTGCCACCATCGCGCCAGAAACAGACTGAGCATGGTGCCAAACAATATACTGCTGGCAAACAAACCCGGTAAAAAACCGATAATCCAGTCTTCTGCCTGTTTTAGTTCCTGCAGGCTAATGTCTTCTGACTGCTCCGCCAGCTGCTGCACCATTACATCCAGCGGTTCACGCCAGAGCTCACCAAAATCCGGAACCGTGGCATAAACAATCAGTACCGCCAGTAAAGCCAGAGCGGTTAACACCTGCAAACTAATGGCGAGTGATACCGTACGTTGCAATAAACTGGCCGCTATCCATGCCGGCAACCAGGCAAGTAGTACAAAAATAACCGCTACCTGTGGTGCTGCAAATATTAAAAAAGAAAATATTGCAGCACCTGCCACTGATAATGCCGTGGTTATTAAGCCCGATTGCGGGCCTTTGACCAAGGTGACCAGCACGATGACTGCAGCACTTAACCATACAGCAGGCGGGAAAACCAGTCCCAGTATTGCCATTGACGCTGCTACCAGCGCTGCCTGGCTTTGCCCTTTCAGTATAAATCTTGCCAGAAATAACACTTAATACTTACCTTGCCATTGCCGGAGTCAATTTATCAGCTAACGAAGTACTTTAAAGCACACTCTCTGAAATTGACTCTGGCCCCGATTATAATACTCAACGGGTGTTTTTTTATTACTGGTGACTGTCTGTATAAGGCATCAGTGCAAGATAACGGGACACTTTAATTGCCTTGGTTAACTTACGCTGGTATTTTGCCTTTGTGCCGGTAATACGAGCGGGAACAATTTTACCGCTTTCAGAAACAAATGCTTTCAGCAGTTCGATGTCTTTATAGTCAACATCGGTAATACCTTCAGCGGTGAAACGACAATAGCGTTTACGTCTAAAATTAGCTGCCATGTTCTTCTCCTACTCTGCAGGTGCTGCATCGGCAGCATCTGAATCATTATTGTTGTCTGCTGCTTTTTTAGAAGCAGCTTCTTTTTCAGATGCTGCGGCCTGAGCAGCTTCTCGTGCTGCAGCAGCGGCTTTTTCAGTGGCGGCTTTTTTATCAGCAGCATCCGCTTCATCTTTTGCTTTTGCCAGAGCAGACATATCAGTGATGGCTTCATCACGTTTTAAAATCAGGTTACGGATAACCGCATCATTGAAGCGGAATGCGGTTTCGATTTCATCACGCGCACTTTCGTCACACTCAACGTTCATCAGAACATAGTGTGCTTTATGAATTTTGTTTATCGGGTAAGCTAACTGGCGGCGACCCCAGTCTTCTAAACGGTGTACTTTACCGCCACCGGCTTCAACCGTTGCTTTATAACGGTCAATCATGGCAGGTACCTGTTCGCTCTGGTCAGGATGTACCAGAAATACGATTTCGTAATGTCGCATAGTGTTCCTCTTGGATTAAAGCCCCCCATCTTTTGTGGTGGAGCAAGGGATAATCAAATTGTAGGGCGCGAATTATACGGCAAAAGCAGTGAATAGTGAACCGTGAATAACGAATAGTTTCTAATTCAGGGGTTGGAGTCAATTTCGCATAACAAATTGACTCCAACCCCGTGAAAAGGTGAACCCGTGAAACAACTGTCTAAGACCGGCGCCAGATGGTTTTTCCGTCTTTATCTTCCAGCACGATGCCCATGGTATCCAGCTGATCACGGAGACGATCGGCCTCCGCCCAGTTTTTACTGGACCTGGCATCATTTCGGGCCTGAATCAGGGCCTCAATATCCGCACCGTCATCACTGTCGGCCGCCGCTGAATGTAAAAACTGTTCGGGATCAGCTTCCAGCAAACCCAGTACATTCGCCAGGGTTTTAAGTACTGCTGCTTTCTGATTTGCCTGTTGCCGATTTTCATCACGCAAACGATTCACCTGGTTTGCCAGATCAAACAGCACCGCCAGCGCTTCCGGGGTGTTGAAATCATCATCCATGGCCTGCTTAAACTGTGCTATCGCCGGATCATTTTCATCATAAACCGCAGGCACTTCCAGCTCACGCAGAGTATTGTATAAACGTGACAATGCGGTACGCGCGGTATCCAGCAACTGATCAGAATAATTCAGTGGACTACGGTACTGGCTGGCGAGTACAAAATAACGGATTTCCTCACCTTTATACAGCTTGAGAATTTCACGAACGGTAAAAAAATTATCCAGTGACTTGGACATTTTTTCATCATTGATACGCACAAAACCATTATGCATCCATAAATTAACAAAGGTTTCACCGGTGGCCGCTTCTGACTGCGCAATTTCATTTTCATGGTGCGGGAACTGCAAGTCCTGACCACCACCATGAATATCAAAGTGATTACCCAGACAGCAGGTGGACATGGCAGAACATTCGATATGCCAGCCCGGCCGGCCTTTACCCCAGGGCGAATCCCAGAAAGGTTCGTCCGGCTTTGCCGCTTTCCATAAAACAAAATCCAGCGGATCATCTTTATTCTCGTCAACCGCCACCCGTTCACCGGCACGAAGATCTTCCAGTTTTTTACCGGATAGCTTGCCGTAACCGTCAAAAGCACTGACATCGTAATAAACATCGCCCTGCGCATTTTCATCGGCAGTGGTATAGGCAAACCCCTTATCAATCAGGGTTTGTATCATGTCAATAATTTCCGGCATGGATGCGGTGGCACTGGGTTCTTCATCCGGCGGTAACACCCCCAGCTCGGCAGCATCTTCATGCATGGCGGTAATAAATCGAGCCGTCAGTTGAGAAAAGTCTTCTCCGTTTTCATTGGCACGATTGATAATTTTATCGTCAATATCGGTAATATTACGCACATAGGTCACATCATAACCGGCATAACGCAGATAACGGGTAACGATATCAAATACCACCAGTACCCGCGCATGGCCCAGGTGACACAGGTCATAAACCGTCATGCCACAGACATACATTTTTACCTTGCCCGGTTCAATCGGTTTGAATTCTTCTTTTTGTCGAGTCTGACTATTGTGTATCTTTAACATGTGCTTTATGAAGATGAACTTCGATAGATAATAAAAGATGCGGAATATTAACGGATAAGTGGATGAAGCGCTAACGAATCAGCACAACTCGGGGTAAACTACGCTTTTTTATTTAAACAATCGCTTGAGTATTTTCATGATTAAAGTCTTATTCGTTTGCATGGGCAATATTTGCAGATCACCTACTGCAGAAGGCGTCTTCCGTCACAAAGTTAAAAAAGCGAACATGGAAGATCAGATTATTATCGATTCTGCCGGCACTCATGCCTACCATGTCGGCAACCCACCCGATGCCCGTGCTCAGGATGCGGCGCTTAATCGTGACATCGATTTAAGCAGTCAACGCGCACGGCGTGTCAAGGCGGATGATTTCTCTGAATTTGATTATGTCATTGCCATGGATGAAAGCAATGTAGAGGATTTACTCGCTATCTGCCCGGCCGGTTATGAAGACCGCGTGCATCTGTTTCTTAAATTTTCTGACAGCAAGCAGACCGAAGTACCCGACCCGTATTATGGCCAGGGCCGGGGCTTTGAGATTGTATTGAATCTTGTTGAAGACGCCGCCGAAGGTTTATTAAACCATATTATTCAGCAAAAATAACAGCATTGGTTCAATGGCTGTTATTGAGCCTTAAGAGAAGTTGCAAGTTGTAGGTTTAAAAACTTTAAAAACAATAGTCCGCGAATTAGGGCAGGACGCCCGTAAATAGAATAAC
>JAJRUQ010000053.1 GCA_024277705.1 Gammaproteobacteria bacterium
AAGCAAAAGCAAAAGCAAAAGCAAAAGCAAAAGCAAAAGCAAAAGCACGAGAAGAAGCTTTAGCAAAGAAAAAAGCGGCAGCAAAAAAAGCAGAAGCTGAACGCCAGGCAATGCTTAAGAAACAGGAAGAAGAAAAACGTAAAACACAGTTTGAATCTGATCCCTGTAGTGGTAAATCCGCAAGATTTCTGTCTACCTGCCGATAGGCTTAACATCCTTGCTTCACCGTTCATCTGAGCATTTGTTATTTGATAAATGTCTCAAACCGGCCAGAAAGAGAAGTTGTAAGTTAAAAGTTTTAAGTTTTAAGTTGTAAGTTTAAAAACGTTAAACCAAAAGAGTCTTGCTAAACATAAGGTTATCCAGCTTTTAGCCACCGGGGTCGGAGTCATTTTAATAACTAACATAGCATAACTGTTAGTGAGCGTTTAAAAATCACTCTGACCCCTTAATATTAAAAACTTACAACTTCTCTTAAAACTAAATACCGGAATTTAAACAATATAGAAATCCTGTTTCATTCATGGGGATAATGCCCGGATTGATACCTGATATCGGTGATATAAAGTCTACAATAAGCAGTGCATTAATTATAAAATGTATAATGCCAACAAAAAAGTCAAAGCAGCACTCTGGTCATAATTCCAGACACGTCAACAGCAGTAAAAAAAGAAAACACTCGCCCCGTAAACATCACAGAAAACGTAAAAGCCGTAAATATAAAAAACTAAAACGTTACAGCTATAAAATATTATTGTTGTTATCGATAGTTTTTTTAATATATCTGTATTACCTCGATCATCAAATTAAACAGAAATTTGAAGGTCGAATCTGGCAACTACCAGCTCATGTTTATGCACGTCCTCTTGAGTTGTATTCAGGCAAGGCAATTTCTGCAGAGCAGCTGTTGTATGAGCTGGAGTATCTGAATTATCAGCAGGTAAACGGTTTGCCTACTAAGCAGGCACAGTACCGGCAGCTAAAGGATGTATTTGAAATAAAAACCCGTGATTTTGTTTTCTGGGATGGTACTGAAAACAGCCGGGCGATTCGCTTACGTATAAATAACAGAAAAATAGTTGAACTGAATGATATTTATACAAGTGCAAAGGTGGATCTTGTGCGTTTTGATGCCGCCTATCTCAGCGGAATTTTTCCTGCTCATAGTCAGGATAGGCTATTGCTGAAGCTTGATGATGTTCCGGATATGTTTATTAAAATTCTTCTGTTAGTTGAAGACCGGCGATTTTTTTCACATGCAGGTATTGACCCGAAATCAATCGCCAGGGCATTTGTTGTTAATATCATGTCCGGCAGTACCGTTCAGGGTGGCAGCACGATAACTCAGCAACTGGTTAAAAATCTGTTTCTGGATCAACAGAAATCTTTTGTTCGTAAAATTAATGAAGCGTTGATGTCTTTACTGCTGGAACTTCATTATGACAAAAAACTAATTCTGCAAACTTACATCAATGAGATTTATTTAGGCCAGGACGGAAAACGTTCAATACATGGTTTTGCTCTGGCAAGTGAATATTATTTTGGCGAATCATTAAAAAATCTTTCCATCGAGGAAATGGCAACTCTGGTGGCGATGGTTAAGGGAGCCTCTTATTATAATCCTAAAAGAAATCCCGGACATGCCATCAGCCGGCGGAATACTGTTTTAAGTATGATGCAGGCTGAAAATCTTATTAGCCAGAGACAGTCTGAAGCATTTCAGAAGAAACCGGTGGTGACAGTCAATCAAGCAACTATGGGCTCAGCCCCGGCTTTTATTGATGCAGTAAAAGACCAGTTACATAAAGATTATCAAGCGCAAGATTTACAGTCGGAAGGGCTGCGAATATTTACCACACTGGATCCTTATGTTCAGTATAAAACCGAACTGGCGGTTAAAAATACGCTAAACAAACTATCCGGCAATGCTGCATTGCAGGCGGCGGCAGTTGTGCTGTCGCCGCTCAATGGTGAGCTGCTTGCTGTTGTCGGAGACAGGAACCCGTCATATAAAGGATTTAACCGTGCGTTAAATGCAAAAAGGCAAATCGGTTCATTAATAAAACCTGTTGTTTATTTAACCGCCCTGCAACAGTCATCATCGTATACACTGGCGACTATGCTGGATGATTCGCCATTAACGGTAAATATTCCACAACAGAAAAACTGGCAGCCGCAAAATTATGATAAAAAATACCATGGTAAAGTGACTTTGTATGAAGCATTGCTCAAGTCATATAATATACCGGCGGTCAGAACAGGGATTGATGTTGGTTTAGATAAAGTGATTCAAACCATGAAAGCTCTGGGTTATGATGACAAAATTGCACCCTATCCATCGTTAACCCTGGGCGCTACACCAATGTCGCCTATGCAGCTTGCCTCAATCTATCAGAGTTTTTCAGCCAATGGCTTTTTTCATCCCTTAAGAAGTGTACATGCCGTACTGGATAAAAATGGAAAACCCTTGCAACGCTATCCGCTCACTATCGAAAATCAGGTGAATGCTGAAGCTGTCATTGTGGTAAATTCTGCTCTTATTGATATAACAAAAATGGGTACTGCCAGAAAATTATCAAACCATCTGTCCTTACAGATTGCTGGAAAAACAGGTACGTCCGATGATTTACGCGATAGCTGGTTTGCTGGCTTTAGCGGTGATATCACTGCTGTAGTCTGGACCGGGTTTGATGATAATAGCCCGACAGGGTTAACCGGTGCCAGTGGTGCGATGAAAATCTGGCAGTCCATTATCAGTCAGGTTGCCTATAAATCTTATAATTTACCTGAAATGCCGCAGTTAAAGTCTGAATGGATTGCGATGAAAACCGGTCATTTAACACAGGAATATTGTGAAAATGCGGTACAATTACTGTTTATTGATGGTACGCAACCGCAACAAACTGATGAATGTGCGGCTAAACGTAATAACTGGTTTTTAAATTTATTTAACTGATATTCTCATCATGTCTGTTTTTCCGCAATTACTGTATGGCTTCTGTATATTACTGCTGATTTCCTGCAGTACGACAGCTAACCGCTATTCGAATAATTCAAGCACGGAGATCAATGCTGAAAGTGAAGGCCATTATAAATTTGATGCCTGGCGGTTGCAGGAAAATGAAGGTTTTGCAGCAATCAATGCTTTGCTTGTTGAAGCGGATCTTTTAATTGAAAATAAAAGTTATGATGCCGCTGCTGATAAGCTGGAACGTGTTCTACGGATTAAACCCGACTATGCACCGGCCTGGAGTCGTTTGTCCTGGTTGGCACTGGAGAGCAATGCGGCTTCGCGGTCGCTGCAGATGGCCAGGCGAAGTAACAGTTTTGCCTATACAAACCCCGAGCTGCAGTTTTTAAACTGGAGCTTTATACGCACGGCCAGCCGGATACTTCAGGATGAAGAAAGCTACGCTCAGGCCGTATTGAAAATGAAATCACTTAAAGCTTTTTAAGCAATTTATTTATGCAACGCTCTTCAGACTATCTTGGGCCGGACAGCCCTTTTTGTGAACAAATTCCCGGTTATCAGGTACGTGAAAACCAGTTGGCTTTATGTGATGCGGTCGAGCACAGTCTGAAATCGGGCGGGGTACTGGCCGCTGAAGCAGGCACCGGCATCGGCAAAACCTTTGCCTATCTGCTGCCGTCTATTTTGTCTGGAAAAAAAGTGATTATATCGACCGGTACCCGGCACTTGCAGGATCAGTTGTTTTTTACAGATTTGCCGCGAGTGACAAAAGCTTTATCACTGCAGACCAGTGTTGCACTGTTAAAAGGCCGTAGTAATTATCTGTGTTTACACCGCTTGCTGATGGCACCACACCTTGGCTTTGTTAATCGCGAAACAAAAGCTTTTCTTAATGAAGTAGAAGAGTGGTCAAAATTGACACAGTCAGGTGATATCTCCGAGCTTAGCGAGATTGCAGAAGACTCCTATATCTGGCCACTGGTGACCTCAACAGCAGACAATTGTCTGGGCGGTGAGTGTGATAAATGGGACAGTTGTTTTATCGTCAATGCCCGAAAAAAAGCACAGGCAGCAAAAATCGTGGTAATTAATCATCACCTGTTGCTGGCAGATATGACATTGAAAAATGAAGGTTTTTCTGAACTGCTACCGAATGCCGATGCCTTTATAATTGACGAAGCCCACCAGTTGCATGATGTCGCAGCCCGCTTTTTTGGTGATGTGGTCAGTAGTCGCCAGCTTATTTCACTGGCTCGTGACAGTATTGCTGAACAGGTCAATGATGCCTCGGATATGGCAGAATTACGCGACTATGCAGAAGAGGTCGAAAAAACTGCCCGTGATTTCAGAATAGCACTGGGGGAAAGCGGTTTACGTGAAACCTGGTCAAAAATACAAAGCAAAGAGGCGGTTCAACAGGCATTAAAAAATTTATTGTCAGCATTAAATGATTTGCTGCTGGTGTTGCAGGTGGCTTCCGAGCGGGGCCGTGGACTGGAACAGTGTTTTGAACGGGCGCAAAGCATGGTGTTTCGTCTGACTAAATTTCACAGTGAGTCTCAGCAGGATACAGTGACGCAAACAGCGTCAGATAACAAAGTCGACGAACAAGGTTTATCTGTGCTCTGGTATGAAACCTATACAAAAAGTTTTATGTTGCATGTCACCCCTATTGATGTTGCAAAAATTTTTCAACAGCATACCAATAATTTTTCTGCAAGCTGGATATTTACCTCGGCGACGCTGCAGGTTAATAAACAGTTTAAGCATTTTTCGAAGAATATCGGCCTGCAGGATTTCAGCAGTGGTGTCTGGGACAGCCCGTTTAATTATCAGCAGCAGAGTTTATTGTATTTGCCTGAGCAATTACCGCAACCTTCCGAATCTTCGTACACCAGAGAATTAATGCAGCGCGCACTGCCGGTGTTGCAGGCCAGTCAGGGCAGAGCCTTTGTTTTGTTTACCAGTTATTATGCCATGCATCAGGCGCACGATTATTTGAAACAGATGCTGTCGTATGAACTGCTGGTACAGGGCGATCTGCCCAAACATCAGCTGCTGGAAAAATTTCGTGAAACCGATAATGCGGTACTGTTAGGTACCGCCAGTTTCTGGGAAGGCGTTGATGTCCGCGGTGACAGTCTATCCTGTGTGATTATAGATAAACTGCCGTTTGCCTCTCCCGGAGATCCGGTGATGCAGGCAAGAATTGATGCTATTAAGCAAAGTGGCGGGCAGCCGTTTATGGAGTTTCAGGTGCCACAGGCGGTGATCACGTTAAAACAGGGCGTTGGCCGTTTGATCCGCGATGTTAATGATTCTGGTGTGGTCATGATCGGAGATCCTCGCCTGAAACAAAAAGCCTACGGCCGGATTTTTCTCAACAGTCTACCGTCAATGCCGGTAACGTCCGATATCCGTGAAGTAGAACAGTTTTATTCAAAACGTGCGGAAAAAATTACGTGACCAAAATTCTTGCTTTAGATACTTCCACAGAAGCCTGTTCTGCGGCGCTGATTATTGACGGTGAAATTATTTCACGCTATCAACTCGCACCGCGCGAGCACAGTCGTTTAATTTTACAAATGATTGATGATTTATTATTGCAAGCAGATTTGTCAATCAATGAAATCGATGCCATTGCTTTTGGTCGGGGCCCCGGTTCCTTCATGGGCTTGCGTATTGCTGCCGGTGTGGTGCAGGGTATTGCTTTTGCCTGCGATATTCCGGTTATCCCGGTGTCTACATTAAAAGCCATTGCCCAGCGCGTTTATGATGAAACGCAAATGACTAGAATCCTGGTTGCCATTGATGCCCGGATGGATGAGGTTTACTGTGCGGCCTACCATTTAGAAAAACATCGCTGGCTGATTTATGGTGAGGAGCAGGTGATTTCACCGGATAAGCTTGTCATTGCAGAACTTGACCCTTCGTGGACAGGTGCCGGTACCGGCTGGGACAGTTATAAAGACAGGTTGTTATTATCGGCGGGTTGTTCGTTACAGATGATTTTACCCGACTGTTTTCCAGGCGCAGAAGCCATTGCAAAACTGGCAGCAGATGAATGGCGCTCGGGCAATACGATATCGGCAGCCGAGGCGATACCGGTTTATTTACGCAACAATGTGGCGAAAAAGCCGAAACCGGTACAGTTATAAAGCACTGCCGTTTGCTGCAGGCTGAGTGCGTAACGGTATTTCGTGATTAGCCCGGCTTTAACGGATAATTTTTCAATGAATCCTCAGCCATTTTCCGGTATCATGCCTGCTCCGGACAATTTGATTCAGACAGTAAACAATTAATGATAGAAATTAACCCGATAACGAATAAAATCAAAGACCTGCGTGAACGTACTGATTCACTTAGGGGGTATCTTTGACTTTGATCTGCGTAAAGAAGAATTAGAAGAAGTCAATCGCGAGCTGGAGCAGCCCGGTATCTGGGACGATCCTGAAAATGCGCAAAAGCTCGGACAGGAACGCTCCAGACTGGAAAAAATTGTTATTACTATCGAAGATCTCGACACATCATTAAATGAGGCGGAAGAGCTCCTCGAAATGGCGGTTGAAGAGCAGGATGAGGACAGTATCAATACCATTGCGACTGACCTGGATACGCTGGAAAGCAGTGTTGAAACACTGGAATTCCGTCGTATGTTTTCCGGTGAAATGGATGCCTGTAATGCTTTTGTCGAGATTCAGTCCGGTTCCGGTGGTACTGAGGCACAGGACTGGGCAGAAATGCTGTTGCGCATGTATTTGCGCTGGGGCGAGGCTCATGATTTTAAAACAGAATTAATGGAAGTGTCTTCGGGTGATGTTGCCGGTATTAAAAGTGCCACTATTCATATTTCGGGTGATTATGTTTTCGGCCGGCTGCGAACCGAAACCGGTGTGCATCGTCTGGTGAGAAAATCACCGTTTGATTCCGGTAATCGTCGGCATACCTCTTTTGCCGCAGTCTTTGTCTCTCCTGAAATTGATGATGATATTGAAATTGATATTAATCCGGCCGACTTGCGCATTGATGTTTATCGTGCCAGCGGAGCCGGTGGTCAGCATGTTAACAAAACAGAATCCGCAGTGCGTATTACCCATTTACCGACCAATGTTGTTGTCCAGTGTCAGAGTGGTCGCTCACAGCATAAAAATAAAGATGCTGCGATGAAACAGTTAAAAGCCAAATTATACGAGCGTGAAGAGCAGATACGAAATGCTGATCAGAAGGTACTGGAAGAAAGCAAATCCGATATCGGCTGGGGCAGCCAGATTCGCTCTTATGTGCTGGACCAGTCACGAATAAAAGATTTAAGGACCAATGTTGAAACCGGTAATACACAGGCAGTATTAGATGGTGAACTGGATCAGTTTATTGAAGCAAGCTTGAAACAGGTGCTTTGATAAGAAAATGAAAAAAGTGAAAAATTTAAACAACCTCAAGAACACAATGATATGAACGCTGATAATAAAACCGATACAACGACCATTACTGCTGAAGATGAAAACAAGCTTATTGCACAACGTCGTGAAAAACTGGCGGCGCTGCGAGTGGCTGCCAGTGAAAATGGCAGCAGCGTTTTCCCCAACAACTTTCGTCGTGATGCTTTAGCCGGTGACCTGCTGGAACATTATCAGGACAAAACCAAAGAAGAACTGGAAGCACTGGCTATTCGTGTTTCTGTTGCCGGTCGCATGATGGCGAAACGCATTATGGGTAAGGCCAGTTTTTCACAACTGCAGGATATGTCCGGTCGTATCCAGTTGTTTTTACAACGTGACAGTCTGCCCGAAGGTGTTTATAACGACGGTTTTAAAAAATGGGATGTCGGCGATATTATTGGTGCCAGTGGTGTTTTGTTTAAAACAAAAACCGACGAGCTGTCCGTTAAAGTCGATGATATACAGCTACTGACCAAATCACTGCGGCCGTTGCCGGACAAGTTTCATGGTCTGTCGGATACAGAAATTCGATACCGGCAGCGTTATGTTGATCTGATCATGAATCAGGAAGTAAAACAAAGCTTTTATTTACGCTCACAAATTATAAAATTTATCCGCGACTACTTTGATACCCGGGGTTATGTTGAAGTTGAAACACCGATGATGCAGGTGATACCCGGTGGTGCGACGGCACGTCCGTTTGAAACCTTTCACAATGCGCTTAACCTGCCGATGTTCTTGCGTATTGCACCGGAGTTATATTTAAAACGCCTGGTGGTTGGTGGTGTAGAACGGGTTTATGAAATAAACCGTAATTTCAGAAATGAAGGGGTGTCAACCCGGCATAACCCGGAATTCACCATGCTGGAATTTTATCAGGCTTATGCTGATTATAATGATTTAATGGACATCACCGAAGATTTATTACGGCAGATAGCGACGACTCTGCTCGGTACCACCGATGTTGTCAGTGAAGGCAATACCTATGATTTCGGTAATCCTTTTTCCCGCATGACCGTGTTTGATTCTATTCTGCATTTTAATCCTGAGATCAGCGCCGAGGTGATCTCAGATCTTGATAGTGCGCGCGAGCTGGCTGACAGTCTTGGCATTAACCTGAAAGAAAGTTATGGTCTGGGTAAGGTTCAGATAGAAATATTTGAAAAAACCGTCGAGCATCGGTTGATGGATCCGACCTTTATTACCGAGTACCCGACCGAAGTTTCACCGCTGGCAAGACGTAATGATAACAATCATTTTGTCACTGACCGATTTGAATTTTTTGTCGGTGGCCGTGAAATTGCCAATGGTTTTTCCGAGTTAAATGATGCTGAAGATCAGGCCGAACGCTTTAAGCAACAGGTTGCGGAAAAAGATGCCGGTGACGATGAGGCCATGCACTTTGATGCGGACTACATCCGCGCACTGGAATTCGGCCTGCCACCAACGGCCGGTGAGGGCATTGGCATCGACCGTCTGGTGATGTTACTGACCGACTCGCCATCCATTCGTGATGTTATTCTGTTTCCGCATATGCGTCAGGAAACTGAAATAGCAGAATGAGACTTTGCCTGTTATTGGATACCGCAAGTCAGCAATAGCTGAAATGAAATAGAGCTGTTCTTAACACAAAAAATACACAGGCTGGCAAGCGGATAAGGTAAGAAGTCAAAAAAAAGTTGCAACGCAGCAAATAATATAATAGGGTTTGTTGCAACTGTGTCATTTTCTTCAGTCCGGCTGGATCGAATGAATGACAGAAAAAGGAATTAAATAGTAATCAACAAGGAGTGTTGTCTATGCCAAACCGCGCCCGAAAAAATCTTCTTTCTTTAATATTTCTTGTTTTTCTGTTACAGGCCTGTGTCGCTACACAGTCTTTTCCTACGGTTGCCAGGGGTGGTGATACCATAACATTAGCGGTCGGTTCTCCCGATGGCATGACAAAAACCAATACCAGCGCGCAGTTTGTTTCTGACATTGATGGTTCAATGGTTGCCTTACCTGTTCGTTCCATTTTTCGTTTACGACCTGATCAGACCAGTCGCCTGGCCCTGTTTAATCCTGCAATTGATAGTCAGGATTACTCTAGCGGGCATCCGCAATGGATAAGTATTATCGTCATTGATTTGCCAGCGGGCTTAACCGTTGGCAGTGGTGTTATTAATATTAATTCGACTGCCGATTACGGACGTTTTCTGACCGGGATTAATGAGATGCCGGTGGCTATAGATATTATCGCCGGTAGTGGAACACGCAGTGAATTCACTTATGACAACGGTTATGGTGGTGTTAGTTCAGGGGATTTAACCGCCTTGGAGCCACTGGAGCAGGCTGTTTTTAAAATCAAAAATACATCAATTGTCAATGTATCGTCAACCAGTATTGCTGCGGCTGAAATAAAAGTGACGGTTCCTCTGGGCAGTATTTCAGATGAGTTTGTCAGAGTTGTTGCCGGTGATTTCTACACAAAAAATTCCCAGGATCAGCTGCAAATGAGCTGGCGCCGGAGTGGTGATGACTTTACTGTAAATTTTATTAGCCCGACAGCAAGCATGCAGCCCAGACAGTTACGTTTTTCTGTTGTAATAAGAGGTGATGTTAGTTTTTCAACTACGCCAGCCCCGGTTGTCAGTAGCGTACAGTTATATGACGGCAACGGCAACCTTATCAGTTTAGTCAATAATGCACCTGATGTGGACGTTTTTACTATAGGGGTAGAGTAAGATGAAAAAAACTATCTTTTTCGTTTTATTGTCAGTGTTCACTGATGTGTTTTCTGCACCAACCGAATTCATTCCTTTTATATCAGCAAGCTTTGAAGAAGCGGGTGTGAAATGCAACGAGTTCGGGCAGAATCTGGGTTACAGTGGCTGCCCGAAACCGAAAGCTTCAACAGGTTACTGGCAAGGTGGAAACTGGTGTGATACCGGGCCCGGCGGAATCTGCGAGGGCATCCACTATATGATTTTTTCTTACTTCCCGACATTTCATCTTGACCTTGCTTTATACGATGATAATAAAAGTTGCAGGGTGGGTAATCCGGTTGATCCGGTAACCGGCACGAAAGTTCAGCGTGAAGTTCTGCTGGATATCGGTGCTTTGCAGGCCATCCGTTTCGAACTTGATTATAAAAGTTCAGCATTGAATAAATGGAATCATAGCTATAACCGTCGCTTAACTTTTTCAAAGCTGCCCACCGGCAATCGTTATGATATGGGCAATATTGGTGCGGCATATGGACTTAATTCAGTTGTTACCGCGGAAACGCCGTCGGTATTAGGCGGTATCATTACTGCCTATGGAAAAAAGCTTCTCTCGTCAGCGGACTCAGGAGCTTATTTAACAAGAGAGGAGGCCTGTGTTAACGGCTGGCCTTATTATAGAACAGGTCTTGGCTATTCATGGATCTACAATACCAGTGCAGAATATAGAAGAACTGCAGTATCTACTTATGGTGATGTCGGGCAGTGCTATATTGTGGACAGAAGCACGGGTGAGACAAAAATGGTGCTTGATATCTTTGAGCGGTTTTCTGGGAAACCGGCTGACTATGAACAGTTAAATAATGGCAAGGGAAACCGGTACCTGCGTTTTATACGTGGCAACGGTGAGGCTATTGTTTTTTCGGAACTTGAGAATTACAAAAATATAAAGCCAGGTGGTGAACGACTTGAAGTGATTGCGACTGGCAATGGTAATATTTATAAGTTATCCACCAGTAATAACGAAATAGAAGAATATGACAGTGATGGCAAATTACTGTCGATTACCAATTTGCAGGGTTTGGTGCAAACCTTGAGTTATGACAATGTTAGCGGTCTGCTATTAAAGGTCAGTAATCAGACCGGTGAAAGTATAAGCTTTAGCTACGAAAACTATGGTGATAGCGGGCAGTATCAGCGAATAAAAACCATTACTGATCATAGCAACCGCCGCTGGTCATTTGCTTACGATGCCTTAAGTTATACATTAACATCAATCACTTTTCCTGATGGTAGTAGCAAACAATACCATTATGATGATAGTAATGATGCGCAATTACTGACAGGTATTACCGATGAAAATGGCCAGCGTTATGTAAGCTGGTCTTATGATTCCAAAGGACGGGCAACGTTAAGTGCACATGGTAGTAATCAGCTGAAAGACCGGGTGGAAATTTCATATGGCAGTGATGGACTGCGCACAGTAACAACAAAACGCAGCTCAGCTCTGGTCAATGGATCAGCAATGGATATCACTTCATTCTACAAAACACATAGCGGTGGTAATCGCCCGATAGTTGCTGAAATAACGGGTAATAATCCGGTCACCTTTGAAAACAATGCAGTAACGGGCTATCTTGAATTCATTGAAGACAAGGGACAGCGTACTGAATATAATAATTATGATGTTGACGGCAACCCGGGGTCAGTTAAGGAAGCGGTGGGCACGGCTGATGAGCGAGAAATTATTTATACCTATGATCAACGCTACAACAATAAAATTTCCAGTAAAACAGAAGCGTCTGTTTATCCCGGTAAATATAAAGTTACCCGCTACAGTTACGATAACTTTGGTAACAATACTGCTATCAGTATTACCGGTTATAAACCCGATGGCAGTACGGTGACACAGCAGACATCTTTTACTTATGATGGCCCTTATCATCAGTTAAGCCGGATAGACGGCCCGCGAACCGATGTCGAGGATGTTTTTATATTTGATTATTATCCTGATGTTGTGCTTGCCGGTAGCAATCGAGCCCGTTTGAAAAATGTAACTGCACCGTTAAATATCAGTCTGTACAGTAATATCAGTTACAGTGCTACCGGCAAAATTAAAAGTTACACGGATGCAAATAATATACTGAATACTTTCCGTTATTATTACGGAAATGATCGCTTAAAAGCACTGGAACACTACGATATGGCAAGCGGTGAAAAAAGATTGACCGAATGGACATACCTGGCAAGCGGTGAACCGAAAACCATTACCACCGGTGTAAACTCTCAGGATAAAACCACAATAACACTGCAGTACGATGATGCCCGTCGTTTGATCGCCGTTACTGATGGATTGGGTAATAAAATCGAATATATTCTCGACAGTGAAGGTAATGTCGAACAGAAAAATATACGTGACATTAATGGTGTACTTAAAAAACAGTTGACGCAAACCTTCGATAGCTATAACCGGCTGCAATTACGCACACAGGTTAATGAGCAATACACGGAAACCTGGTTAGCCGATGGTACTCTTGCGGCAACGCTTGATGGTAAAAATATTACTACCGATTACAGTTATGACAGTCTGCGCCGGTTAACACAGATTAACCAGGATTCTGGCGGTACTTCAAATTTTACTGCCAATGCCATGACCCTGCTTAATTATGATGTACAGGACAATCTCATTTCGGTAAAAAATCCTGTAAATGGACAAACCTTGTACAGTTATGATGATCTGGGTAACCTGTTATCCCGTGACAGTGATGATACCGGTTTAACCACATATGTTCATGATCAGGCGGGCAATAATGTCAGTATGAGCGATGCCAATGGTGAAACAATCAGCCATACTTATGACGCGCTTAACCGTTTAACCTCAACGATCACATCTGCCGGCAACGACAATGTCTATTATGAATACGATAACTGCAGCAACGGGGTAGGGCGTTTGTGTACAGTCAGCAATGCCGGCAGTGTACAGTTTTACGCTTACGATGTTTTTGGTAATATCGCTTCACAACAGTCGCTGTTGTACAGCTATAACAGTGCCAATAAACTACAGCGTATCGAGTATCCGTCCGGTGCAATTGTGCACTATGTTTATGATGCAGCAGGACAGGTTTCACAGCTGTCTCTGGAGCGCAACGGTGTAATAACACCACTGGCTTTAAATATTGCTTATGAACCGTTCGGTGAAATCAATAACCTCATGTATGGTAATGCGCTTACCTTGTCGCAGAGTAAAGATATGGCCTATCGTCCTTTGACCCAGCAAATCCTTGACGTGTTCGAACTGAACTATAGCGCTTATGACGCGAACGGAAATCTGAGTCAGCGTGATGATGCATTAACCGGCAGCAGTGCTTTTTTTGCTTATGATGAACTGGATCGACTGGTCAGTGCCAATGGTGATTTCGGAGTTAAAGCCTACGAATATGATAAAAACGCTAACCGTACAAAATTAACAACAGATGGAACAGTGACTCTCAATAGTTACGATCCTGCATCAAATCGCCTGTCAATGCGTGGTTTTGATAATGCGGTACTGGACAACAACGGCAACCTGCTTGGTTTGGGTGAGCGAACATACAGTTACAGCAGATATAATCGCTTGTTTGAAGTTTTTGATAATGGTGTTTTAAAAGCAACGTACCGGTACAATGGACTGGGCCAGCGTATCAGTAAAATCCTGCCGGATGGCAGTGGAAAATATTTTATCTATAATACCGATGGTAAATTGATGGCTGAAACCGACATCAACGGTAATATTTTATTTGAATATATTTACCTTAATGGACAACTACTGGCGAAATACAGCCCTGACAGTGATAGCGATGGTACCAGCAATTATATTGAAGACCAGCAGGGAACAAACCCGGTGTCAGTCGACAGTGATAAAGATGGTGTCAGCGATATCGACGAAATTTTTAAATACGGTACGCAGGTAAATAATGCAGACAGTGATGCTGACGGTATCAGTGATGGTGACGAAATAGCCTTTAATTCAGATCCGCGAGACGCTAATATTAACTACGGCGATATCAATCTCAATGGTGAGTTTAATCTCGGTGACTATGTTCTGTTGTCGCAATTTGTTATCGGCATACGCACCCCGACACCGACCGAACAGCAACAGGCTGACATCAATCAGGACGGCATACTTAATGTGCAGGATATACTGTTGATGCAACGCGTTCTGCTGGACTTGCAGGTGGCCTGGTTAGACCTTTCAGTCGAGCAATTAGAAGCGTTATTTACACACTTCTACCAGAATATCATTCCGCCAGCCTATGCAGCAGCTGGTGATGGTGAGGTTTATTATATACATAATGACCATTTGGGTACACCGGTTAAAATGACCAATGAACTGGGATATGTTGTATGGCAGGCGGTGTATGACCCGTTTGGTAAAGCGACAGTAAACGAGGATGTCGATGGTGATGGTGAAATTGTTGAAATGAATGTGAGGTTTCCTGGGCAGTATTATGATGTGGAGTCAGGGTTGCATTATAATTATTTTCGGACGTATGATCCGGGGTTGGGGAGGTATATTACACCTGATCCTATAGGACTTTCTGGCGGGTTGAAT
>JAJRUQ010000054.1 GCA_024277705.1 Gammaproteobacteria bacterium
ATATCGGTGAGGTTGGGGAGTTGTAGCGTGAGTATTTTGGCGGTATATATATTGCCATAAAATAGTAAATAGGCTATATTTATAAGGTCGTAAGTAATATTATCGGCTACATATATATGGTTATTTATTATGGTGAAACAAATAATACGTGAACAGTATCAGTCTAAAGTAAATCAACTTGTTGATATTACTGAGGTTGCTCGCCCTAAAGAAGGCTGGGTGCGTACTCTGCGGAAGGCCTTGGGGATGAGTGGCCCACAGTTAGCTAAGCGTTTAGGTGTAAGCAAATCACAGGTATCGCAAATGGAGCGAATGGAAGTTGAAGGCCGCATAACGCTTAAACAGCTAAGGCGCGTGGCAGATTCTCTTGAATGTGATCTGATGTATGCGCTTGTACCGCGTAAGCCGGTTGGAATCATGGTGAGTGATAGAGCAAGGGAAAAGGCGCAAAAACTTGTGGCTAAAACGGATGTGCAGATGAAACTCGAAGCGCAGCAATTAAGCGGTGAACAGTTAAAAACTCAAATTGAAGTAGAGGTCGACCGGTTAGTGAGGGAGATGCCTCGTAACTTGTGGGAAGACTGATAACAGGGAGCTTAAGAAAAGATAATGGAGTATATCGATGGTACAACGCAACTTGATCCAGATGAAATGGAAGGCTTGAAGTTCCCGCATATCCAGACACGGGGCGAACTGAATGAGCTCGAGCAGCATAATATTCAGCAGGGGTACAAATGGCTTGCTAATCAACGTAAGCATAAAGACCTTTTAACAGAAGCATTCATAATAACTTTGCATAAACAGATGCTTGTACAGGTATGGTCCTGGGCGGGCAGTTTTCGCCGTACAGAAAAAAATATAGGGGTGGATCCATTAGTAATAGGCGTAGAACTTCATAAGCTTTTAGATGATGCTAAATACTGGGTAGAGCATGGCACCTATGGCCGCGAAGAATTTGCAGCCAGGTTTCACCACAGGCTGGTGAAGATACATCCCTTTGCGAATGGAAATGGCAGGCATGCACGTATTATGACGGATGTGATATTAGAAGGTGTTCTTGAGGAATTGCCTATAAAATGGGGCGGAGTGACATTAGATGTTGAGGGTGAGCGCCGCCAGAATTATATTAATGCGTTGCGTGCAGCAGATGACAATAACTATCAGCCTTTGATTGATTTTGTGTCGGCAGGCTAAATGATAAGAGCAGCCCACTGCAGGAAAAACTGTCGGGTTGTCTGCGCAGTTTGAAGTTGAAGCAGGATGCGTTTTTATCAGTACTCGTAAGGTGCTGGGGTATCGTTTGCCGGGTAAGGGGGTTACTGGGCTTGTGATGTTAGGGTGTTGCAGAAAGGTCATGTAGGCTCAGGCTCAGGTTCAGGCTCAGGCTCAGGCCCGGCGAAGGCCTGAAATCAAAGACCAAAAAAAAGGGCAAGACCAAATGGCCTTGCCCTTTGTAATTAGCGAAACTAATTACTTATAGAGCGACAATGTTCTCTGCTTGTGGGCCTTTTGGGCCTTGAGTTACTGTGAACTCAACTCGCTGACCTTCAGACAGGGTTTTGAAACCTGATGAATCAGTGATTGCACTAAAGTGAGCAAATACATCGGGACCAGACTGCTGCTCGATAAAACCAAAACCTTTAGAATCGTTGAACCATTTAACGGTTCCATTAACTGTATTAGACATAATAATATCCTGTGTTATATAAAAATGTGCCTTCAATAGGCGTGAATAGCGGGAAAACTGACTGGTACTTAAAAACTACAGAACGGAAATTACGAATAAAATAACGAAGATGTGTTGATAAACAAGAGACTTTCTTTCTAGCTACCTGACAGTGTACAGGCATTATTGAGAATGTCAATTATATGTTTATGATGCATTTAACGCTTTTTCTGAATGGCAGATGAGACTCAGGCAGTTGCAAGAGGAACTGAATGTTGAATAGTTGTGAACGACCGCTTCTGATGGTTATACATTCTTAAGTCAAAAAGACTGATTTTATCTCTATTTTCGGCCACCTTTAACGTTGCGAAAATTCAAGGTTTCGGCCAATTCCTCTGCGTGTGCAGTAACAGATTTGAGAGTCCCCGTTTTTTTACAATCCATTATTGAATTGGTTAAGTCGCCTTTTTGAATGACGTAGAGATACCAGTTTTCACCCAGCATACCCTCTGGAGCGGTAGTTTTTTCAACCTTTAATACATGGTATTTACTTTTGATTGAATCATTCTGCATTATTAAATACCTTTTGTTTCAGTTTGAAAAAACTAAAGTGAGGTTTATGGGGGTGCGTTTTTACTTCCTATACATTAATCCTATCTATGGGGAATAGCCAATCATATTATTGATAATTAGAGAGTAGACCGGACTGAATTGCCTGTTATTGGCCGATGGATGACTCCTGACTTCACCCCTTCGCGAGCTACTGACCCCGCGAACACGATTTAGAGTTCTTCCAATATCGATTTGCGAGAAATAACTAGTGTTTTAACTGCTCAAAATTCTTTCCCGTAGGATTCTGGAAGACTTGCAAGTCGAATTCAGTCATCACCGCTAGCAGATGATCAAAAATATCCGACTGTATCGCTTCATAAGCCAGCCAATCGGTGGTGTTGGTGAAAACATAAATTTCGATAGGCAGACCTTTTTCACTCGGTGCCAGTTGTCGCACAAGAAATGTATGCTTGTCATGAATCATGGGATGACTCTTTAGATACGCTTCTATATATGCTCGAAAAGTACCAAGGTTGGTCAATCGACGGCCGTTGACCAAAGTCTGCATATCTATATTCTTTCCTGAATTAGACGCTTCGATTTCAGATATTTTTGATTCTAGATAGGGTGCGAGTAATTCGATAGATTTAAACTTGTTAATCATTTTTTCATCACAAAAACGAACACTGGTCTGGTCTATATTGATGGCACGCTTGATACGGCGGCCACCACTTTCTGACATCCCGCGCCAGTTTTTAAACGAGGAAGCAATTAATTTATGCGAAGGAATTATCGAAATCGTTTTATCCCAGTTCTGTATTTTCACTGTATGCAGAGCAACATCGATTACATCGCCATCAGCCCCGAATTGAGGAGCTTCCAGCCAGTCGCCTATTTTGAATAAATCATTTGAATGTATCTGAATACTCGCGACAAACGATAAAATCGTATCCTTGAAAATCAATAATAAAACGGCTGTTAAAGCACCTATGCCGCTCAACAAATAGATCGGTGATTTATCGATGAGTATTGCGATAACAACAATACCCGCCAGAATATTTAATATAAGCTTGCTGATCTGCAGATAGCTTTTGATGTTCAACTGCTGAGAAAATTTACTCCTGCTGTAGATTTCATTGACCGAATCAAGCGTAGAATTTACAACAAGAACAAAAACGATGACCAGCAAAGCAGATAAAAACTGCTGTATTACATAGCTGTAATCAGGGAGCGCGTCCGAGAACAGGTAGATAACTAATAGAGGCACCGCATAAGCCAAACGATTAAGTACGCCTTGCTCGACTAAAATATCATCTACATGTGTCGCTGTTTGTTTAAAAAATTTTCTCAACAGAACCAGGATGATCCGGCAGGAAAACAGATAAGACAGCCAGCTTGCGATCAAAACCACAGTCACTAATATATAAGAGCCGCCTTGCATATTAAGTAATATGTCTTTAACGGCCATTATTTGATCATTCATCTGTGCACCCTATAAGCAGCAAGTTCAAAAAATACAGGCCGTATAATAACAATTAATCGCAGTATAAAAGTCACAATCAATTTTTTGTAGTATTTAGCTATGAACGCGCAGATAAAAAACACTGGATTTTCTGGCTGATTTATATCGTTTTTTTGTTGCTGTTATGCTTGGTGTTAACTAGTGGAAGACACCGGTGATGTACTGGTCCGACCCTTAACCGTCGGACATTAATTGGGTTGTTTTTTCTCTGGACTGGTATCACTGGGAAGAAGTTCCTGCAAGATCCCTGCATGCCAGCGACAGTGATTAATGTTGTTTTTATCCATGGCATAGACATCCGGGTATTTTTTCATGCGATGAGTATCACTGATTGGTGACAGGGATTCGATGCTCCATTTTTTTAGCGCATCCGGTTTTTCGCATTTTAGAATTGTTTCATACAGCAGATCCATATTGCGCATGGATGGTCGAATGCGGAAATATACTACTGCGTTATCATAGGTCTGATGATCATTTTTGGCGCTTTCCGGTTTTGAAGGTACGGGGCCGGTAATTAAAAATCCAGTATTTAGTTTTATAGGAGAATTGTCTTCTTCTATGGGGTCATTTGTTAGTAGCCTGAGTGGGTAAGCACAAAAAACATGCTTACCGGTAAGCTCTTTCTGGTTTACATAGGTATTGATAAACTCTCTGATCACCTCTGTCTCGTAACGATGAAGGCCGAAGTTCCGCTGTGCTTTTTCCCAGTCAACGCCTTCAGCATCTCCATTATCAGATTCGAGAAACTTCACATCATAGCCGTTATCATCAGGGGCGGCATCCCGGCCAGACTGTCGCCTGGATATGTTATTCGTTTTTTTCTCTACATGGATGAACAGCGGCTGTTCATCCAGCGCCTGTTCGATGAAATCAAGACTGAGGTGATGCTTGCAGAATGACTGGAAACGGGAACCATAAGTGCCCGCGGTTAATGCCCAGGTAAATCGTAACATCTCCGACCATGCCCAGCGCCGGAACAGGTTCATCCAGCCACTGTTTCTGGGTGCGGCATATTCAAGATCGAGCTGATGATCATAATACACCTGCTGCATAAACTGAATAAGACGTTTGCAAAAGTAGAACCCCGCTCTGAATTCCTCATAATTTGAGGCCTGTAAAGGCGTTATTTTAGTATTAAAGTGCCGGTCTATTACCCGTTGCAGGTTTGGATATAACTGCGTGTCAAGAAACACAAGGCGTGTATCAGTGCGCAGTGTGTCCATAATTGATTCAAGCAGTGCGTCGTGATCGGCATGAGGTTTGGAATACGCGTCTGCACCCGCATACCATTGCTTACGCAGTTCTTTAATAGTGCGTTCAATCAGGCTAAGCTTGCCGTTTTCGGCGGTACAGTTTGCAATACTGATGGCATTTTCAAATACCTTTAGTGCGGCGTGCTCACCAAGTGACCGGTAGCTTTCAAACTGACTTTCATCAAACCACTGATCAGCGGTGCTTTCATGCGGAAAACCCTGATGGCTGTTTGCATAAGTCTCAACACCCATGGGTTCATCACCGGTCAGAGATGATTTGATGTAGACAAGTGTGCCATCAGGCTGGTCACGGTCTGCTTCACTATAGCGGATGCAGCCAACAGCACAATGCCACAGACTGTTACCGCTGCCCAGCTCTGGCTTTATTTGTGAAACATCAATATCAATGGGGACGCCTAGATCAATCTGACATTTTTCTATCGCATTTCCCAGCCCGGCGAAGGTCATTTCAGGATCAGCCTCGGCGTCACAGGCCACAATTATGCGACAACGGCGACGAACCAGTTCATAGATGCCAAGATTTTCAAAATGGCCACCATCGGAAAGGTAGACATAACCACTTTCTGCATTTGTCTTACCAAGTAGTTCATTCCAGAGATAAAGTAGACCCAGTTTCGGTTCGCTTTTTGCGATATGCTTCAGGCTGTTTTTCTGTTTTCCTGACCGCCACCAGCGAAACCAGAATTTGTTAATCTCCGGTGTAGTGTTCGGTAGCCACCAGCCGAGCCTGACATTAAATGTTGTCATCAGAAAAGTAAGTGCCGGTGATGAGTGGTGCCCCATATTAGGGCTTGCAGCAGCCCCGGAGATTGTCATCGCTTTACCGAGTGAAACACCCTGACTCTCCCCCGCGTAATGCTTACTTTTTACGAAACCGCCCACCCGGCTAAAGTTTTCCGTACTGGTTTCATCATTTTTTTCCCCACATAATTCATAACCACAGTACAGCGGGGTAAAGGTAAACGAGGCTGCCTTGCGTTTTTGCCAGGCCAGCCGTTTACTGGATACCAGGTTAATCGCAGCGTTGACAATCAGGTATGGCACTTTGCAGGATTTGTGGTCTTGCTCTGATTCTGAACCCTCTTGCCCGGTGTCCGAACCAGAATCAGGCTCCAACTGGTAAGCCAGGTCGTGCATTCGTATCTCATTGTCGCTCGCGGCAAAACCGGTAAACGGGTGTGCTTTGCGATTAAGGTTGGATGCACCAAGGTAGGTCCTGATGAGGCGGTCTGCATACATCGAATGTAATGAAAAGCGGTTAACCCCAACAAGCCTTGACCACGAATAAGCCAACACACCTGTAGTTAGAGCCATTATCGCTAATATTCCTATATTGATATGCTCCAATAATTGCCAGTATTGATCGGCCGGGGGGCCTGGAAAATATTCAGATGGATCAGAATGTATTATTTCGATGACTACATCAGTCAGCCAGATGGTCAGTATGATCATGCCAATAATAAAGACATAGGGAGCAGTCACGATGATGGTTTTCTTGATCAAGCCGGGACTGGATGACTTATCCACCATAACTGTACGGGCCAGGTAGGCGCCCGCGCTACTCAGTGCTCCCCAAACAGCGGCTATACTGATGTTTGCCAGCTTGTTGCATTCCAGTATGCTGTCAAGTTGAGTGATCAGCCAGGGAGAATACACCACCAGCACAACCAGCGCAGTTATCAGTGCGCTCCATTTTGACATCACCGCAAAAAACCTCCCTAGCCATTCGCGGTCAAGTTCACGCAGTTCGCTACCTGTAATTCCGACAAACAATAAGGCTACAATACTGAAGACAAGCACCATTAGTGGTGGTCCCCAAACAACGATGTACCAGTTTTCCATTACCCAGGCAGGTGCTGCCGGGTCGGGATGCCATTGAATCAGCCACTGCCCTAGTAAGTTCAGCAAAGCCAGAAAAAAAGCAAGGCAGAATATGGGGGCGACTCCAAGCATCAAGATTACCCGACTCATTGATGATGAACCGACCAGGGGCTTTATTGATCTACACCTAAAACCGCCTAAATACATGCCAAAAAGCCATCCGAGCATGGCAGAGCTCACAGTATAGACAGCGGGCCAAACCCATTCGACTATCTCACTAGAGAAAATGTGCCAAAGCCATAAAGAACCGACAATGGACGCGAACATAAGCGCAATCACAGTGGCATAGGATACCCACGCCGGTTGGAGAGTTTTTTCGGATTTGCCGCACAGTTCAATACCACCGAATAGCGTGGTAATAAACAGGAACAGGCAGAATGCAAATGGTATCCACTGAACAGCGAAATCGGGGGATTCCATTATGGCCAGATTAAAGTAGCTTAGGGTGATGATTCGTAAAATCAGGACCAGTGTTATTAACGTGGCCAGCAGCAGGCTCAGAGTCAGTAGCAGGTTTCGGATGTAAGTGACACCAAGTGTCCAGGTATCACTGCTCCACAGACCAATGCGTGGGGACAGGTAGTTAGAATATTCCCGCAAGTGCCAGATAGGTGGCGGATCGGGCTTCATTGCTGCCTTTGACCCGGTATCATTGCTCGCACTTACCGATGCTTCAAGTTTATCGGCAACAATGCTAAGACCGCACTTTTTAGTGGTGGTATGACGGTCCCCGGTTATCTTCTTCTGTTGTTCAATATCCGTGTCGGCTTCCATTTCTGTTTTAGGGCGGCTCTCCCGGTGTATCCAGGCTGCAAACCAGCTGCCGATATAGCCACCGCCGGATACAGTTGACAGATAATCAAACTGATCAAGCAGTTGTAGTCTGGCCAGGGCCTGTAATACTCCCAGATTGAAGGTCGCGCTGCGTATACCGCCACCGGAGAATGCCAGCCCAGTCAACTTGGCCTTGTGTGCGCCTTCAAGTACGGATTGTGAATATTCGCTGTCGCAGTTATTATTAGTATCCTCGGTCAAATTTTCCGTTGGTTCCGGTTCCAGCTCCAGATTTTTGTCTTTACCGAAGTGTTTCAGCTCCTTTGCCAGAACCTGCTCGAAATCTAGTGATTCAAAATGGTTATTGTCGGAGGAGCATGTCATGTTTTTATCTGTTTTTATCAAACCCTGATGGAGAACTTATAGGTATCAATCCCTGTGCTGACCGTGTCCCGGTGTGAGCACCAAATATTAACGGGTAGTCATTACTGTAGGGATCGAGATTTTTTTCAAGCAGACTATTTCGTGTTTTTCCGGCCGTGCAGGAGTTATTTACGGCGATAACAACGTTGCCGAGCAGATTGATAGCTTTCTTCAAGCTGTTGCCGACTAGATGGTTGACACTGCTAATGGCAGAAATGATGGTTTTATAAACACCCTGTACGTTGTTATTGGTGTCTTCATACAGGTAACTTAAAGTGGCATCATCACGTTTGATATGACTGCTGGAGAGGCTTTTATTGCCCGGTTTTCTATGCTGGCAATCATTAGTATTGGCGCCGGTCGGCGCGCCATGCGCTGCTAATATGTTTGCTTCTTTTGTGAAGTTAACAGACACCTCAACACCTCGTCATCCTTACAGAGTACTATAATAATGCGCCGGCTATTATTGCGTGTCAAGAATTAACATTGTCCAATTGAAATGAGTCCAAAGTAGTGGGCTTCCCAGTGTTTGCTAGACAAGTGTGATAAAGGGTCGGGCCTGCGCAACTGATTGAATAGTAAAAAACATGCTTTAAGGAAAAGATATCATGATAGAAGCCAGTGCTTTCTTAGTGTGTCTGTTTTGGGTGTAAAGAGCACGGGTTAAACAATAAAATGGTGATTAAAATATACTAAAGTTTTCTGTTTCAATGGATTGAGTTGGCTAGGGCCCCATTCTTTCCTGTTCTTTAAATATAACAGTATCGCTAACATATGTTCGCTTTAGAATGGATTCTCATTGTCTAAATAAATAGTTCAAGGCCAGTTAATAATTGATACCAGGTACGCGTTCCATATATCAAAGGTTACTAACCGACCCAAAGCCGCCTGTTAGAGAATGATAATAAAGGATTACTTCTGAAGTTTGTTTGTGATGCTTGTAAAATAATTTTAAACAAGATCGTTTTATTGATATTTATGGGCAGAAAAATTAGCAAATAGTGATTTGCTAGTGAGATTGTATAGCTGGACTTTTGATAGGAGTGGGCTTATTATTTCTATACCCATACTCACAATGACATAGGAGGTGTATCATGGCCTTTAGTAATTCTCCAGTTGCTGAAGCGGCAAAAATTGATGAAATCGGGTTCCCGGAATTCACCGCAAAACTCATAACAGATACATTTGATGCATTGGTGTCCGCTAATATGCGTCAGACTGAAGCCTATATTGAACTGGTTCAAAGTGTGGCCGGTACCCTTGAAGATTTTATTAATAACACTTCAGATGATATTAGCGGGGAAGAATTATTACAGTTTCTTTCACTGGTTGCTCCCAATGATTCAGATTCATCTGATCCACAAACCAAAGTCAGGGTTGGTCAGACTCTTTCTGCTGATGAGGCTGGTGCGTTAAATGATGCTGTTGCGCTTCCCGCTGAAGCCGGTGGTCTTGTTTCAGGCAATGCTAATGTAGCTGATGATACTACGGCGATAGATGAGACTAAGTTTAAAGCGATCTTAGATGCGGTTGCCCGAAGACTTTCAGTTAACCGATTTACTTTGCTAAAAGAGATGGTTAAGCAGGGAATTTTACGACTCGTAGTAGAGAATGGCTTAATAGAAACACGCTTGACATTTAGTGCGTATGCTTCCAGTTTTTATCAGAAAAATGCTGATTCCTATCAGAGAACCAACTATACGCGTAAAAGTCGTGGTGGCACGGGGCGAATTTTATCGTTGTTTGGTAACTATTCTAGCCGTACTTCACGTTCTTCAGTGAGTGTTCGCACCACTAAAGAAACACACCGTGATATCTCGGGTAGCCGGGTGCAAATTTTTGGTATGGTACGTATCAACTTTAAGACTGATTATTTGCCTCTTAACGTTTAGTACGAAAGGATAAAGTAATGGCTACTAACCCTGAGCCTAATGAACTGGGGTTTGCCGAATTTGTCTCTAAACTGATAAGTGAAATGTTTGATGCGATAATAACTGCGCAGTTCGATCAGGAAAAACGCCTGGCCGAACTGACAGTTGCCGCTGCTTTTTCAGTAGAAGAGTTTGGTGAACGTTATATTACAGATGAGCAGGTCCTCACAGAGCTGATTCAACTATTTCCTGGTGATTCAACTAAATACCCTACATCAATTTACACTGGTGCTTTTTATCAGCCTGAGGAAAATAGTATTGATGAATCTCCGCCCATTGAAGCTGTTATAGGTGTAATGCTTGAGAAAAATGATTATAAAAAAAAGCCAGAGAAAATAGTACTTAAGAAATCTTCCGTTATAAAAATAAGTGCTGCAGTACGTAGTCAACTAGCCAAATCACAGTTAGCTGTCATTGCACAATTATTAAATAGAGGTGTACCACGTGTTATTGCTGATGCGGGCAAGATCAAGGCTAAATTAACCTATGAAGTGTTAAGCACTAAAGAAGCGGCACAACCTGAACGAAGCAAGCGACTGGTAACACCACTAAGGAGTCTAGGAAGATTTACTTCTTTCCAAAAGCCCTCTGAACTGTCTAGTTTTAATTTAGTAGTGAGGCAAGCTGATGAACGAGCGCCACAGACATCTGGCCTGAAAGTAGATGTTTTTGGTGAGGTTGAAATAACCTTCAAGACCATTATTTAAAAGACATGTCAGAATCAGTCGCCATTGATTTTAATGAACTTGGCAGGCTCATTGCTGCTGAGCTTGATAGTGGGGTACAAACGGTTACTACTTCTGTTCCATGGAGCGGACAATTTCATATAGTTTCGATGCGTGTTCGTTTGGGGCAGGCTCAGCATGACTTGACTTCAGAGACTGAAGGAGATTTACCCTCTATTAAGAAAAAAATGTTACTACAAGATCGTTATCCGCTTTCTGAGCAAGGCTGGATGTTTGAGTTAGAGCTTGCTACTGGGGCGGCACCAACAAAATTCAAGTTTCAGGGGAGACCACCTGTCACCTTGCCGGGACAACTACAAACCAGTGCAATGGAGATATTTGGTGATTTACCCATTAATGCGATTAAAGTGGTAGCCGGCAGCTGGGCAGATATATTTATAAAAGCTGATATTAAAACCATAATAGATCTGGTGAAAATAAAACATGAGATTCTTATTGAGCTGGTTCTCAGGCACAAAAAAAATCACCCTATAGATCTGCATACTAAAGCACGCTTACTTAATATAGTAGTTCCTGTAATTCCTGCATCATCTCTAGATCAGTTTTCACTTTATTCATTTTTAACAGACTCACCTGCTGCGCTTAGAAACAAAATAGGCGTACAACGATTTTCTGCTTCAGCTAGTGAACAGCTATCAGAGTTAATAGCATTACTTTATACCGTTCTCGATAGCCGTGTATTAAAGAGTTATACGCTGAAAAACTTGCGTAGTTTTTCGCTTAATAAATAAAGAGCGAAGACTGTTTAATACTAAACCTTGAATGTCTGTTATTGGCGGTGCTCAACAGTACAGAGTTATCACCCACTACAGGCATGTTTTTCAACTCAACTACGGCTGTAAATGTGACCGATGCACGGATGTCATTAGACTAAAGAAAAAGTGAGATAAAGGAACAGGCATGCGCAATTGGTTGAATAGCAAAAAATAAGCTGTAATATTCAGGTCATGTAACAGCTTAAAAGTTATTTTCCATAGGTAAAAACATGCCTTAAGGAAAAGGTATCATGACAGAAGCCAGTGCCAGTTTAGCGTGTTTGTTTTGGGCGTAAAAAGCACGGGTTAAGCGATAAGATGGTGATTAAAATACACTAAAGTAATGTGTTTTCAATGGGTTGAGTTGGTCGAACCCTGTTCTGGTTTGTTACCATGGGCATTATGTAATATATGCGACATCCGTATTTACGATCAGGTATTTACGGTAATTTTCTATTTCCAAGGGGCGGGAGAGATTGTATGAATGATTATAATCGAGGTAATAGTGGGTTTGGTTCTACGGTAGGTGCCGATTTCAGAGCACAGCAGGAATACAACCGCGGCCAGCAGGAGCGGCAGCGAAGGCTGGATCAGGAGCGACAGCAACGCGACTATCAGCAAAGGTTGCAACGAGAATCTCAGGAAAGACAGTATCGCCAGTTAAATGAGAATAATCAGCAGCCAGCTCAGGGAAGTGTGCAGGCTCAATCTGCTGGTACTTATTCTGCGACGGGTGATGCAATAAAGTCAGATGGTGTCGGTTACACTATATTTTGCGTACTTGCCTTTATTGGCACTGCCATCTACGGGCTTACTTTTATAGATACTGTCCTTACTGCTGAAGATCTTAAAACACTTGAGCAATATATCGGTGCAGACGGAGTTGTTTCAGGAGATGTGTTTGCCTGGTCATATATTGCGACTGTAACTGTGATCGGTATTTTAATCAGAAAAATTCTAAGATGGGTTATTGGTCTGGGCATTCTGTTGGGGATAGTGTGGGGGATATATCTTGTTGCGACTACTTAAAAGTTTATTGGGGTATGTAGTTGGCGCTACCAGATAAAGCAAAACATGAGTCGCCGTGGAAACTGTTGGGATAACAGCTCGGTGCAGCGCTTCTTCCGGAGTTGAAAGAGTGGGGTCAGGCCTGAATGCCGCTTACTTAAGGATGGTTTGTTGGCTTGCGCTAACCCAGCCTGCATAAGTCTGATGGCCAGTTGTATCAGGCCGCTTCAAGCATTGCTCAGTAGGTCGGGTTAGCGTAGCGTAACCCGACAATGCGACAGAAATAACAAATATCATCTTAAGTAAGCGGTATTGTCCAC
>JAJRUQ010000055.1 GCA_024277705.1 Gammaproteobacteria bacterium
AATTAAAATTAAATGTAATAAGAGGTAATTCATGCGTCGAGCAAGAACGGTAGATGAATATGTAGCGTGGGTAAAAGATGCGCTTTATGAACTGGACGATATGCGTGCATCGATAGAATATGATGAAGAAGGCATGGGTGCTAGCCGACCCTATATAGAAGAAATAGAATCCAGTTTAAAAAATATTTTTGAACAGATGAAGTCTGGTGATTACTGCTGGAATACAGGTGATCTGTCATATGCAGCAACTATTCGTGATCTGGATGAAAGCGTGGTGCCATTCAGGCAGTTATTAATTCGTATTAATGATACGCATAAAAACGGCCTGGAAACCGAAGACGAAACGGAGTAGCGATGACCGACCATAAGGACAGCCCGTGGAAAACCCTGAGCACACAACCGGTGTATAATAATGACTGGATAAAAGTCGAGGAACATAAGGTTATTAATCCAGCAGGTAAGCCGGGGCTTTATGGAAAGGTCAGTTTTAAAAATCAGGCAGTGGGCATTATTCCACTGGATGACGAAGGCAATACCTGGCTAGTCGGTCAGTTTCGTTATACTCTAAATGAATGGTCGTGGGAAATCCCCATGGGTGGTTCACCAGTAAAAGAAGATAAAATTAAAACCGCATTGCGTGAACTGGAAGAAGAAACCGGTTTAAAAGCCGGTAAAATAACTGAACTATTACATTTGCATCCGTCAAACTCAATAACCGATGAACAGGGCTATGTTTATCTGGCGACTGACTTAAGTGAGTGCATGCAGCAGCTGGAAGACACGGAAAAGGATATGCAAATTAAAAAGCTCGCGTTTGATGAAGCTGTACAAATGGCGGCGAATGGAGAAATAACCGATGCAATAAGTGTTGCAGGATTATTTTATCTGGCATTGAACCGAGAAAAGTATTTAATCAAATAGAAAATACAACTGAAAAAAGCCATCTTTAATGCAGACCGATAATGTTGCCGCGGCAGTAGCCGTTATTGTTAGCGATAATAAAAAAGTATTACTCGGGCGACGTTATGAAAACAATCAGTTTATCGGCTGGCAGTGCCCCGGTGGTTATCTGAAAAAAGGTGAGGTTCTGGAGCAGGCGGCCAGCAGAATTTGCTTACAAAAAGCGGGCATAGAAGTCGAGCAGCTACGCGCCGCATCTTATAGTAATAATATTTTTTCAGAGCAGTTGCATACGGTTACGCTGTATCTTAAAACAGAAAAATTTTACATTAAAAACACTAAGATTTTTACGCACGAGCTTACTCAATGGAGCTGGTTTGATATGAAAGCGCTGCCGCAGCCATTATTTTTACCCTTGCAGGTGCTGTTTGAACGGGAAATGTGATTAGTGCTTGCTGCTTCTTTTATTGCCGAGTTAGAAAAAATGACTATTATTAAGTCTGTCATCCTGAATAGATTAAAGGCTCTGGTTTATAAAATTAATAGTTATAGAGTCTGCGAGCAGATGCTTGGGCTGCGCTCAGAATGACAGCAACAGACAGTATGATCATATGCTATTTGTTAGTCACTATGGGCGTATATATACAATCAATATAGAGCTGCTATGTGCAGCTGAAGGCGCACCGACAGAAAGCCGTTATTATGCTCATGTCGTGGCTGTTTGTTTAGCGGTTTTAATGTTTGCAAACTTTCAGTTCTAGAAACAAAACAGACGATAATGAGCTATAACTAGAACAAAGATATTATAATAAAATAACCATACCTAACTACTAGCGCCAGGAATATGAGCGACAAAGTCAAAGCCTCAATGCAGGATTTATGGAACAGCTCCATGCTAGATGCCGGCAGTGCTGCCTGGCTGGAAGGTCTGTATGAATCCTACCTGAAAAACACCAACTCAGTAGAAACCCGCTGGCGAGAATATTTTGGTACGTTGCCGCGTATTAACGGTGTATTAAAAGACACCATCCACTCCGATGTCAGGCAGCAGTTCCGCCATATCGCAGAACAGCGTAGTGGGAATCATTTGCCGCCGATGCAGTCAGTGTCCGATTCGGTGCTGGCACATGAACGCAAACAGGTTAAAGTTTTACAGTTAATTAATGCCTATCGTTTTCGCGGTCATCAACAGGCAAAACTGGACCCCCTGGGGCGAAAATTCTCAGCTTCTATCGAAGAGCTGTCGCTGGAAAATCATCAGCTTGGTGAAGCAGACCTGCAAACGGTATTTGCCACCGGTTCGCTTTACGGGCCAGATGAAGCGACTCTGCAGGAAATTTTTTCTATTGTATCAGACACCTACTGCGGTTCTGTTGGTGCTGAATATATGCATATTACTGAAACCGGAGAGAAGCGCTGGATTCAACAGCGGATTGAAACCGTGCGCGGTAAAGCCAGTCTGGATAGCGAGCAGAAAATCGGCTTATTAGATCGACTCAGTGCGGCAGAGGGGTTGGAAAAATACCTGCATACAAAATACGTTGGACAAAAGCGCTTTTCACTCGAAGGGGCTGAAACCCTTATTCCCCTTATTCATGAAATTACCGCGCGTGCCGCCAGTCATGGCATAAAAGAAACGGTTATTGGTATGGCGCATCGTGGGCGGCTTAATGTGCTGGTTAATGTAATGGGTAAAACACCGACCGAGTTGTTTAAGGAGTTTGAGGGTAAAAAGGACCACGGCGATAATATGGGTGATGTTAAATACCATATGGGTTTTTCATCAAATATGAAAATGCCCGCGGGGGATATGCATCTGGCGCTGGCCTTTAATCCGTCACATCTGGAAATTGTTGCACCGGTGGTAGAAGGTTCCGTGCGTGCTCGACAAGATCGTAGACGTGATACGCAGGGTATTGAAGTGCTACCCATACAGATACATGGTGATGCGGCTTTTGCCGGTCAGGGTGTGGTGATGGAAACGCTGCAGATGTCACAGTCACGCGGTTACTCAACCAAGGGCAGCATTCATATTGTTGTCAATAACCAGATAGGTTTTACCACCAGTAATATACAGGATAGCCGCTCCACTTATTATTGTACAGATGTTGCAAAAATGGTGAATGCGCCGATATTTCATGTTAATGCAGATGACCCGGAAGCCGTTATGCTGGTTGCGCAGATCGCGCTGGATTATCGTATGGCATTTAAGAAAGATGTGGTGATTGATCTGGTTTGCTATCGTCGTCATGGACACAATGAGGCAGATGAACCGTCGGCAACCCAGCCGATGATGTATAAAAAGATAAATCAACTGCCAACAACCCGTGCGATTTATGCGGATAAGTTATTACAGGAAAAAGTCATTCAGCCAGAACGGGCTGATGACCTGATGCAGGAGTATCGTGATGAGCTGGATGCGGGAAACTGTGTGGTGCCGGAAATAATTAAAAATGATAAGCCGGCACATTATGCTTTTAATATTGACTGGCACCCATATGAAAATGCCAGTGAAAACACTGGTGCAGAAACCGCAATTAACCTGCAAAGGTTACGCTTGCTATGTGAGCAACTGGAGAAACGCCCTGCCGGTTTTAAACTGCAGGCGCGGGTCGAAAAAATTATGCAGGACCGGCATAAAATGGCGGCAGGTGCACTGGATATAGACTGGGGTTTTGCTGAAAATCTGGCTTATGCCAGCCTGGTAACGGAGGGGCATGCAATTCGTCTGTCGGGTCAGGATTGTGGTCGAGGGACTTTTTTTCATCGCCATTCCGTCTGGCATAACCAGCTTGATGGTACATCCTATGTGCCATTGAGAAATATGTCGGACGAGCAGGCCAATTTTCTGGTGATTGATTCTTTGTTGTCAGAAGTAGCCGTACTGGCTTTTGAGTATGGCTATGCAACCGCAGAACCGGAAACGCTGGTTATATGGGAGGCACAGTTTGGCGACTTTGCGAATGGTGCACAGGTTGTTATTGATCAGTTTATTGTGGCCGGTGAACAAAAGTGGAACCGGCTGTGTGGTTTAACCATGTTACTGCCGCATGGTTTTGAGGGGCAGGGCGCGGAGCATTCATCTGCCAGGCTGGAACGTTATTTACAGTTGTGTGCACAGAATAATATTCAGGTATGTGTGCCCAGTACGCCGGCACAGATGTTTCATCTGTTGCGCAGGCAAATTGTCAGAAAATATCGTAAGCCACTAATCGTTATGACACCGAAAAGTTTATTGCGCCATAAGCTTGCCGTGAACTCACTTGATGATATCTGTTATGGTAATTTTCAACGTGTAATTGATGAAGTGGATGAAGTTGTTGCAGCAGATGTGAAGCGGATTATTATGTGCAGCGGAAAGGTTTATTATGATCTGTTAATTCAGCGCCGTGAAGCTGAATTAAAGCAACTTGTGATAATACGTATAGAAGAACTTTATCCTTTTCCCTCAGAGTATCTCAATGTTGCGTTGTCCCGATACCAGAATGCGGAACAGTTAATCTGGTGTCAGGAAGAACCGAAAAATCAGGGTGCATGGGATTATTTTGAACCGCGTTTTGCAGCCAAACTGGATCACCCCTGCATGGTTGAATATATTGGTCGTGCACCTTCCGCCGCACCGGCAGTGGGCTCTGCAAAAGTGCATGCACAACAACAGAAAAAACTGGTAAGAGAGGCTTTAGGGTTACCTGAAGAATTATAGTTCCCCGGCTGAGGCATGCAAATACAGCGCTTAATTAATTGCTCATTCTTATGTGATAAACACAGGACAAGATAATGTCAGTAGAAGTGAAAGTACCGGAGTTGCCCGAATCTGTTTCAGACGCGACCGTTGTAAGCTGGCGCAAGCAGGTGGGAGATTTTGTTAAACGTGATGAGTCGCTGGTTGACCTGGAAACCGATAAAGTGGTACTCGAAGTGCCGTCACCGATTAATGGTGTGCTTGAGCGTATTTTTCATGGCGAAGGGGATGTGGTTGAATCGGGGCAGTTGCTGGCAAATATAAATGAAGCGGCAGCCACATCAGATGAGCCGGTAGCGACAGTAGTAGAAAAAATTATCACGCCTTCAGCAAAAAAGATGATTGAAGAGAATAATCTAAACTCTGATGATATTGCCGGTAGTGGTAAGGATGGGCGCTTGCTTAAAGAAGATGTAATTGAGCATCTATCGCAGAATACGGTAAGTGCGCAGGCACCGGTTCAGTATGAAGTGGTTGAACAGACAGCAGCAGTGAACAAGGCAGAAAAAATCTCAGTATCGGCAGACTCAGGTGAGCGTGTAGAAAAAAGAGTGCCCATGACACGCTTGCGTGCACGCATAGCAGAGCGTCTGCTCGAGGCGCAGCAAAATGCCGCCATACTGACCACTTTTAATGAAGTGAATATGCAGCCAGTAATGGATTTGCGTGCGCGTTATAAAGATCTGTTTATAAAAAAATACGATGTAAAACTTGGATTTATGTCATTTTTTGTTAAGGCAACCGTCGAAGCGCTAAAACGCTTTCCAGCAGTGAATGCGTCAATAGATGGAAATGATATTGTTTATCATGGGTATTTTGATATTGGTGTCGCGGTGGCCTCACCCAGAGGGCTGGTGGTGCCTGTTTTACGTAATGTAGACCAGATGAGTCTGGCAGAAATAGAGACCGGCATAGCGGACCTGGTGGATAAGGCAAAAAATAATCGCCTGAGTATAGAGGATATGACCGGTGGCACTTTCTCACTTACTAATGGAGGAGTATTTGGTTCCATGTTATCAACTCCCATTATCAATCCGCCACAAAGCGGCATACTGGGTATGCACAAAATTCAGCAACGGGCGATGGTTGTTGATAATGAAATTGTTGCGCAACCGATAATGTATCTGGCTCTGTCATACGATCATCGTATTATCGATGGTGCGCAAGCCGTACAGTTTCTGGTGACGATAAAAGATGTGCTGGAAGATCCGGCACGAGTACTGGTTGGAGTCTGATTATGTCTGTCGATTATGATGTGATTGTTATTGGTGGCGGACCGGCAGGTTATGTCGCTGCGATTCGTTGTGCACAGCTGGGGCTGAAAACCGCCTGTATTGATAACGGGTTAGATGCTAACGGAAAAGCATCATTAGGCGGCACCTGCCTGAATGTGGGGTGTATACCTTCGAAGGCGCTGTTGCAGTCATCTGAAATGTTTGAGCAGGCAAATCATGAATTTGCATCGCATGGTATTAAACTGGCTTCGGTTGAGCTGGACCTGAAAACCATGATGGCCAGAAAGCAGCAAGTGGTAGCAGAGCTAACCGGGGGCATAGCGGCTTTGCTTAAAGCCAATAAGGTGGACAGTATTACGGGTAGTGGACGCTTGCTTGAAAATAAAAAAGTACAGGTCTCGGAGAAAACAGAAAAAAATATATTTACTGCGGAGCACATTATTATTGCCAGTGGTTCGAGCTCGGTTGAGCTGGCGGCTGCACCACTCACAGAAAATTTAATTGTTGATTCCACCGGCGCACTGGAATTTGATTCGGTACCGAAAAAACTGGGTATTGTGGGCGCCGGTGTTATTGGTCTGGAGCTGGGCAGTGTATGGCGACGTTTGGGTTCTGAGGTGATGGTGATAGAAGCACAGGATAGGTTTCTACCCATAGCGGATCAGCAACTGGCGCGTGATGCCCTGCGTGCATATAAAAAACAGGGGCTGGATATTCGTTTAAATGCACGATTACTCGCGACAGAAATAAAAAGCATAAAACAATGCAAACAGGTCGAGCTTCGTTATCAGGATGAAAAAGGTGAGCATAGCGCTGTGTTTGATAAGTTAATTATTGCGGTGGGGCGTAAACCTAACTCCGATAATGTATTTGATTCAGAGGCGGAACTGATTCTGGATGAGCGAAGTTTTATTCATGTTAATGATCAGTGCGAAACATCACTGCCCGGCGTCTATGCTATAGGTGATGTGGTGCGAGGGCCGATGCTGGCGCATAAAGGTTCAGAAGAAGGCATGATGGTGGCCGAGCTAATTGCCGGTCAGTATGCGGCAATAAATTATGATTTGATACCGTCAGTGATTTATACTCACCCGGAAATAGCCTGGGTGGGAAAAACTGAGCAGCAGTTAAAAGCAGCAGGTGAAAACTTTAATACAGGCGTTTTTCCGTTTGTTGCCAGTGGCCGGGCAAAGGCTCAGGGTGATACTCGCGGCATGGTTAAAATTCTCGCACACAGAGATACAGATCGAATACTGGGTGTGCATATTATGGGTGGCCATGCATCAGAGCTAATTGCTCAGGCGGTTATTGCGATGCAGCTGGGGGCCAGTGCTGAAGATTTGGCGCTCACTGTTTTTGCGCATCCCTCTCTATCTGAAACGGTGCATGAAGCCGCGCTTGCAGTTGATAACCGAGCGATTCATATTATGCAAAAAAGATAGCTTATAAAGAAAGTGATAATTGAAAAAATGAGTTAATAGTGGTATGCGGTGTTTTTTATTAAATATAACCGCGCTCACTGGTGTCCCGCTAACCGTGCAGTGTCATCCTGAGTGCAGCGCAGCGAAACCGAAGGATCCTGATCCAGTATGATAGGTCACTTAAGATCCTTCGACACCGCTTTGCTGCGCTCAGGATGACAAAATATTTGTATTGTCAATTTCATGTCTAATACGCTATAAATATTAATATAGTCATATGCATTAAGCTATTAGCTATAATCAAAATAGTTAACGGGACACCAGTGATCCGCGCTATAAAATTCTAGTTACTAGCAAAAAATAATTTAAACTATCATTGTCGAATGATAATGGTTTTGGGTTAACCCGATAACAACGACTAACGAATTAATTTAAAAGAATATTGAATCAGTCATTACAGGTGCGAATTTATTCGTACTTAATTTGTGTGGCGCTGTATTTTGTGCGAATCGATTCGCCCCTGCAGTAAAGTAATAATACAGTCTAATGAAAGAGTGTTCTTTATTTCTGACTCAGTAATAAGCGGAGAAAAACATGAATTTACATGAATACCAGTCAAAGCACTTGTTTCAGCAGTACGCAATGCCGGTGCCTGATAATCGCGTTGTGAGTTCAGCGGGTGATGTGTCCGCTGCTCTCGATGCGTTGAATACAGACCGCTGGGTGGTAAAAGCTCAGGTGCATGCCGGTGGCCGGGGTAAAGCCGGTGGCGTAAAGCTAACCGATAAGCGCGAAGAGGTTACGCATTTTGTTGGTGAAATGCTGGGTACGAATCTGGTTACCTTTCAAACCGATGCCAAGGGGCAGCCGATTAATCATGTGCTGATTGAAGAAACCTGCAATATTGAGCGGGAGCTTTATCTGGGTGCGGGCATTGATAGAGCGACTCGCCGGGTTGTGATTATGGCGTCAACAGAAGGCGGTGTTGAAATTGAAAAAGTCGCAGCAGAAACACCGGAAAAAATCCTTCGTACAACGTTAGATCCGATGCTGGGTCTGATGCCCTATCAGTGTCGTAAGCTGGCATTTGGTTTAGGCTTGCAGGGTGATCAGGTGAAGCAGTTTACAAAACTGCTTGCCGGTCTGGCAAAACTGTTTATTGAAAAAGATCTGGGTCTGGTTGAAATTAATCCATTGGTGGTGACTAAAGAAGGTAATCTGCTTTGTCTGGATGGAAAGATAAATGT
>JAJRUQ010000056.1 GCA_024277705.1 Gammaproteobacteria bacterium
TAACCCGCATATTGCATGAAGAGCACCGTTTTGCGGAAAATTCTGGCAAAGCAGGCTGGCCGATCGTCCGCAGAAGCATAGCAATAGCTATGGTTCAAGGGGGATCGGCCAGGATGGGCAGCCAGATTTTTTGCAAAATGGCGCAGGCGCAAACTGTGCTTTTTTCAAAATAACCTAAACCCTGACCAAGTGTTTGTTTTTCATAATAAATTCATGAAAGCAAGCCATTCTTCATGCAATATGCGGGTTAGCTAACTGCTTGAAAATTCATGGGTACCGGTGTTTTTACGGGCAGATTTCTCTGAAATTTTTCTGAAAATACAAGCTGCCTGGCCCGGAAAAATCACGTGTTATTACAGGTGTCACAGAATTGACGTTTTTGTCACCTTCTGACACTGAAATTAATCAATTATTTTCTTCTTTTTTCTTTGATATTCACTGACTTAGCGTCTATTTTATATCTATTACAAAGTTTTACAAAACATTACAAAATAAAGCTAAAGTTTTTGAAAAAACAATAATAAGAAATTGAACGTCGCTACTTCCGCATTCTTCCAGATGCAGATTTATTACTCAAATGATCCTAAAGAAGTTTTTTCGTTGATATTTTGTTACCCAGGCAAAAAGGATTTTGACGAATTTTTATTATTATGCGAGTTAAGAAATTTTGCATTTACGCCCTGACAATTTTTTGATTAATATTTCAAGTTTCGTAAACACCTTGCTTGCGGTGTTTAAAAGAAACCCTGCGTCTAAAATTTTTTCATTCAGAAAATTTTTAATTCTTGTTATTAGTTTTTCTTTTTTAAATTCAAGTGGCGTGTTCGCTGCTGCCGGTGACAGTATCACCAGCATTGCAACCGTTAACTATGATATCGCCGGTGTACCCGGTGCCGCCAATGCAACAGCATCTTTTGTCGAAGATCGTCGGGTTAATTTTCTTGTTGCAGAATTTAACGGTGGCGCAGCAGTTCCTGTTATCAGCGATATGAATAATGCGGTTATGCAGTTTACCGTTACCAATACCGGTAATTCTGTTTTTGATTTTTTAGTTACAGCGGTTAATACTTCACCGAATCCTTTTGCAACTCCCGTTGATAACTTTGACCCGCTGGCAGGCAGTGTTCAGGTTTTTGTCGAAAACGGTGTTACCCCCGGTTATCAGCAGGCAGAAGACACTGCTGTGTTCATTGATGAATTACCGGTGAATGCATCGCGCGTTGTTTATGTCATCGCAGATATGCCAACCCAGGCTATCAATGATGTGGCCGCACTGGCTTTGATCGCGCAGCTTGCAGAGGGCGGTGCAGCCGGCGTGCAAGGTGTGGCGATTAATGCTGATAGCAACGGCAATACCAGTCCGGCGGGTGTGTTCAGTAACGGTTCTACCAGCATGCCTGCAGGTGTTGCCAATACGGTTTCTGATTCACCGCTGACCATGGAAACTGTGTTCAATGATCCTGCCGGTTTGAATCCGGAGGACGTTGCTACGGATGGCATTCAGGATATCGCTGCGAATGGTCAGCATGCCGATGCCGGTGCTTACCAGGTTTTGTCTCCGGTCAGTATTCTTAAAACAGTCACCATCATCGATACCGCTGGCGGAACAGATCCACATCCGGGTGCAACGCTACGTTACCGGTTAGAGGTTGGCGTGTCAGGCAATACGCCGGTCGACAACCTGGTCATCACTGATCTTATTCCTGCAAATACAACTTACACCGATGGCTCGATGCGGTTGAATGGTATTGCACAGTCCGATGCAAATGATGCGCCGGCAGATTATTCGCATGCCATTGATATTCAGAATAAACCGGTGCTATCGATCGAAGTGGATTTAAGTCAGGGCGGTACAGTGCCGGTAGCGCCCGGTGTCACAAATGTCATTATTTTTGAAGTAACAATTGATTGAGGATAACAAAATGAAAATAAATAACTTGAATAAAAAATTATGGGTAGTCACGCTGCTTTCTGCTTTTTCCTTGCTGACCGCGATGAATGCATACGCCGAAGAAGGCGCGATACGTTTTAGCAATAACGCTTTTAAGCAGGTCGTTTCCAAGGCGGCTGACGGTTCGGTGCAATACGATTATGTTGAACCGGGTCTGGTGCTTCCCGATGATGTGATCTTGTATGAGATTGTTTTTGAAAACATCTCTGATCAGGATGTTTCCAATATTGTGATCAATACACCGATTGCAAATAATTCCAGATACCGTGGTAGTTCTGCAACGGGTGATGCAACCGTTATTACTTTTTCGGTTGATGGCAAAAACTTTGCCTCGGCTGATGCACTGAAACTTAAAGATAAAAGTGGCAAGACATGGCAGGCGAAACCTGAAGACTATGTGGCGATTCGCTGGGTCTACAAGAAAACGTTAAAGCCGGGTGAGAAGGGTAAGGTCACATATAAGACGAGTATTAAGTGAACTGTAGATAGTAAAAGATAAAAAAACCTATGCGAACTTTGAATCGACAATTTGACCGGCATTCACATGCTGAATCATGGCCCATTTTGACTGGGCCGATTGTCGTTTTTACGCCCATGTTTATTAGTTATAGAAAAATTATGAATAACATTTTCAGAAAGTCTGCCGGTAACAGGGATGGACCGCTTATCTTCCACATGCGAGACGGGCCGCTACGTGTTACCGGCCCGCCAGGTGGAACTGGGCCGCCGGGATATTTAAGCAGTTCAGGTCCACCGAAAACAACAGGCCCGCCGATGGAATGGCTGGTCAGAAAAAAATCTTTGAAGAAGCCTGATAGTTACATTGAAAGACTCTTCAGAAAAATCAAAAAGGAAAATTTCAATATTAAAAATCTCAGAGAGATTTCAAGAGGTAAACATAATGAAAACAAGTAAACGAAACAAGCTATTAGGCTTGGCACTGACAGGTGGTTTTGGTCTGTTTGGTGCGACTAATGCACTTGCTGCGGCAGGTGATACTATTTCAAATACTGCAACCTTAGGCTACGATGTTGGTGGTACGGCGCAGACAGTAATCGAATCAGGTACTGGTGCTGGCAATTCCACACCCGGTGTAGGTCAAGGTAGTCCCACGGAGTTCTTAGAAGATCGTGTGATTAACTTTACCGTAGTAAGAGGTGGCGCAACGGGTATAGCCGTACCAGGTGCGACATTGCAGTCTGTTCAATTCACATTGACAAATACTGGTAACGGTAGTCAGGGCTTTTTGTTGAAGGGATTGAATAACCCGGATGGCACCGCTGACCCATTCGGTGGCACTGCTGATGAATTTGATGCCACCTCTGTTCAAACATTTGTAGAAAGTGGTGCTACGCCTGGTTTCCAGCCAGCTGAAGATACCGCTGCGTTTGTTGCTACGCTTGCTTCAGCCGCTTCTGTAGATGTTTATGTTGTTTCAACTATCCCATTGAATGATAGCGGTGGCAACCCACTTGTGAATACCAATGTTGGTGTTATGACGCTGGTAGCGCAAGCAGCAATTCCCGGTAGTACAGGTATTGCCGCAGATGCAATTATTGCTGATGATAATGGTAATACCAGTCCGGGTGGTACCGGGTTTACCAATGGTACAGCGGATGTATCAGCGGGTACTGCTGTCACTAATGCAGATGACCCGGCAGTTGAAAATATAGTGTTTAATGATGCCGCAGGTACGCTGGATGGTACAGGTGCTGCAGGTGTGGCACAAAATGCGCAACATGCTGATAATAGTTCCTACACTATTCAGGCTGCAGCATTGACGGTTACCAAAGCATCGGTAGCTCTTTGGGATCCGATAAATCTTGCCACAAGTCCAAAATCTGTTCCTGGCGGCTATGTGCGTTACACCATCACTATTGCGAATGCAGCAGGTGCGGCTAATGCAGACTTAACGACGTTGCAGGATGTATTAGCAGCAGCTTTAGATCTGGATCCGGATTTTACCGATGGTACGGCAGCTAATAATCCAACCAGTGCGGCAGGTGATAGCATTCAAATCACGCATGTTGATAATGCTGTGACTAATTATTGTACTGCTGCGGCTGATGCTGATGGTTGTGATTACTCCGGTGGTGCAGGTGGCACGCTTGATGTTGATATCAATGCTGTAATGGGTGCTGTAGATGCGCAGCTGGCAGCCGGTGAGTCACTGACTATTACGTTTAACGTCATTGTTCAGTAATCACGGAAGATTAACAGAGCCATGTTGCAAATCCTGTTATATATAGTGTGTATCTGTTCCGGTCGGGTGGCCGGAACAGCTGCAGCTGTGTATGCATTTTTTGCAATCTTCTCTGTTAGAAAAGAGATGTGCTGTGTGAGTGATCACGCAGTGCATCTTCCACAGAACATTCAGCAAAGTAGATTGCTGAATGTTCTGTGGAAGGTGTCTCTGACATTTTTGTTTATTGTTTTATTGTCTGTTTCATTAAGTGCTCAGGCGTTAACGCCGCCGGGCACACAGATTGATAATACCGCAACAGCCGCGTTTACTTTTTCCGGCACCGCCAGCAGCGCGAGCAGTAACACGGTTTCGCTGATCAGCAGCATTATACAAACGCCATCATCGGTTACCATGTATCAGTACGATACAACCGGCAGCAGTACTTTTAGTGCACCGGTTGTTACGCAGAATGCGACCAGTGGCCCGCCGGCGGGTGGTTTTGTGGTTTCGGCGAATCCGGTTATTCCTGTCGTAGGTGGCGGCTCAATCGTGCTGACTGCAAGCGATCCACAACCGCTGAATGTTGCCAACCTGTATACAACGGGTGAACCGATTTTTATTCAGGTTGATGATCAGGATCAGAATCTTGATCCTTCTGCTCAGGAAACCGTGCGCGTTACCGTCACCAGTTCAACCGGTGATGAAGAAGTATTAATACTGCAGGAAACCGGTGTCGATAGCGGTGTGTTTGTCGGTTATGTGCAGTCCAGTTCAAACACGGTGACGCAGTACAACGGCGTGTTGAGCCTGGGTGCAGAAACAGGTATTAATGTTTTTTATATAGATCAATACGATCCATCGGACAGCAGTACAAACGCTTCGCTGGTTGATCCCTATGGCGCTGTTTTCAGCAGCCTTGATGGCACACTGCTGGATGGCGCAATTGTAACCCTGCTTGATGCCAGCGGTAATCCTGCCAGTGTATTCGGTGATGATGGCGTCAGCACTTACGATAACCCTGTAATAACAGGTGGAAGTGTGACTGACAGTGGCGGTACTATCTATAATTTCCCTGCCGGTTCGTACCGCTTTCCGCGTCTGGCACCGGGTAACTACCGTCTGCAGGTGACACCACCAGCCAGTTACCAGGGGCCATCGTCCGCTAGTATTGCTGACCTGCAAACCCTGCCGGGTGCGCCATATTCACTTGATGCGAATGCCTCGTTTGCGCAGATTTTTGTATTGCAGGCCGGGCCACCTTTATATGTCGATATTCCACTGGATGCTTTGACCTCTTATCTGGTTATTGAAAAGTTTGCTTCGAAAGAAACGGCCGCTGTCGGTGACTTTGTGCAATACACTCTGAAGCTGAGTAACACCGATGCGGTAACCGTGGCAAACAATGTTGTCATCACTGATACCCTGCCTGTGGGCTTGCGTTACCAGAAAGGTTCAGTGCGCTATGACAGTGCGCCGGGCGCGGAACCGCAGATCTCCGGCGATGGTCGCACGCTAAAATTCTTTGTGCCCTCTGTTTTACCGGGGGCATCAGTGCAGGTGAAATATGTTACCGAGATTACCACGGGCACAAAGCCGGGCAAGGCAGTTAACAGCGTAATTGCTCTGGACGGTCGAGGTACACAATCAAACAAAGCAGTCGCCGGAATTACTGTGACTGAAGACCTGTTTGCCAGCCGAAGCTTTATCGCCGGTCGCGTCATTATCGGTGAGTGTGATGAGGATAGCACTTTAATTAATCCCGGTTTGCCATCTGTACGTGTCTTTATGGAAGACGGTAAATATGCCGCCACCGATGAAAACGGGCGTTTCCATTTTGAAGGTGTACAGCCGGGAACACACGTTGTTCAGATAGACAAGACCAGTATTCCTGATCATCTGGAAATTGTTGATTGTGTGAAAAATACCCGTTTTGCCGGTACGCCTTATTCACAGTTTGTAGATGTGCAGGGTGGTACTTTATGGCGCACTGATTTTTATGTGCGTGAGAAAAAACCGATTACCGATACCGCAACTCTATTTATTCAGAGCGAATTAAATGAGGAAGATATTAAGTACACCATCGAAATGTCTAATGGTGAAATTCCGGTGAAGAATTATCGCCTAATTGTTAATCTGCCGGACGGTATCGAATATGATCTGGGTAGCAGTGTTATCGATGCCGCAGCGATTGAAGACCCTTACGTCAATGCTAATGTGATTGTTTACCGCTTTGGTGATATGGGTAGTAACTGGACAAAAGAACTGAAGTTCCGTGGTCGTATTAAACAGCGTGCTGATGGAGAACTGGTGACCACGGCATTTATCATTCTTGATACGGATGCGAAGAAAAATATTCGTTCGACACCGATTAAAAATAAATTGCAGGTTGCACGCCAGCGTACTGAAAACAAATCGATTATCTATCAGGCTTATTTCAAACCACTGGGGACTGAACTGTCCTATCTCAGTAAAAAAGCCATCCGTAAAGCAATTGAAGATCTTGGTGAAGTTGATATCACCAGCAATGAGATAATTGGTTATTCGGATGATCGTCCGGTGCAAAGTCGAAGCATCTGGCTGTACGAAGATAATACCGTGTTATCAAAAGCGCGTGCAAAAGCGGTTCGTGAGTTTCTGGTCAATGAGCTGAAGCTGGATGAAAAAACCATTGCCATCAAAGGTGTTGGCGCAGCCGAACCTGTCGCAGCGAATGACTCTGTGCAGGGGCGTTCGTTAAACCGTCGTGCCGAATTGATTGTGAAGACCAGCGAGATTGTCGGTCCCGGCAAAGTGGATCTGGTGACTTCTGAAAGTGAAGTCAGTGAAATCGTGCTCGAAGGTCAGCCTGCGTTCAAGATCGAAAAACTGATTGAAGCGCCACCGGTGACTGAGCAGTTGGATATAAGTATCTTTGATGAATTCTGGATCAAGGATGCGGTGCCTGGTTACGAATGGTTGATGCCGGATGTTAACTATTCGCCGTTTGCGCCATCGGTCAATATCGCCATCAAACACAAACCGTCTGACCGGTTTGAGATGATGTTTAATGGTGAACCGATCAATCCGCTGTTCTATTTTGGCACGATTAAAAACAAGGCTGGCACCGTAGCCAGAAGTTACTGGCAGGGTGTGCACCTTAATAATGGTAACAATCGTTTTGATTTTCTTATTAAAGATAAAGCGGGTAATGTTATTAAAACCATGACACGAAATATTGTTTATGCTGGTATTCCAGTGCGTGCCGAGCTGGATGAAGAACATTCCCGACTGGTGGCCGATGGTCGTAATGTACCGGTGGTGGCGATTCGTGTTTATGATCAGGACGGCAATTATGCACGCCCCGGTTCACGCGGTAAATTCACTTTATCTGAACCATATCTACCTCAACAACTGGTAGAGTCCTTTCAGGTGAACCGTCTTTCCGGTCTGAATAAGCAGAAGCCGGAATATGTTGTTGGCCAGAACGGTATTGCTTACATCGTATTAGAACCGACTACCATCACCGGTAGACTGGATATCGAACTGCCGTTTTCTGGTCGCAAACGTTCACGTATCGAAACCTGGATTCAGCCGGAAGTGCGCGACTGGATCATGGTTGGTCTGGCAGAAGGCACAGCAGGTTACAATGCAGTCTCCGGTAATCAGGAAGCGCTGACAGCCGGTGATGTTAACGATGCTTTTTATAGTGAAGGCAAGGTTGCGTTTTATGCCAAAGGTAAAGTAAAAGGTGACTGGTTGCTGACCACATCCTACGATACCTCGAAGCAGACTATTGCGGGTGATAACCGTGTTAATCAGTTAATAGATCCGAACACGTATTACACCATTTATGGTGACAACTCACGCCAGCGTTACGATGCGTCGAGCGCAGAAAAACTTTATATCAAGATTGAGCGCAAGCAGTTCTATGCATTGTTCGGTGATATGAACACCGGACTGGATGTTACCGAGCTTTCAAAATTCAAACGTAATATGACCGGTGTTAAATCAGAGTTCGATAACGGACAAATCGCCTACACCGCATTTGCTGCAGAAAACGTCAACAACTTTATTAAAGATGAAATTCAGGGTGAGGGCATCTCCGGTCTGTATCGTTTAACCGGTAAAGATATTGTCATTAACAGTGATAACATCGTTATTGAAACACGCGATCGTTTCCGCAGCGAGATTATCCTTAAAACAGAAGTCATGCGCCGATACCTGGACTACAGTATTGATTACAGCGATGGCACTATTTTCTTCCGTCGCCCAATTCCCAGTCGTGATGAAAATTTCAACCCGATTTTTATCGTTGCTGATTATGAAGTTGAAGCGCCGGTTACGGGTGATATTACCGCCGGTGGTCGTGCTGCGCTAAGATTAAACGAAGGCAAGGTCGAGATCGGCGGCACGCTGGTACATGATGCGACTTATCAGAATGCGGGTGATCTGATTGGTGTTGATGCGCGTATTGAGCTTGACAGTAAAACAGAGGTTAGACTGGAAGCGGCGACCACGGATGTGTCTACCGCGACACAGGATTTAAGTGGCGCTGCCTACAGTGCTGAAATCGTACACGGCGGGGATGATATAAAAGCCCGTGCTTATGCGATTCAGCAGGATCCGGATTTTGGTCTCGGACAGCAGTCCATCAGTCAGACCGGTACCCGTAAATTCGGTGCCGATGCTACGTATCGTGTTACTGATGAAGTAACTGTTGATGGTACGGTTTACCGGGAGCAGAATCTGAATACCGGCGGCAAACGCAATGTTGCCAAAGCCAATGTTATCTACAGTCAGCGTGATTACCTGTTGAATGCCGGTGCCTTGATCGCCAGAGATCAGTTTGCCCAGGGCGATACCAATGCATCAAATCTGCTGTTGCTGGGTGCGAGTAAAAGCTTCCTGCAGGATACGGTTAAGTTGCGTGCCAATGCCGAGATTGCGGTCAATTCAGCGAACGCTAATTCAGATTACCCATCACGTTATATTCTGGGCGCGGATTATTTCATCACACCAAAAGTGAATCTGTTTGCCGAAAATGAATGGACTGTTGGCGGTGCGCAGGATACACAGATGACACGTGCCGGTGTTCGCGCTACGCCGTGGGAGAACGCACAGCTTAATACTGCGGTGAACCAGGAGACCAATGAAAACGGTATTCGTTCCTTTGCGACTTTAGGTCTGACGCAGTCATTCCCGATCAGTAAACGCTGGACCGGTGATGTTACCTTTGATAAGACAAGCACATTACGCACACCGGGAGCCAAACCGTTTTATGACAATGTGCCAATCGCACAGGGTACCGCAAACAACGACTTTACCGCGATTTCTGTTGGCAGCACTTACAACGCAGAAAGCTACACTTTAAACAATCGTGTCGAATTGCGCACGGCGCAACTGGAAGACAAAATCGGTGTTATCGTCAACTGGGAGAGAAACCTGAAAGGCGGTATCGGTTATTCGGCAACAACCAAATTATTTAAAACGGATCGCACCGATAACAGTCAATTACTTGATGGCGACATTCGTTTCTCAGTGGCTTATCGTCCATTGCAGTCACGCTGGATTGTTCTGAATCGCCTTGATTTTAAATTTGATTCCAGCACCGATATACTCGGCATAAAAACCCGCCAACGTAAGCTGATCGAGAACCTGACTTCTAACTTCCTGATCGACGATCGCAACCAGGTATCATTCAACTTTGGTTTGAAGTATGTTATCGATACCTTCGATAAACAGGAATTCAGCGGCATTACCAATTTGCTGGGTACTGAATACCGTCACGATCTGAGTGAAAAATTTGATGTCGGCGTGCATGCAAACAGTTATTATTCTGCTAACAGCGGCGTGACAAAATATTCCACCGGCCTGTCATTCGGCTGGAACATGACGCGTAATATCTGGTTGAGTGTGGGTTATAACTTTGCCGGCTTTAATGATAGAGACTTTTCCGCTGCCGGTTATACCGCTGCCGGGCCGTATATTCGCTTCCGCATGAAGTTTGATCAGGATACGGCGGCTGAGGCGCAGGAGCTTTTTAATTAAAGCTTTTATTAACCCGGCAACAATGTATGTCGTATTCAGGACTTCAGGCATGCGCTGGAACAAGGCGCAGTGCGCGGGCAATGGTGATTCCATTGGCAAGCGCTGCAACACGGTGCCGGCGCATGCCTGAAGTCCCTAACTTATTGTTATTAAAAGACAGGCCGTTGCGTACCGGCCCGCGGACTGCGTTGCTGAGA
>JAJRUQ010000057.1 GCA_024277705.1 Gammaproteobacteria bacterium
CGAAACAGACGGCGTATCACTACAGTCACAAGGCGGTTTATACTGGTTACAGTTTGATAAGGACGCTGATTCAGTATGGCCGACATTAAAAAACTTCTGGGCAAATGAAGGTATCCCGCTAAATAAAGAAGAACCTCAACTTGGTTTTATGGAAACGGAATGGACCAAAGACCTGCTTGCCGACAGCTTGCTTTCAATTCTTTTAAGTGATCAGGCTCCTGAGCGGCGTGAACGTTTTCGTCTTCGCCTGGAACGGCTGCCGGAAAATAAAGGCAGCCGCGTTTTTATATACCATAGCGCATACGGCATTCTGTTTGATGAAGAAGCGGTATATACCGGTTATCTGCCTGCCAGTCCTGAACTGGAAATCGAAATGCTTTCACGTCTGGCTTTATTCAGTGGTACTGACCAGGAACAGATTTCACGTACAGTCTCATCCTTCGCTGTGAGTAAACTACAGGCGAAGGAAATCAACGACAATCTGTATGAAATACGGGCTCCCGGTTCCAGGCATTTTATCCACCAGAAACTGCTTAAAGTTTTAGACCGGATGAATGCAGACAGCCGCAGTAAAGCGGATGCCAGCATTATCGTAACCTTCAACGAACCCCCTGATTTTGGCGTTTCCGATGACGCACACTGGGACATTGATGACAATAGTGACCTTGAAGAAACAGGTTTTCCTGACAGGACCAGTAACAACAAGGTGCTGCACCTTGTTTATGTGATCGCCTTAAGTGAAGAAAAAGCCTATTCGGTACTCAGGATAAGCAGCCAGCCGGGAAACTCTGATAATGGTGACGGGCTTGCTGAATTCAGCCGTTCACTGGCTCGCAATCTGCAGAATAAATAAACGTACTACAGCCAGAGAAACTGAGTTTTATGGTAACGGGGACTCACCTGCTTGCCAGACCTGTTGCCCTTTAAACAGTAACAGGGTACGCGCGACCGCCTCAGCAAAAGTAAATTCATAGACCGGGTCAGGTATATCGATTGATACCTGCTCATAAGTCTTTAGCGGATAATCCAGCACCACCTGATTATTCTCTGTCACGGTTATGCGCAGCGGCAGTGACAGATAAAAAGTGAAACTTCCACCGCTTTGCTCAACATCGATATCACATTGCGTAACAAGCAGTTTTAACTCTGCGGTTTGCCTGCCTGCGGGGGGCGGATTTTTAGCGGTATACAAAATCAATGGTTTTATTTGTGCGGGCAGTTTTTTTATTAATGCCTGTTCGATTTCCTGCGGTGCTTCCATGCAGGTATCCCGGTAACCGGAAGACACCGCATCAGCGCTTAATTCGACGCCGGTAAAATAAAGAGCAGAAGAATTTAGTATTTGCCACTGCCCCGGTGGATTTTTATATCCACAACCCGGAACCGCCAGTAAAATGATACATAGCCAGACTGAAGCATAAAAACCGGCCATACGCTGAAGGTTATTATTCGAATTGTCGAATAACACCGGTGACGACACCTAACACCTGCACTTCATCATTTTTAAGAAGAATAGCATCCATCTCCGGGTTTGCCGGCTGCAGACGAATACCATCAGCTTCAATATAAAACTTTTTCAGGGTAATATGTTCATTATTAATTAACGCCACAACAGACTGGCCGTTTTCTGCAGACAGTCTTTTTTCAATGATAACAATATCACCATCCTGTATGTTGTCATCAATCATTGAATGCCCCGTAACTTTCAGTGCATAAGTATCCTTGCGCACCATATTGGCCGGCACTTTGATGGTTTCATTATCTTCCACCCGTTCAATCGGCTGGCCAGCGGTAATTTTTCCAAGCAGCGGAATTTCAACCAGATTGAGGAAGGCATCATCCCGAGTATCTTCACAGCTTTCAAATTCAACAGGCCAGATGGGACGATTATGTTTGGGCAGGAGCAGACTGATATGATTCATTTTATTTTTATTATTGTTATTTTCAGATCAGGAAAGTATAGAAGAATAAACCAGTGATTACCAGATCATCTATACAAAGGTTCATTTTTATATTCCTTTACAGGCGTATAAAATAAGGTGTGATCACCAGCACGGCACCGGCAACAACCAGCAGGTAAACGTCTGTTATAAAATAAGGAACAATCGACAGGGCAATACCGACTATTAACGGTACCGCAGCTCTTTGTTTTTTTCCATAGATAAAAAAACCCAGACCTATCGAGCCGAAGACCATTCCCCAGAGTAACAGCGACTCACTCTGCATTGACCATACCCTCGCTACAGCGGTTAATACCGATACTAAACAGATAAATAATCATTAATATCAACTTCATCAATCTGCTCATCTGGTAAAAATTTTTCTGCATACTCAAGATAAACACCACTGCTCAGAAACAGCTCAAACAGATCGGGATCGATATGCTGATCATCTCGCATAAAACTTAAAATACGAATCGACTCACTTAAGGTTTTGGCTTTTTTGTAAGGCCGGTCGGAGGCGGTTAATGCTTCAAAAATATCAGCAATCACCATCATACGTGAAGTTAATGGCTGCTCGCTCATACACAGGCGTTTCGGATAACCTTTACCATCCATGGTTTCATGGTGACTGCCGGCAATCAGCGGTACATTGCGTAAATGTTTTGGATAAGGCTGTAAATTATTCAACATGATAATCGTTTGAATCATGTGACCATTGATCATATAACGTTCTTCTTCCGTCAGGGTGCCTTTCTTCACAGAAAGATTATACAGTTCACCGCGATTGTATTTAAATTCAGGCGTGTCCACCTTAAACCCCCATGGGTTACCTTCTGGCATTTTATCGGTTTCACGACGCGCAATCAGATGCTCGACTTTATCGGCCAGCAGATGTTCTGCTACTGGCAGGGTCTCATTTTTATTCTGTTTACGATTTAATTCTTCCCACGACAGGCCTAGATTATCATCCAGGGTGCGCATCCATGTTTTATTCGCCAGCAATCGCAGCCTCTCTATCTTTTCGTCCACCATGAACTCACCACCCGTATTACATTCAGCAATAAAGGCGAAATCAGTATCAAGCTGTTCATTCTGTTTTGCCAGGTTTTGCAGCAGCAGCTTTTTATTGCCACCTTCGGCTATCTGCTGCCAGCACTCAATTTCGGCATCGCGTTTCAGCACTTCAAAACGCATTCTTATTTCATGAATACGATCATAAATTGTTTCCAGCTTGGTGGCCTTATCAACCACATATTCAGGTGTAGTCACTTTCCCGCAGTCATGCAACAAGCCGGCAACACTCAGCTCCTGCCATTGTTTTTCCGTTAAATCAAAATCTTTATATTGTCCTTCACTGCGGTCACAGGCCGCTTTAGCCAGCATCAATGTAATTTCTGGAACACGCTTGCAATGCCCACCGGTATAATCTGACTTGGCATCAATGGCATCAGCGATTAATCCTATAAAGGATGAAAATAACTTTTCCTGCATTTTGAGTGACTGCCGGCTTTCCAGAGTAACGGCAGCAAAACCGGAGAGTGCTTCGACAAACTCAATATTACTTAGCTGCTTCAGATCATCACTCTCCCGATACAGCAGACACAACATGCCGATGGCTTCATTATTACGGTTCTGTAATGGCAGCACAATACAGCTCAGTGTTTCCTCCTCCAGAGTATCAAGTAATGAAGATAATTCTGTTTGACTGTGTCTGTTCAATTCAATCACACAGCTTCTGTCCGTTTTATTGTCCGGAAATAATTCCTTAATACCTTGCTGTGTCAAAGGTGGCAGGTTTTGTATTTTTATTTCTGCCTGCTGTTTACAGCCATAATTGGCTTTCAATAAATCATCCTTTTCATCAACAAGATAAATCAAGGCTGCATCGGCATGGCTGATGAGCATGGTTTCACGGGTAATGCTTTTTATCAGGGCATCCAGATTCTGTTCCCCGGCCAGTGAATCAATTAATTGAATAAATTTATTAATGGTTGACTTCATCAACGCCATTGCGGCGTCAAGCTGGTCGACTTCTTTAATAAAGGATGGCTTTAAATGCGACTGTTCAAAATCAAAATGCGATATCGCTGCAGCATCCTGCGACAGCAAATTCAGTGGTGTAGAAATTTTCTTCGCAGTAAACCAGACCACCGGAATAAAAACCAGCAAAAAAACCAGCGCCAAGAATATCAACTTGTTACGAATATCTATCGCATCTATTAACAGTTCATCAACCGGCGTCAGCATTAATACATATAGATCGTCACCATTGCTGGTAACCTTTTTTACACTGCCGATCCAGTCTTTGCCACGGTATTCAAATGCCAGATTATCATCATCCAGACTCTGTTTTTTTATTTCAAGCGTTTTACTGATATGTGCCAGTACACCACTGCCAAGTTGATCTAATCTGACCAGGGACAACGATGTATTCTGCGATGATACTGCCTGAACATCAAACTTTTTATGCTTATCCGGATAAGCAATAGTTTCACCTTCAGCATTAATTAACACCACTTCAGAACTGTCAGTCTTTCGGTATTCAGAAATTTTTTTCGCAATATTCTGCAGGGTAATATCAAAGGCGACTACTGCACCAGCGGCTTTTCCACTCATGGTAATACCGACAACTCTGCTGTCATAAAACACATAAGGTCTGGTGCGATTGAAAGTACCCGCCGGACTGTTCTTTAATTTCTGATACCAGGGACGTAATCGCGGATCAAACGTAGATTGTTCACCTTCATTTCGCGAAATTTCACGCAGACCGTCATCATAAAAAACAGTATAAATACGGTCCATGATAAAACCGGCTTCCGGCTGTGACTTATTTAAATAACGTACCATAAAAACAGCGCCGGAAGGTACATGGTATTTTTGTCGCATATCACTACGCACAAACATAGCACCCAAATAATCACCATCATCATAAGCAATACTAACGGCTGCAGCCGATGGTGCCGAGGCAAGCATGGCCTTCAGTACCGGCAGCTCTTTTTTACGTTGCGCAAAGGTTGTTGCTTGTGTTACCGGGGCTAAACGTAAATGCTGCAATGCTCCTCTTATCGGACCATAGGTCGCTTCAATATCAAGTTTCAGTTCTTCAGGGATGTGCTCATACAGCTCATTAGCCGAATTAAACATAATATCCGAGGTTTTATCATAACTCAGATAAATCAGACTCGAGCCTAAAACAACGATGATAATGATAAACAAGGTACTGATGGTCACTTGCAGTGAATATTTTTTGCGCAATTTATCATCCCTTTTCAAATAGAAAGTCAAGGAAGAATAAAAGCCATTATTGTAAAAGTCCAGTCAAAGCGAAATAACAATAACGCTGTCAGCACCTGTTTTTTATTAACAACCGCTAAAACGCAAACGACGACCATGCTGCATAACAGCATGGTCGTCGTTAAAGCAAGCTGGTAACCGCAGCGCTTAGATAACAGTTATTTTGGCATAAGTCGTTCCCAGCACTTCACCGCTTACCCAGTGAATAACATCGGTTTCAATAATATATTCACCCGGTTCGGTGGGTTCAAAAATAACGTCATACCGCTCAGCCGAATGCGCCCGCAGTTCGGTTGCCTGAATCGCATTGGGCAGTGGCCGACCATCCGACATATACACCGTACCGGTGAGTCCGCCAAAGCGAATACGCTGCGGATGATAACCGGCACAGATATAACGTGCCAGCAGCTTCTGCCCGACTCTGACGGTAGGTGATATCGCCGCCGCGCCAAAAGCGGAAGTACCACTGCCATCAACACCGGTAATCACAAAATAGTCCGGGTTCAGATCATTTAAACCGACATCGGCACCACAGGTGCCGGCAGTCCACGACAGTGTGTGCCAGGCGGAGTCAATTTCGTCCACCACCCAGAAGCACTCCAGATCATATTTCGGGCCATTCTCATACAGGGTACCGATGCCTTCGGGTGGATCGACAATCAATGCACCATACATACCCATTTCGGCATGTAAAACGGTATTGGTATGGCAATGATAGAAATAGGTGCCGGCATGCATGGGGCGCCACTGGTAGGTAAAACTATTGCCACGCACATCCCAGCTGATATGACCTACACCATCACTTTCCCAGCCCGGTTCGATACCGTGATGGTTAATGGTATGTGCCCACATCATGTTCACCGATAACACCGAGTGTACAATCTGCCCCTGGGTCACACGCATTGCTGCTGACGGAAAAGTTCCACCACCACCCATGCCACCGCCACCATCGGTGAAGCCCCACATGGTAACGGTTTTACCATCATCCATGGTCAGCGGGATATTCATATCGATACCACGGTTATAAACCACATCCGGTGTTACCAGAGTGTCATTGGCTTTCAGGTTGGCATCATAGATATAGCAGGCATTGTTCATGCCTCCACCACCTCCACCACCACGGTGCATCATCTGGACAGATCGTTTTATTTTACTGTTTGTATTGTGTTTCATTGTTGCGTTCCCCCTTATTCAAAAAAGATGTCGGTAATGGCGCCAAACAGGTAATAACCACCGGCTGCGGTCTGCGACATTTCAGAATGCAGATGCATGGGGTATTCGCCATGCGTGGCCGGTGGCCAGGAATCGGGTGGAACATCGAAGGGGTAAATAACATCCAGAATGCCACGGTTGTTATCCAGATAGAGACAGTCCTTCTCCCAGACATCGGGGCGAATAGTACCGTTTTGTGACAGCCATTCCATATGGTTGCCATGCGTATGCACAGACTGTGAGGCCAGACCGGAATTCAGAATACGGATCAGTGTACGGTCACCGATACTGCCATGCACTGTTGAGCGCGGATCTTTCATATTGTTGATGTTCGGATCACCATTATCGGGATGACCGGGTGGGCGGCCACCAAGACCGTTCAGGGTGAAATAGCGCGGTACGTAAGGCGTGTCAGGAGTGCGTCCACGGCGCAGGCGATCATGCCAGGCAGGGTCAATGTCATGAAAAAACCAGAACTGTTGCTGGACGAAGGTTTTACTGCCCGGATACAGTTCGTTTGAACTGTTCTGTGGCATAACCGCAAATGCGCCATGCAGCCCTAACAGCTGGTTATAGTTGCTGTTGGCATTATCATAAAACATGTAGGTCCCCGGATCGCCTGCAGTGAAGCTGAAGGTTTTGCTGCGCCCGCCCCGAACGATACCGCTATCCGCCATGCCATCAATAATAAAATTGTGGCTGCTATTCAGGGTATTGATCAGAGTAATTTCAATGGTGTCGCCCTGTTGCACAATCATGGGTTCACCGGGGATATTCAGTGCATTAGAGGCATTGCTATAGCCCCTGAAATATACATTGGTGCCATCTACCTGCTGGATAAAACCATCGGTTATATAAAATGTTTTGCTAATGGTTGCAGCGTTGGCCCTTGGAGTCCAGGAGATCAAACCAACCCCGGCGAGGACGGAGCTGGTTAGGCCGGCGGTGCCGACTCTTAAAAAGTCTCTACGTTTCATGAATTTCACCTATTTGCTTCATTTAATCGAGGGTGTACCTGAAAATTGCAAAGGGCGCGAGATAGTCCAGACGAGATGATTACTCAATAGCTGAGTATCAGGCCGGATAAAGAGGATTTGATCTGGCCGGGTTACACTTCGTTACCGCGTTCAAAAATCCATTCAATCGAGGACCCTGAAACTGAATCAGCTGCCACTGCAATTTTCTGGTGTAATGGATTAAAGCAAATTGAAAATATTGTGTCAGTGATAAATATCACCCCGTTATGTGACTTTAATCACATAAGAAAAAAAAGGTTTATTTATTCTGAGCTATAAGTGATATTTTCCGGGAAATTAAATTTGAAAAAATATTGTTACCTGACAAGCATTAGCTCTTACCCGGCATCTGCCTGTTTTCACCAACAAGAATTTTACCGCGTTTAAGAACAATACACTGCTGCTGCTCCAGCTTTTTCAGTAAACGGCTGACCACCTCACGGGTAGTGCCAAGTTCCTGCGACAGTTCCTGATGAGTAATATCCAGGCTATCACTCTGCCGGCGCTCGAACAAACGGCCCAGATAACAGGCCAGACGCATATCAAGCGGTTCGAAAGCGGTGGTATAGAAATTTTGAACAATGGTGCAGACGGTATCCGCCAGGCTGGTTAAGATTAACATGCGGAAAGCTTCGGATACCCGCATAGCTTCCTGAAAATCTTCCACTTTAAACAGGATCAGGCTGATATCGGTCTCAGCACTGGCATTGGCACGAAACGGCCGGTCATGCAACAGGCTATTCAGGCTCATTAAACAGGCATCACCCGGAGCAATCCGATACAGTGTCATTTCCCGACCATCCTCCGCATCCTGATAGATGCGAACCGTGCCATCGAGCAGTAACATAAAATCGGTACAGGCAGTGCCTGCCGCAGCCAGCACGGTATCGGCAGGGACATTTAAAATATGTGCATTATCAAGCACCGCCTGCCAGTTCGTCGACTGATCATCAGACAGCTTTGGATAAAGCTCATATAATTTCCTTATTGATACCGTGCGTGAAGAAGATAACAGAGGTTTTACGACCATAAGAACAATTTTCAGCAAAAGCAAACACTACAATAAGTACATAATAACACTATATATCCACGCGCATTGTAAGATTTTTGCAGACTTATTCCAGAATGCTTATACTGTTATCGTACCGATGGTAGCGCTAAAATCTGTCAATACCACAAGGATGGCAAGCGTTCGATATTTAACACCACTGCGATTATGGCGCCATTAAATCCAGCCGGATGGCAAGACGGGTAAGCCCCGCGATATCACTGATATTTAACTTGTGTTTTATGCTGGTACAATGATGACCCACGGTTTTCGGACTGAGGTTTAACAGTTCACTGATCTGGTTTACTGTCTTACTGTCGGCCAGTAATAGAAATATTTCAAACTCCCGTGGAGTAAGCTGTGACAGCGGGTCAGCCTCAGTTGAACTTCTTGCCTGTACTAAAAAGGGCAGCATTTCCTGACCGACATAAACCTCGCCACCCGCCACTTTGCGCACCGCATCAATCATTACCTGTGAAGCACTGCGTTTGGAAATGTAACCCAGTACCCCCATATCCAGCGCGCGTGACAAAAACACCTCATTTTCGTAAACGCTAAACACCAGAATTTTTGCAGTTTTATCTTTTGCCAGAATACGGCGACTGGCTTCCAGCCCGCCCATACCGGGCATGGATAAATCCATTACCAACACATCCGGCTGATGTTCAAAAAAATGACTATAGGCTGACTCACCGTCACTGGCCTCTGCAATAACAGAAATGCCCGATGTTGCCTCCAGCAAACGGCGATAACCGGCACGTACAACCTCGTGGTCATCAACCAGAAAAACTTTTATTGTTTCAATATCACTCATGACTATTTCAGACTGTTTGTGTTTTTTTAAATGGCACGGTTATACTAATTAAAAAACCCTGTTGCGGCGTACTTATAATTTCAAAACTGCCGTCAATGGTTTCAACTCTTTCACGCATACCGATCAGACCCAGACCTTTATGTTTATTCGTCTGCTGTAAGTCCACCCCTTTACCGTTATCCTTGATAATAAGCTGCAATTGCCCGTTATGCTGATTGATGGTTATCGACACAAGATTTGCCGATGCATGTTTTGCAATATTGGTCAGGCTTTCCTGAACAATACGATACAGCATAATATTGGTATGTTCATCCAGTTCATCCAGTTCACCCTCATATTGAAACTCACAGTGCGTTTCAGGATGCCGGTTATTCCAGGCATCAATCTCGTCTTTCAGTGCTTCCACCAGACCGAGATTATCCAGAATCGTCGGCCGTAAACGGCGCATCATCGAATGCACTACATCATAAACCCTGGAAGACACATCCATAATAGCACTGGCACTGGTTACCACCCGCTCATCTATTTCCCGGTCATTTTCATTCTGATGTTCGCGGTGCCCGGAGATATCCCTGATTAATTCTGCGTCGGCCTGGATAGCAGTCAGACATTGTCCCATCTCATCATGTAATTCACGCGCCAGGTTTTTTCGTTCCTGCTCCTGTATAACCAGCGAAGCATGTACCAGCATACGGTTTTCGGTGAACAGGTTCTGGGTTTTAGCCTCAGCCCGCTCCAGCTGTTTTGTACGTGACGATACTTCTGCCACCATCCGGTTAAAAGCAATAGCTGTTTTACCTACTTCATCATCGGTTTCAGCAGGCACCGTCACCGAATAATCACCCGCTTCCACTTTTGCGGCTGCGTCTGCCAGTGTTGACAGACGTCGCGTCAACCCCAGACCGATTAACACGGTAACAATAACGGTCAGAATAATCTCAATAGCCGCAATAGTAATACCACGATTACGGGACTTTCGTATCGCATCTTCCATCAATGATAAGGAAAACCCCATCAATAATCGCCCCATCGGCAGGTTGGCAACACTGATTTCAGTAGCCACATCATACACGCCATCTTTCACCTGTGCGGGATGGGTCTCCGTTTCAGGCCAGGGAACAGACGGCACCCTGCCTAATGAAATGACAGCATTATTATCACGATCCACCACCACGATATAGGTCAGCTCTTTGTAATTAATAATTTTACTGAGATAACCCTCCAGTGTGGCGTAATCCACTGCCATCATATAATTGCCCGAAGTATTGGCAATTTGCTGAATCATACTGGCCGCAGTATCACGCAAACGGTCGGTATGAGTACTCTGAATAATTGAGATATTGTTCCACACCAGCAATGAAAGCATAATGATTTCAATGGTAACAACACTGGTAATAAGGCGGAACCGAAGCGAGTGAAAAAATGAAGCCGTTTTAAACATTAATGTTCTGTATATGTATTAAGGTTTCTGCAACAGGTCACGTATCCTGTCATATTCTTCAGCACGGGCTTTACGGAAACCGGAAAAACGATTATGACTCAAGGCCTTGCGACCTTCCTTCGTGGTCGCCATATTGAGCAGTAAACCGGTAATTTCAGTTATACAGGGCTGATTGATGCGCGGGTTAACACTAATAGGAATATGCGGCGAACTTTCGGTTCTGGCAATAATACGCATAGCCTGTCTCACCTGTTGACTGGCTGCGGCATACGGTGGCTGCATCAGTGAAGATGCATCGGTAACGCCGTGATAAGAGGATAATAATGAAGCATCATGCGAAGGTGTTGATACCAGAGTAAGATCGCTTGCCGGGTTTATGCCCGCATTGCGTAAATGTTTTTTTACCAGCAAAGTCGACAATGCTGCCGGATGTGCAGTTGCCAGTCGTTTACCTTTAAGATCCTGCACACTGTAAATGTCGCTCTTTTTCGGTGCCACAATTACCGCCCACATTCCGGGAGAATCCACACTGGCAACCAGCTGATAATTTGCTTCATCATGTGCACGTGGATAAAAATGCGGTGCTGTAAATAAAATATCATAATAACTGCCCAGCAGGGTACGCCGGGTGAACTCAGCAAAGTCCGGTGCTGTTTCAATACGAACCGGCACTTCAAGTTTTTTAGTCAGATATTGCGCCAGCGGAGAAAACTGGATGACCAGCTGTTCATTACTTAAAAACGGCAGGATGCCAAATGTTAAATGACGGTACTGATGACAGCTTTCTACTGAGCCATCATCTGCCCTGGCGGCAAAGCTCAGTAAAAAAATAATACACAGCAGTAACCGCAACCTGATTAAAAAAAACAACAAGGCTGGGTTTATCTTTGGCCGGAATCTGAAAACAACATTGATCACACAACTTATAGTAGCCGATGTTGTGTGTAATGTGTAATAGCTCAATATTAATCTGTCAGTTTACACCATGGTTTTTCTACATAAGCAACCATTCATGACTGAAAAAATGACACAAACCGGCCAGAAAGAGAAGTTGTAAGTTAAAAGTTTTAAGTTATAAGTAGAAAGTCAAAAACTGGATAACCTTATGTTTAACAAGCTTCTTTTGATTTACGTTTTTAAACTTACAACTTGTAACTTAAAACTTGCAACTTCTCTTAAGGCTCAATAGCGGTCATTAAACCCATCGTGATGAACCGTCTACATCCCTGGGGATACACTGGAATTGCTCCAGGCAATTCTCAGCATACACCCCGTCCCTGGCAGTTCGCTGAAATCGTTCCCGACGATTTTCAGCATACACCCCGTCCCTGGGGATAAAAAAAGGGCGGCTAAAAAGCCGCCCTCATTTACTAACTGTTATATCCTTATAGAATATCGTTAGTCATCCTCACCAATGTTACCGCTGAAGAAGGTTGGACCTGCACCAAATGGTGGTTGTACAAAAGTAACATCAGGCGTATTTCCAGGCTGGCCAATCTGAACACTTTCTGACTCAGCAGGATTGCCCGCAGTGGTTGAATCTACAGTAACCACACGACCCTGGCCAACACCGAACTGAGCTTCAGTAACCGTATTATTCGGCAGACTATCCAGGTAACGGCGTAAGGCATGAACCGGATGCAGATAGTTATCAGGAGCAACCTGCTTAACCGTCGCACCCGTAATAATACCTACGGTATTCACCGGTTCAGCCAGCGTGATCTCACTTGCGTAATTATCCGGATCACTTAACTGGAAGAATTTATGATGTGCACCACCGCCGGTACGACACACTTCATCCAGTGCATTACCGTGACCATAACAGGAAGCAAACACATAACGTTTACCCGGATCCAGAGGCTGGCCACCAATCATGGTTTCTACTACACGACCGCCAGAACTACCGAAAGGACGGTTTCTCAGGTCAACTTTCTGCTCCATATTCGCCAGACCGACATACCAGCCACCGCGCTGCATAAAGGCATTACGATTAAATACCGCGCCCAGTATAGTTTCCAGACTGCCTTCAATAGACGCACCGGAGAAATCAGCAATATTTACTGCAGGTGCAATCGGGAACCAGGTGTACAGATCACGCAAAGTAATCTCACCACCCGCTAACACAGCATTGCCGAAACGGAAGCCGTTAGCCATGGAGATATCCACACCATTTTCCCAGCAGGGAACATTTCTGACATCAGGCACACTGTTGGTGACAGAAAGAATGGCATCAGCCAGGAAGTTATTCAGTGTATCTTCCAGTACATGATGACGCAGTAACAGGGTATCGGAATAACCGACCACCGTATCAAGGTCATCAACCAGCTGCAGACCGTTTAACGCCGGTGGCATAAAACCACCCGGACGGAAGGTATGACGGATAACTTCACCATCTTCACCGGCAATGAAATCTTCTTCCATAGCAGCAACCAGTTCCAGCATTGCAGCATCCTCGGCAACAGACTCATCCACAGGGATTGCTTCCCAGTCAAAACCGGATACTTTACCGCCACTGATGTCCAGATCAAGACGACCAACATACATATCACGGTTGGTTTCTACCACAATAGCACCGCCTTTACGCAACAGTTTACGTGCATCGTGACTTAATTTGGCACCCGGTGTGGTTCTGATCACCTTGTTATCATGGACCACTAAGGCACCCAGTGTTACTTCGTGGGTATGCGCAGAGTACATCACATCGATATCTTCAAAATGCTGTGCAATTTTGATGTTCTGTGGCAGACCTAATTCAGACTGAACCACAATCAGTTCAGCGCCCAGACCTTTCACTTCCGCAATAATGCCTGGAAGTTCCTCAACGCCCTGGCTGAAACGAAAACCGATATTAAAAGCATCGGCCTGTTGCGGCACGATAGACGCAGTTATACCGATAACCGCAATCTGCACACCATCTCGTTCCAGCATTTTATAAGCAGGTAAAACCGGCTTGCCCTGCAGACTTTCAGGCAGAGGGGCTGCGTTATACAGATTAAGTGCCACGGTATCAAAATTAGCCTTGATTACACCCATGCCAGCAGGCGTTGGATAAGGCGCAGTATTCGTAATTTCAGTACAGCTATAACCACTGGCAGCATCGGTCAGACCGGCAATTTCCGGCACATCATCACAGCTCACATAAGAGGTCATGGTACGCAGATTGCCGGGAATGGTTGGTTTTGGTCCAAAGCTGGTAAAACGGTTGCGGAATACCGCACCACCATAACCAAAGTCCCAGTTACCAGGAGTGTACACATCAATGCCAAAAGCATTCATCGGTACCATCATGGCATCACCCAGAGTAAACATGGCTTCTGCACTGCCATGAGTCAAATCACCGGTGGACAGTAGAACGGCTTCAGGGTTATCACTACGGATACCGTCAACAACAGTCTTCAGTCGTGCCAGGCCACCGGCACTGGCTGACGCATATTCACTGCCATCCGGATTTTTCATTATGGCTGCATGCGGCACCAGGGTACCATGCAGATCACCCATTTCAATCAGTGTTACCTGACTTTTATGAGCATGAGCCGGCAGGCTAACCGTGGCCGCCAGTAAGGCTACTGACAGCAATGTTTTGCCACCGTTAAAAGGTTGTGTCTTGTGTTTCATTTTTCCTCCGCTTTTATTACATTTTATTGCCGGTGTTCAATCAGCCGACTTAAGGTTTTTTTGATAGTGCAAGACTAAAGACACCGCGTGCAACTGGATATAGGGAGTTTCCTTAATCCCGCTAAGAAATAAACCTATTAGAAATTAATAATTTACTTAAATATGAATAATTTACCGGCAAACTTGACGATGACTTTTTACCCGCTAAGGGTGACCCGAAAAAGTAAACACGTCCTTGTTTCGAAAATATTTTATATTTCTCCCATACTCAGATTTATTGCCAGAAACAAACTCAAAAAGCCCGATATGAATACAGAATGTAACCGTCCCGGCCTTCATAATGATCCGTTCTGCCGGCATTTAGCCACCAGGAGAAATCATGCATGGTTAGCGTACAGCAGAAATAATCGCCCATTTACTTATGAAATAAATCCTCTAAACTAGAGGGAACCCATATTGAAACCTTTCGACAGGTATCTTATGCACAAAAAGACTATGATACAGCGGACATTAAGCCGCTTACGCTTCTTTCTTACGGTGTTTTTTCTGTTGCTGCTTTTCGCTCCACAGCACAGCATGGCCGATGAACAGAAAACCATTCGCTTTGGCGTACTCTCCATCGCCCAGCCTTCACGCATATTCACTAACTGGCAGCCGTTTGCCGATTATATGAGCCAGCAACTGGGGCAACCGGTTGAAATTGTTATTCCCCGCGGTTTCGGCAAAATGAAAAAAACCATCAGCGAAGGCGGGGTTGACTTTTTTTATGTCAACTCACTGGTGTTTTACCGGCTGAAACAGGAAGGCAAAGCCATTGCGGTTGCTCAAATGCAAAACATCACTGGCCAGACCACCAGCCACAGCGAAATTTTTGTAAAACGCGACAGCAGTATTGACACTGTCGATGACCTCCAAGACAAAAACATCGCTTATGTCAGCCCCATGGGCGCCGGCGGGTATCTGGCGCCACGCGCCTACCTGTATGAGTCCGGCCTGCAAAGCGGTATCGACAATCACGAATCCTTTACCAAAAACCTGTCCAATACCATTCATGGCGTATTACTGGGTGACTATGATGCCGGCACCATGTGTGGTGTCAATTACAAGTTAATGAGTAAAAAAATCGAAACCGGCGAACTCAAAGTTATCGCGGTAAGTAATGACTACCCGGAAAACGTCATCGGCGCCCGCAGCACTCTGGCGCAAGATGAAATAACAAAATTTCGCCACATTGTATTAAACATGCCGGACAACCCGGAAGGCAAAGTTGTTCTGCAAAATATGCAAAAAATGAAAATAAAGGCTTTCGTTAACTATAACAAGGCCATGGAAACCATCACGGAGGGTTTATTAACAACAGGGAAGTTGTAGTTATTATATGAATACCGGCCTATTTTATCGATTATTACTCAGCCTGATACTGCTTTTTTTAGCCGGTACCTCGGTAATGGCGTATTTATTACTCGATGAAACCAGAAACACGATTGCAGAATCGCGTCTGCAACAAGCCAACACGCTGGCCGAAGGTCTGGCCGAAGGCAGTCTTGACGCGCTGGCGGTCAAAGATTACGAATTGCTTGAACGCTGGTTAAAAGCCGCCACACCGATTGATGATTTTGCCTATGCCTATCTGGATAAAACCGATGGCCAGATTATTGCACACACTAATGTAGAACAGGTGGCAACCCAAAGCGTAGCTCTGGGCGAAATCAAACATTCCTTAATCAGAGACCTGGAATTCAACAACCGTCCGGTACGCGAAGTGGTTCACGCTGCCTACCTGGGCAGCAAACACATGGCCAATGCCCACCTGGCTTATTTTCTTGACAACAAACCTTTTTATTCAGAAAACATTGTTGGCCGCCTGATCAGCCTGCTTCTGGTATCACTACTGGTACTATCGTTGATCACCTTCATTATTTTACGCAGAGCACTGGCACCCATAGAACGCCTTGCCCAGATCATGGACAGAACCAGCAACAGCCTGCCTGACCTGCCTGACCTGTCTGACCTGTCTGACAAATTACTCAAACGTAAAGATGAAGTCGGCCTGCTGGCTTCCAATTTCAACAAGCTGATGAAAAAGCTGTCCAGCAGTTACCGTAAAAATAAATATCAGGCCAGCCATGACTATCTTACCGACCTGCTTAACCGCTACGAGTTTGAAACACGCCTGAAACAGTTGCTGGAACAGGTACACTCAGGTGGTAAAAATGCCGTGTTCTGTTACCTGGATATCGATCAATTTAAAATCATTAATGAAACCGCCGGTCACATTGCCGGCGATAAAATGCTGGTCGAATTCGCCTCGCGCCTGCGACAGTCGGAGCTGTTACAGGGTAAAACCACACTGGCACGCCTGGGCGGAGATGAGTTTGGTATTCTACTGCCGAACTGCAGCCTGAATAAAGCTTACCGGATTACCGAATCCATCATGCAGATGTTTGAAAACTATGAATTCGAATGGCAGCAGCAATCCTTTTCAGTCAGTTGCAGTATTGGCGTGGTTGCCATTAATGAAAACTCTCAAAACAGCACGCAGTTATTTGCCGATGCCGATGTCGCCTGTTACACCGCCAAAGAACGCGGCCGTCACGGCGTTTATTTCTATGATGAGGAAAAAAGCGAAAAATCAGCTCACAGCCAGGATATCTCGCATGCCACGGAACTGAAACAGGCCATGCAACAGGGACGCCTGCTGCTTTACGCGCAGCCTATTGCTGATTTATCCCGCCCGAATAACCCCATCCACCATTTTGAGCTGTTGTTGCGTATGTTTGATAACAACAATGAAATCATCAGTGCCGGCCCGCTCATCGTGGCGGCAGAACGTTTTGGTTTAATGCCCGAGATTGACCGCTGGGTCATTGATAACGCATTTAAACAGGTAACGCTTTTTACTACCAGTACGCCTGACGTAGTAGTCAGCATCAATTTATCCGGTAACTCGTTCAGCGAAAACGGCCTGACGGACTATGTTGTCAGCAAGCTCGCCGAACACAAGATCGTACCCAGAAATATCTGTTTTGAAATCACCGAAACAGCGGCCATTAACAATCTGCACCACGCCACTTTATTTATTAAAAAAATGCGGAGTTACGGCTGCAAATTTTCACTGGATGATTTTGGCAGCGGCCTGTCGTCTTTTATGTATCTGAAAAACCTGGAAGTCGATTATTTAAAAATTGATGGCCACTTTGTGCAGGACATGCTGAGTTATCCGATTGATCATGCCATGGTTGCCGCGATTAACCAGATCGGTCAGTCAATGAAAATCAAAACCATCGCTGAATTTGCCTGCTCCGAACACATTGTCAAACGCCTGAAACAAATGGGCGTTGATTACGCACAGGGTTATGCCGTAGGCAAACCTTTTGCCATAGACGATTTTCAAAAACAGTCTTTATTATAAAATACAGATATTTAAAGTACCGAAAACAGAAAACAGGCCTTCATTAAAACCAGCTCGAAAAAACTGCGTCACTTCCGCCAATGTCTGCACGAAAACAAAGTAAACAATGCATATGGACAGCCTGAAAACGGCTCATTTATTAAGCACAAAGCCATTTCAGTCTTTTTACTTGACCCATATCAATACCAGCACCGCAATACCCTGACCTTCAAACTTTTTTTGATCCATATCAAGACCTGCACTACAATACTGTATTCTAATGAAGACACCAAAAAAGTTTATTTAAATCCTAAAAACAAGCGGTACTCTAAAAAGAGGTATATCAAAATGAAAAAGCAACTCAACAAATTGACCCATATCTTAACCAGTGGTTCCCTGTTAACCCTTTCCCTGCTAACAACAGGCGCTGCAAATGCCGGTACCATCGTCGGTACCGCACATGACCTTTCTGGCAATGGTTACAGTGGCGGCGAAATCTGCGTTGTATGTCATACACCGCATAATGCTGATACCACGGTAACCGAAGCGCCTTTATGGAATCACGCGATTACCACAGTAAACTTTGCCATGTACACTTCACCTACTTTTGATGCCACTCAGGATGCTCAACCTACCGGCTCATCAAAACTGTGTTTATCATGTCATGACGGGGTAACCGCGATTGACAGCTTTGGCGGCAATACCGGTAACAACTTTATTACCGGCAAGAAAGCCATTGGCCGTAATGCCGACCTGACCGATGATCATCCAATCTCCATTCTTTATGATGCGGCTCTGTCTGTAACCGACCCCGGCTTACATGACCCAACAGCGACCACTGTTATTATTGGTGAAGGTGGTGATAAAACCAGAACTGGTACGGTTTCTGCACTGCTGTTACCCGCTGACAAAGTACAATGTAGTTCATGCCACGATGTTCACAACAACTTTGTAGGCCCTGGTACCAATGACCAGCCATTACTTAAAGTTAGTAAAGCCGGCAGTAAAATTTGCCTGACCTGCCATAACAAGTAATAATACCCCTGCGGGCCTTCCTTAACAGGAAGGCCCGTCAAACGGGCTCAGGATGCTGAGTATTTTTATCTGATCAGTATCAGAGGGGTTGTTATGCTTTCACCAATTCACACTTTTAAATTTTTTCTATCCATATTCGTACTGTCATCAATACTTAGCGGTTGCGCTGGTACCGGTGACAAAACAGAACAAAGCGCGTTTTATCCACCATTACCCAGCCCACCAAGAATTCAGTATCTAACCAGTTTCTCCGGTCCTAATGACCTGGAACCGGACAGTAGTCTCAGCGAATTTGTCCTTGGTACTGAATCCGAAAATTCTGCATTAATCAACAAACCTTATGGTGTTGCTATTCACGATGGCCGCTTATATGTGGTTGATATCAGGGGTCCGGGTTATGCTGTATTTGACCTTAAGAACAAGAAGTTTGACATCATCTACGGATCATTTTCCGGTGCGATGAAAAAGCCCATCAATATAACCATTGACAAAGATGGCACTAAATATATCACTGATACCGGCCGCAGCCTGGTACTGGTTTATGACAAGAACGATAAATTTTTAAGAGTTATCGGCGACGGTGAGTCTTTCAAGCCCTCCGATAGTCTTATCGCCGATGACAAAATATTTGTTACTGACATAAAAAATCACCGCCTGGTTGTTTTAGATAAAAATACCGGCAAGCAGCTGTACACCATCGGCAGCGTTGGTGCCAAAGACGGTGAGTTGTTTTATCCGACCAATATTGCACTGGGTCCGGAGAACAATATTTTTGTCAGTGAAACCGGCAATTTCCGGGTACAGAAATTCACCCAGGAAGGAAAATTTTTAAAAACCTTTGGTAAGGTCGGTACCGGGCTGGGACAGTTTGCCCGTCCCAAAGGTATCGCTGTAGATCACAAAGGCAACATGCATGTGGTCGATGCCGCATTTGAGAATGTGCAGATTATCAACAAAGATGGCAATTTATTAATGTTTTATGGTGAGCCCGGTGGTGACCGCGCCAATATCAACCTGCCCACCGGTATCGCCATTGATTACGACAATGTTGACTATTTCAGGCAATACGCCAAACCCGGTTTTGAACTGGAATACATTATTCTGGTTGCCAATCAGTTTGGTAAAAGCAAAGTCAATGTATTTGGTTTAGGCCGTATGAAAGGTATGGATTATGAGGAAGATCCTGCAGCCGAATGACCATCACTATGAGAACAGAAGACACAAAACGTGAAACAAAGCGCCAAAATATTATGTTTAACGGCCACGCAATACGGCGTTATGGCTCTACTGTGTCTGGCTTCCACAGTTGTCATCAGTACTGAAATTGACACTTTCAGGTTAACCGACTCAAACAGTGAACTGGCACTTCGCTATCTGTATGATGAACAAACCTTTTATTCTTCAGATATCAAAACACAACAGGATATCCGGCCGACTTTTCAGGAAGAGTTTAATATTGATACCAAGAGTTATATCTACCACCCTAACCTGCTGAGCATGGATCTGGGAGGAAGTTTACTACTTGATCAAAGCCGGGTTGAAACACTCAACGCAGAAAACAGTAATAAAGAACAACTACTGGGTTATAACGCACGCCTGGATTTTCTTAAAAACAAACCCTATCCGGCTTCCGTGTATTACACAAAATCAAACCCTTCAGCAACCGTCGGTGTCGGTGGCCGCTTCCTGCTGGAAAATATCCGCTATGGTGTGGATCTGGCACTACTGGAATCCATTTCACCGGTTCAGGTCACATTTAATGCCTACCGCCAGTCTGCCTTTGGTGAAGGTTTTGAACAGCTCACAGATGATATTGTTGATCACACTAATCTGCGACTGTACCGCGCCTATGGCAAGGGCAACCATGTCCAGTTAACCTATCAGACCAATGTCCGTGATTCACGTAGCGGCAGCCCGGGTCTGCCGATTCAGGAACGAACCACCAGTAATACCGGCACCTTTTTTGATTCAAAAAATCTGTTTGGTAAGGATGGCCAGGCACAGTTGATCACCAACATCGCCTACAACACACAGGAAGAGTTACCCAAACGTAAAGAGCTTCGCGCCTACCCGATACTCAACTGGCAGCACAGCGACACCATTAATTCCTTTTATCGCTTTCTCTACACCAACTCGGAAGAGGATTTGCAAAAAATAAACCAGAAACTGTTTACCAGCGGGTTTGGCTTTAACGACAACAAACGTACCTACGGTAGTGCTGACATCCACATTGAAGACAGTAAAAACACCGGTATTGATTATCAAAGCAAGGGCGCTAGTTACCAGATTAACTACACCATGCCCGTTCCCATCGGGTTTTTCACCGCCGGTTACAGTGGAAACATCGATTCCCGTGACCAAGAAGCAGAAAGCGGCATTTTTAAGATTTTCGGTGAAGAACAAACGTTGACAGGAACCACCCAGGTCAACCTGAACCGGCAGTTTATTGTCGACAGCACGGTTGTTGTCTACAATACCGGCAGTACCCAGTTTTATGTAGAAGACCTGGACTACCGGCTATTGCGTGTTGGCTCCACCACCCAGATACAGCGGCTGGCGGCCGGCAACATTAAAGACGGCGAAGTGGTACTGGTGAATTACGATTACCAGACCGGCGGCACCTATGCCTATGACCTGGTAGGTAATAACGCACAGCTTCAGTGGAACCTCTCAAATCATTACGAACTCTATATCCGTTATAATAATTCACAACAAAAGTTGCGCAAGGGCGACCCGACCATACCGCTTAATTCCGTCAACAGTTACACCTATGGCGGTACCGCCTCACAGCCCCTGCTCAGTGGCATCAGCCTGGGTGGTCAGGCCTATGTAACCGATCATAATGAAGACATCAACCCTTTTCTGTTGCGCTACCTGGACGCCTTTATCGACCTGCCACTTCCTCGCCTGACAAAACTTCGACTATCCACACGACGTCAGCTGATCGATAACGAAAATTCGATTGAAGATGTAGACCTTACTGCCTACCTGCTACGAATACAGGCACGCCCCTGGCTGAGAACACAAATGAATTATGAATACAGTATTGAATCAGATGTCGGCGGCTCATTAAAACGCGAACTGCAAATCCAGCGCCTGCAATTCAGGTGGGCCTTCCGCCAGCTTAGTTTTTCCGCTGACGCTTTTTACACCCAGGAAAAACAGGGCTTCACTAACCGCGATCGCTGGTCTATCCGGGCAAACCTGCTGAGGTCTTTCTAATGAGCGGCAAAATAGTACAACGCTCTGTTTTTATTATTATGTCTGTGCTTATCACTACCCTGGTGCTGGCCTGTGCCGGTAACAGTAAAAAACACAGCAATATCAGTAAACCGGTATGGCCGGCCCCACCGGCCACTGCCAAAATTGCCTTTGAACAAAGCTTTTCCACACCGGAGGAATTCGGCATCGAGAAAGGCTTCTGGCAATGGATAGGTGATTTTGTTTTTGGTGCAGATGAATATCGCATAATACGCCCGATGGCCATTGTGACCACCGAAAACCGCCACATTTTTGTAGCCGATCCGGGGGTACGGGGCATACACCGCTTTGACCGGAAAGATAACTCCTATCGGCTGATCAAGGGTATTAACGGTCTTGATCTACCCTCACCGGTGGCACTGGCCAGTGATAGCAAAGGGAATGTCTTTATTACTGACTCAAAACTGGCCAAACTGTTTGTCATCAGCAAAGGCAAGCAGCTTGCGCAGCCGGTTGAACTGGATACCGAGTTACAGCAGCCCACCGGTATCACCATTGAGCCGGATAGCGGTGACATGTATCTGGTTGATACCCGCCAGCATCAGATACTGGTTTTTAATTCATCCGGCCAGTTAAAAAACCGTTTCGGTAAACACGGTATACAGGCCGGTGAATTCAACTATCCAACCCTGATCTGGCAACAGAACGGCACTCTGTTTGTCACCGATGCACTTAACTTCCGCATTCAGTTATTTGACCTGGAAGGCGACTATATCAGCAGCTTTGGCCAGGCCGGACAGTCCAGCGGATACCAGGCGCGTCCCAAAGGCGTCGCCACCGATGCTGATGGTAACATTTATGTGGTTGACTCCCTGCTCAATAACATTCAACTGTTCGATGCCAGTGGACAATACCTTATGACCATCGGTGAGCGCGGTCAGTTACCCGGTCAGTTCTGGCTGCCAACCGGCATCTACATCAGTTCTTCACAAAAAATTTATGTTGCCGATTAGTATAATCACAGGGTGCAGGTGTTTCAATATCTAGATGACGCCGGTAGTGGTCTATAATCATGATAAGACATTTACTACAATTTTTTTCCCGAGCTTACCCCATGCGTCATTTTCCACTGTTTCTGCTGTTAACACTGCTCAACGCCAGTGTATTGGCTGATATAGCCAGTACCAAACACAATTTATCCGCTAGCGGCACCGGCAACATCAAAGCCAGTGGTGAACAGGAAATATGTATTTTCTGCCACACCCCGCACAACTCGTCACCAATGACACCGTTATGGAACCGTGCCTCTTCCGGCAGTGTTTATACGCCTTACAACAGCACCACTATTTTTTCTTCTCCCGGGCAGCCAACCGGAGCGTCCATGCTGTGCCTGAGCTGTCATGATGGTACCATTGCGCTGGGCAGCGTACTCAGTCGCTCCAGTGATATTACGATGGACAACGGCGTAACCACCATGCCCTCGGGACCGACCTTAATCGGTACTGATTTAACCGATGACCATCCGATCTCTTTTGACTATACCCCGGGACTGGCTTCTCAACGGGGCGAACTGGTCAATCCCGACACTCTGACCGGTCCGGTAAAAGTCGATAAAAACAGTCAGATGCAATGTACCAGCTGCCATGACCCGCATAACGACACCAACGGTAAATTTCTGGTAATAAAAAATACTGCCTCTGCCCTGTGTCAAACCTGCCATGTGAAAAATTTCTGGAATGAAACCTCGCATAAAACATCAAATGCCACCTGGAATGGCAGCAGTCCGGACCCCTGGCCGAATTCAGACGTGACAACCGTTTCCGGTAATGCCTGTGAAAACTGCCATAAGCCGCACAACGCCGGCAGCAGTCAACGTATTCTTAACTATGCGATTGAAGAAAATAACTGCATTCCCTGTCATAACGGCAATGTCGCGAATTTTAATATTGAGTCAGAATTCAGTAAATTTGCCAATCATCCAATAACCGACACCAGCAATGTACATGATCCGGCAGAGTCTGTTGCCATTAGCAGCCGCCACGTTGAATGTGTGGACTGCCATAATCCACATGCAGCCAACAGCAGCAATCCACTCAATGGCGTACGCGGCATTAATCAGGGCGGCAGTGAAGTCAGCAGTATCAACCGCAGCGAAGAGCTCTGTTACCGCTGTCACGGTGACAGCAGCAACAAACCATCGGCACGCACTGCCAGACAGATAGAGCAAACCAACGTACGGCTTGAGTTTGATACCGCTAACCCGTCCTACCACCCGGTTGCCGGCGTTGGCAAAAACCCCAATGTACCCAGCCTGATTCCACCGCTATCCACCAGCAGCACCATCAGCTGCCTGGACTGTCACAACAATGACAGCGGCCCCGGAGCCGGTGGCAGTGGCCCTAACGGCCCGCATGGCTCGATTTACGAACCCATACTGGAACGCCAGAACCTGACCCAGGATCCAACAACAGAAAGCCCGTCCGCCTATGCTCTTTGTTACAAATGCCATGACCGTAACAGTATCCTGGGGAATGAGAGCTTCAGTAAACACAGCATACACATACAGGGCGGACGACGACCTATGTATAACCTCAAAACCCCGTGTAATGTCTGTCACGATCCGCATGGCATCAGTGCCAGCCAGGGTAACAGTCTCAATAACAGTAAAATGATTAACTTTGATATCAACGTGGTTTCACCCAATCAATCAGGACGTCTGTATTTTGAATCCACCGGCACCTTTTCCGGCAAGTGTTATCTAAGATGTCATAACAAAGACCATAATCCAAAAACCTACTAGGGCTGACAATATCTAGCAGGCATAATATATGAAGTTGAATCCCGTAAATAACAAGCACCGTCTGTTTCGATTATTATCGATGATATGGCTACTCACCTGTCTGATCCCGCAAAGCATAGCGGCAACTGGTAAGCAGGGATCAGCAGCGACAAAGTCAGAAAAAATGGTGCCGGCAAAACCACCCATTAGCTTCCAGCAGGTTGAGTCCTTTCCTGCCTTGGTACAATCAGGCAAGCTGAAAATAGATAAGATACCAAACCCACACTGGAACAAAAATGGCTGTATTGCCTGTCATAAAAGCAACAGAATTAACGCTGGCATAAAAAATATACGCCATAAAAAGATAGAGCAAACCTGTTATAACTGTCACTCTCCCGCTTTTGACCACCGCTACATCCATCCGGCCAGCGTTCGCCCGGATAAAAAAATGCTGGCCAATATGGATCCGGTTATGCGCACACAACTGGCAAAAAGTAAAAACACTATAAACTGCACAACCTGCCACGATCTCAGCATGCAATGCCTGGCAAGCACCCGACAGCAAAAACTGGTCAATCCGAAGTTTTTCCGTAACGGTCCTTTTGACAGTCGCAGCCAGTTATGCTTTCTATGTCACGACAAAAACCAGTTTCAACGGCTTAACCCGCATGACCAGATCGATCAGCAGGGAAAGCTGCTCACTGAAAAATGCCGTATCTGCCATGCCGATACTATTGAACGCCTGAACCAGGTAACGGACATTGCCCAGCTTGAATTTAATGCTACAAAATCACTATCAAGCATGTGCTGGGGCTGCCATCCGTGGACCCCACACCCCGGAGGACAGTTCACCTTTTTCAAAAACAAGTCAGGCCCCGATCATCTGACAAAACCACCGGAAAATATCAAAAACAGACTGGATGAAATGACCGAAAAAAACCAGGTTGTTTTCCCTCTGGAACCAGAAAGCGGAAAGGTTTTTTGTGGAACCTGTCATAATGTACATGAAAAAGGAGTAATAAAAAATCCTGAAAAAGCAAGAGGTGCCGACAGTAAAAAACGCTTAAGAGAACAGAAAATTTGTGAATACTGTCACTTAAAATAAAGCAGAATTATGTTATTTTTAAACAATATTAAGCCGTTAGAAGACAAGATGAACCTGAACCCGGCAAACCGTAACTACAAGTTTAGCCCTTTCCCGGCCAGTGTCAGCGCGGGCGTGTTATTTTTATCAGTAATATTGTTTTTAAACAGCAGTCTGGTACTTGCTGGCAGCATCAAGGGTACCGCTCATGACCTGACCAGCAAAGGATTCGGTATAGGTGAAAACTGCATCATCTGCCATACGCCGCATGATTCAGATATTTCGATTACAGTAACCCCTTTATGGAATCACCAGACGCTTTCATCCACCTTCGAGATGTATTTTACCCGGGACGAAAGTCTGAGTTCACAACCCACCGGTGCATCCAAATTATGCCTGTCATGCCATGATGGTGTCACCGCCATCGATAAATTCGGTGGCCGCACCACTTCCGCCTTTATGGGTAACGATGGCAATGCAAACAGTATGAACAGGCAATCAGACAGCCACCCGCTATCCATTACTTTTAATTCGGCCATGGCTGAAAATGATCCCAGTTTATTCGACCCGGCGGTAAAAAATATAACCATCGGCACACAAGGCGGAAAAAAACGCAGCGGTACCGTCGCAGAGCTGCTACTGCCCAATGGCAGAGTGCAATGCAGTTCCTGTCACGATGTACATAATAACTATGTCGGTGCTGGCGTTAAAAGCCAGCCGTTTCTGAAAATAACAAAAGCCGGCAGTCAGATCTGCCTAACCTGCCACAATAGGTAAAAGAATAAAACATAGAAAATAACAGCGACGACTGTTCTGAAATAGACAAAAATACAACTGAACCATGTATCATTCAACTAATCTTAAATCCTACTAAAATAAAAAAGGTAACACCGTGCGTATCAAACAACTTATCAGCCTGACACTCTTTACCTCTCTGCTTGCCACCGCTTATACAGGCACATCCCTGGCTGCAGAAACAGCAGAATCAAGCAGCCACCATTCAGGTGTTTTCACGGGTGAATTACTGGAGACATTCAATTCCGGTGGTTATACCTATGTGCAGATCGAAACAGACAAAGGACCGGTCTGGGCAGCAGGTCCGGCAAGCGCTATCAATAAAGATGACAAAGTCAGCTTTATCGGAAAAGTTGCCATGACTGATTTTTACAGCAAGTCACTGGATCGCAGGTTCAAAACCATCTACTTTGTTGACTCCTACATCATCAATGGTGAAAAAAACAGCAACAGCAATATCGACCCGCATAAAAATATTGATAAAAAACAGGCGGCCGCACTTAAACCATTCAGCAAGGCTGACAACGGTAAAAATATCGCTGAAATACTGGAAAACAAAGAGAATCTGGCCGGCACAAAAATAAAAATACGCGGTCAGGTGAGCAAATATACCGCACAGGTACTGGGGAAAAACTGGATTCATATCCGGGACAGCAGCAGCAATCAGGATATAACCATTACTACCGACGCCGACGCACAAATCAATGACATCATTGTGGCGGAAGGTAAGCTGGTGTTAAACAAGGACTATGGTTACGGTTATATCTACGAAGTTCTTATTGAAGATGCAAAAGTCGGTGTCGAAGCAGAAAAATAAAAAATTTCTGACAGCTGCGCCGACGGTTCAGAACAGGCACATCATTCGGCCGGCAATGACAGTGCTATGAAGAATGTGACGCTAAAGGTTCCGTAGATAAAATAAGCGGCGACTCACTCAGTTCAGCTTCGATTAAATCCATGGTGGCACGCCCGATATATTCACTGTCTTTATCCATGCTGGCAGCGGCCTGTAAATAGCTGCGCGCGATAATACCTCCCAGAGGTTCAGGATTGTACAACAGCCGTTTAATTACAAAAGGGTTAAAGGTTAAAGGATTGTAGTTTTTATCCAGGTAGCCCTGTTTAATCAACAGCTTTTCTACCGGCGTACCGGGCTGTATACCGATAAAAAAGATAAACGGCAGAACATTGTCCCGGCCGAACATCTGATAAAGTTCCTTGATTCGATTGATGGTTTTTTGCAACGTCAGACGGGTTTCGCCCGGTGCATTCAGCGGGATATACAATTTAACTTTCTGATCGGTATAACCGGCATCTTTAAACATCTGAAACGCCTGCATTTGCTGCTCCAGTTTATAACCCAGGGTTAAACTGTTAATCACTTCCTGGGTGCCGGTGAAAGACAGGTCAAGACTGGCAAGTCCGCTATCCAGCATTTTTTTAGCCAGTGCTTCCGTCATATAATTCAGTCGCAGATAACCGGTCCACTCAATTTTTAAATGCCGCTGCATAATCTCATCCAGAATTTCCTCAACATGATGAGTGCTGCGTCGTGTTGAACAAAACTGGGCATCGGTAAACCAGATTTTTTTAACGCCATAACGTTTGTTTAGCGCTTCAATTTCATTAACAATTTCTACTGGATCACGATAACGCTGTTCATGCCCTTCTATCTGATTATACAAACAGAAATGACACTGGTAGGGGCAACCGCGTTTTGTATGCACACCGATATAATCATCAGTATATTGATGGATATCAGGGAAAATTGACTCTACATAGTCAAAGTTAACCGCCGTCAAGGCTTTAAGATCAAAGTTTTCTGTTCTGTTTAAATAAGAAATTTTGCCACTGTTATTTTTATAATAACATTCACCCGCTGTAACGCTCTCATCATTGACAATTGACAGCATCGTTGGCTCACCTTCACCAACAGCAACAACGGTATTGACCGGACAGTGCTGTACCACATATTTACCAAAGATAGAAACCGCGGTACCACCGACAACAATTTTTGCTTCTGGCAGTAATTGCCGCACCAGCTTCATATAAGCAAAGTTGCGGAAGCGACTGGCGGTATATTCATAGATAATCGAGATCGCATCAATTGCCGCTTTAAAACGCCGCCAGAGACTTGATGAATAATCGAATTGCATTACCACATCCAGCGCATCATCTTCCGGGTGCGGACCAAACGACTGCATATTTCGCCATGAAAAAGCTACAACATCCGGTTTTAACGCCTGTATTCGTGCTGCCAGAACCTGCTTTCTCCGGTTAGCTGGAACCAGCGCCAGGTCCAGCAATTGCTGTTCTATATCAGGCCGCTGCTTATGAATATAATCAGCAACATAAATAACACCACCGGGATAAATCTTCCAGCAAGGCAAACGGACATACAATATTTTTTTTATTTTACTGTTAGCTGATTGCTTCATAAGTCTCCTTCGTTATTTGTTGTGCTGTCCTTTAGTCATTTGTCATTCAAATGGTTTTGCCATACAGTTTGAAAACATCAAATATTTTTCAGCGCGTGGAACATAGGAAATATTTTTCTTTGGAATTTTATAAACCTGCTCAATAATTTCGCCAAGGTTATGGTCAATGATGGAATAACCTGTTTCCGGGATCAAATGCAGAACATTATTGTAACTTTCCCCCTGCAGACGATACTGCATGGCCTGAATGCTTATATTGGTGGTTAGCAAACAATAAAGTTCACGATCTTTGTTATGGCGTAGTAACCAGCCAGGATTCAGACTGCCGATATCATTGGCGATTAACAGATCATTCAGGGCAACGGTAAAGCCTTTTAATGAAAATGAAATTTTCCTGGATATGTTTTTATTTTCTTCAGATGAAAAGTCAAAATAAATCGACAGGGTCAGACCGGCAATCATTTGCGAAATATAAGTATTTTTTTCAGCATCATCGATTTCTATTCGAACAATGCTACGTTCAGGACGTTTTTCAAGAAAATGAAGCCGACCCGCCTGTTTCTGGCCACGGTCTATCGCAATACTGACAGAAAGGCTTTTGTCCGGTGGCGGACTGTCTGTTTTTAAAATCAGCAGAAACTGAGCTTGATTATCATGATAGGCAACCAGCAGTTCATGTTTATTTTCATTGACCGTTTTTATCCAGTAGTCATCTTTTGAAGATACAAGATTCCAGTTATCGGCGTTCTTATAACCCGCCATAGCAGGCCCGACTAACAATAATAACAATAATCCAGTTACATATCTTCGCATGAAGTTCGTCCACTGTTGTTTAAATCACTTAAATCATTTCTGTATAAATCAATATTGCCTACTCATCTCCAGGTGTTAAAAAATTAGGGATATAAAACTCCTTGTACTTGTCAATCATACCAACAACCGAGGTATTGGTTAACTCATCAACCCTGCGAGGAGGATAACCCAGTTTGGCAAACGGAACATAAGGATTCTCTTCCTGGTGACACTGGTTACATTCAATCGGCTTTTTATTAATGCCTGTATGTATTATTTTTTTCATCTGGGATTTCTGTTTCTGACTTAAAAACTTCTCCTCCTTAAGATAACGCTCAACAAAGGCTTTATCGTCCTCATTATGCAGAAATTTGAAACCCTCACTATCGACTGTACCGGGCGCAATTTTTGCACCATAGTTACCATAGGTTGGATAAGTCGCCGCATCAGCATGTTCATATGATTTTTCTATCTCAACCAGTGCAACAGGATTGCCTGTACGTTTCCCGGTATTCTTGTCAGACCATTGAAATACGATAGTGGCATCCTTGTTTTCAGGGCGGATATGACAGGTTTCGCAAGCAGTATAAAAGGCATGCATATTCAGGAAGCTGCGCACTTCCTTAGATTTGTCATGCGGGACATTACCATGGCATATCACACAGTTACTGGCATTGTCCTGCTCCACCTCAAAACCGATATGGTGAAAGCGTCCTTCGATATACGGCTGTTCAATCACCCTGTAATCCAGGTCTATCCTGGATTTTTTACCCTGTTCTGAAAGAATATCGGCAAACATACGCTCTTTGTCTGTGGCCGCTTCACCCATCTCCATGAAAGAAACTTCTGCCTGTTCCTTGCCTTCAAAACCGAATACCAGTGGAAACATGAAATAACCGTACCACAAGGTAAAAATCATCAGCAAAATAACATAACCCTTGAATACCAGCGCTTTGATAAACTTCACCATTCGTATTCCTCCCCACCGAAGTTCTGGGGTTTAATTTCATCCTCAAGACCATTTTCGATCATCACCCGGACATATTCATTGTAATGTTCATGAATCATATCGTGTTCATTAAGATAACCTGTCAGCCAGACCGTGGCTGCAGGGAATTTTTCCGGTGCATAATGTACGTTGTACCAGTGCACAAAAAACAGAAACAGCACGGCCAGCAGCGCTTCATCCGTATGCATAATGTAAGCCGCATTGAGCACAAAGCCGGGGACAATATGAGAAATTTCATCACGCCACCACAAAGCCGCACCAGCCGGCCCCAGAACCGGGATACCCCAGTATGGTGCAAAGTAATCAAATTTTTCACGCCATGACATGCGATCATGTCTTGGTGGTCGATTAGTAAAATAAAACAGATATTTCCACAGCTGGACAATATCGACCCAGTCTTTTTTATTAGGTACCATTTCAAGCGACAGCAGTTCACGAAAAAAACTTCCTGCTGTCAGCTCGCCATTCTGTTTCAGTGGAACAAGATGTTCTTTGTAAAACCGGTACATCCAGTACACTGTATGGTAGACGAACAAAGCAAGCAAAACGGTTCCTGCCATACGGTGGATATACGGTGCCACCTCCGTACCACCCATGAAATCATACAACGGCTTCGCCCAGGCTTCTTCAGCATGGCGTAAAGGAAAGCCGGTTAACGCCAGCGTAATAACCGAGGTAAACAACACCACATGCTGCACCCTCTGGTGTGCTGAAAAGCGATGAAAATAACGAATACCATCCTTTTCCACAATAGGCTTGTATTTTTTACTCATGGCTTCCTCCTCGTTTTTCAGAATCTTCTGACTTTGATTTTATTTGTGAAATAACCTGTTCATAATTTTCAGCTTTCTTTTCCTTGAAGAATGAAAACTTGGGAAAAAGCCGCCGCAATAATTCGAAGAAAATCAATGTCAGGAAGAAATATAAAATAACCGCCATCAATGCTTTAAAAAACAACAGCATATAAAATTGCATGGGATATTTTTCACGATCATAAGTCACATGTGTCTGAAAACTTGCCAGCTGTGCCGCCGCCTTTTCATGACAACCCGATGCACGGCAGGTGGTA
>JAJRUQ010000058.1 GCA_024277705.1 Gammaproteobacteria bacterium
TAAGTGAAAAATAATTTAAATACCACGTTTCCAGTTCAAATTTCTGCACACAACCCTGCTCTCGCACAGTCAATGTAAATATTTTCGACAAAAACTAAGTGTAAAGAAACATGACACCCATCAAGAATCGGGGAACAATGGATCCAAATAATGATAAATTGCTAACATCATAACGCTTGCTCAACTCCGCCTTATGCTGTCGCAACAACTGTAAGGTTTCTTTTCGATTCATGTGTGTCTCGTAAATCTAATTACCGTAAAATATTCGTAAACTCTAATCTATACTGGCCACAGATAAACGTTATTAGTAATAATTATACTGCATTCACCTACTCTCATATCAGGAATCACTTAAATAAATTTCTACCTGTTAATCGCGCCTGCTTTATTATTAATTACTCTTAATTTCAGATAATAGTTTTTTGAGCACATCAGTTGTAATTTCACCCTGGTCTGACTTCGAGTATAAAGCTACCAAAATACATTTAGTCTTTGTCTTAAGATAATAAATCACACGATAACCTCAACTTTTGTCTCGTTTGCTATCGCTATTTTTAGCGCGAACTTTATACAAGGTATAATTTGCCCCTTTAATCTGATTACCAGGCGTATCGCCATCAATCAACTTATCGATAACAGGTTTTATATCATTTTTAATTTGTCGATAACGGCGCGATAATCGTTTAAGCTGTCGCTTAAATGCTTCGCTATATTCAACATCCATCGTTTAAACCATCCTATTTTGTATCGACATCATCCCACAATGTATCAACTGGCAGAGTATTCCCTTTTTTTACGTCGTCCCAGCCCTCGATAAAACTGTCTTCAGCAGTGGGCAGCGTCACACCTTCTCGAAATTAATGTACGATACGCAACAATAAAGCACGGTATTCTTCCGGTGTCTGCTCTATCTCTCTTCAACTGTTCCAGATAATCCGGTGTTGTTGCCATAATTCTCGCCTTTATTCAAGTTGCTTTATTATCGCTATTTTAGTCTTTTTTTACTGTGCCTGCTGTATTGTTAGCTTGTATATATCAACCCTGCGCTGTTGCCGACTATGTTCCTTAAGCAGACCTACGCTCAGGAAGATGCTTTTCATTCTGACTGGAGATGTCACACAGTGTTATCCGCACTGGAGTCAGTAATCTCTGTGACATTGCGGCTATGTTTCAGTCGCTCCCCAAACAAGTGGGGTCAGATGAAACTTACTTCTCATCTGTTGGTGCGACGAATTCAAGTCAAAAGTTTCATCTGACCCCACTTGTTGTTTCGCTTTAGCTACTTGTGTGTTTAATGCGCAAGTTTTGCACTGGCGATACGGTTTAAACTGACACCAGACTCGGCAGCCTCTATAGCAAGATGACGATGAACCTCAGGTGGTACACGAACCATGAATTTACCACTGTATTTACGCGCAGTAAGAGGCGAAGGGATTTCTTCATTGTTTTTATTCATGTCTGAAATACAATCTTTAACAGCAGAACGGATGCCTTTTAATGCTTTTTCAGAGGTTGGCGCGAGCCAGCTAAGGCTTGGGAATTCAGCACACAAGCCTACAAACTCTTCATCTTCATCTGACCACAATACGCGGTAAGTATATTTATCACTTTCAATAACCATGTTGCACCTCAACTCTTTCAATGGCAAGTAATACCTGCCTTACCTGGTAGGGCTTAGCTTTACCTTTATGGTCTTGAATGTTTACACGAGGATCTCCAGGCCAGGGAGTTTTATATATACAATGGCTGCTACCGCTCTGGCGTGGTTTACCGAAATAGTGTGTACAAACCTTTTGAAGGTCATTGAAACGAACCCCTTTAGGGTTTGCTTTCATTTCCGTTATGATTTTAGCTATGCCGCTCATTGCTACATAGTACCATTATTGATACTATAATCAAGCATTCCTTTTTACACACTACGTCTAAGCCCAGCTGACCGGCAATATAGTCGAGTAGGCTGAAGGAACCACCCCCTCAGCCTCTCACAGAACCGTACGTAAAACTCTCACTTCGTACGGCTATTATAACAAGTGGAGTCAGATGAAACTTTTGACTTGAATTCGCCAACAGTTGAGAAGTAAGTTTCATCTGAGCCCACTTTTTTATACTATATAACAAAATATCGATAACATTTCTATAATCGCTTGTTATTTATAAAGAAAATAAAAACTAATGATATAATTCAGCGCAAATCCGGGCAGGAATTTCGTAATTAGAATAACGTATTTATGAATAGAATGGCGGGCAGTGCCCACCCTACGAAGCCTGTAGTGACTATTACTACAGGCTGTTACATAATATCTTTAAGCCTTTACTTAACTCTACTTCCGGCTTCCATTTTAATTTATCTATTGCTTTGTCTATTTTCGCGTAGGACTCTTTGATATCACCCTGCCTTACTTCACCGTAGTTCACTTTAAATTCAGTGTTGTAGATATCACTCAGCACTTTTAACAGATCGTTCAGTGTGATTTGTTTTCCGGTGGCAACATTATAATACTCACCGACGCCTGTTTCTGTGGTGATTGCTTTCATATTGGCTTCGACAACATCGCTGACAAAAACGAAATCTCTGGTTTGTTCGCCATCGCCGAATATCGTTGGCACTTCTTTATTTTTAAGCTTGTCGGTAAAAATAGATATCACGCCGGAATACGGTGATGACGGATCCTGCTTCGGGCCGTAAACATTAAAGTAGCGCAAACAAATCGTTTCTACGCCATACAGTTTTGTATACATGCCGCAGGCAAATTCCGAGGCCAGTTTATCAACCGCATACGGTGACAAGGTTACCGGACACATGGTTTCGACTTTTGGCAGGGTCGGTTCGTCGCCATAGAGTGCTGCGCTGGAGGCGAACACCATTCTTTTTACCTTGTTTTGTTTTGCTGCTTCCAGCAGATGCAAGGTTCCCTGATAATTGACCGCGGTGCTGCCAATCGGGTCATTCACGGTTTTTGGCACGGAAGCAACCGCGGCTTTGTGAAAAACCCAGTCGATGCCTTGCATACACTGTTTGACGGTATCAAAGTTGCTGATATCACCTTCAACAATATTTAAAGAATCATTATCAGCTGGCAAATTACTGCGATGACCGGTTGAAAAATCATCCAGTACCACAACCTGATGGCCATCGGCCAATAACCGGTCAACAATGTGCGAACCGATAAATCCGGCACCGCCGGTGACTAATGCTTTCATTTCTGCTTGCCTTTTGATGCGTCTTCTCTGCCGTAGATGTCATCAAAACGCACAATGTCGTCTTCACCCAGATAACTGCCGGTCTGAACTTCAATGAGTTCCAGCGGTATAATGCCTATGTTTTCCAGCCGATGGGTAACACCTAAAGGAATATAGGTCGATTCATTTTCTGACAGTATAAATTCCTCATCACCTTTGGTCACTTTTGCTGTGCCATTCACCACAATCCAGTGCTCGGCGCGATGATGGTGCATTTGCAGCGACAGTACTGAACCCGGGTTGACGGTAATTCTTTTTACCTGAAAACGTTCCGCCTGATCAATGCCCTGGTAACATCCCCATGGCCGACAGACCCGTTTATGGATAACCGCCTCTTCCCGATTCTCTTCGGTTAACGCACTGACAATCTCTTTGATATCCTGCACATGATTTTTATTGGCAACCAGTAAGGCATCATCGGTATCAACAATAATTAAATCTTCAACGCCCAGTGTGGTCACCAGTTTATGTTCCGCACGAACATAACTGTTTCTGGTCGAAATGCTTTTGGTATCACCGATAAGAATATTATTGTTGATATCCTGCTCGCCGATTTCATGCAACGCCGACCAGGAACCGACATCGTTCCAGCCGATATCCACCGGTATCACCACGGCATTTTTTACCTTTTCCATCACCGCGTAATCTATTGAGTCACTCGGGCAGTTTTCAAAGGCCTGTTTATCAACACGGATAAAATCCATGTCCACTGTGGCACCGTTCATTGCGTTTTGTGTTGCAGCAAAAATATCGGGGGAAAATTCTTCAATAACCTTTAAGTAATCCGAAGCTTTAAACATAAACATGCCACTGTTCCAGTAGTAACCACCCTCGTTTACATATTTTGTTGCGGTTTCGAAATCCGGTTTTTCAACAAATTTTTCAATATCAGAGACTTCATTCACCGCCACGGCACTGGCGGCCTTGATATAACCGTAACCGGTTTCCGAGCAATCGGGAACAATGCCAAAGGTAACTAAATGACCATCAAGCGCCTGTTGCAGGCCGGTATCAATCGCCTGGTGGAAGGCTGAAATATCTTTTATATCGTGATCTGCCGGTAATACCAGCAGCACCGCATTTTCATCTTTTTGCATGGCATTGATGGCTGCCAGCGCGATGGCAGGCGCGGTATTACGTCCCACCGGTTCCAGGATGATGGCACCGGTTTCTACCCCGCTGGCATGTACCTGTTCGGCAACCATGAAACGGTAATCTTCATTACAGATGACGATGGTTTTATCAATGCTTTTTTTACCGCTGAGGCGATTGATGGTATCCTGCAGCAGCGAGGTATCATTGAGTAAAGGTAGCAGTTGTTTGGGATGTGATTTTCTTGAAAGCGGCCACAACCTTGTGCCCGAACCGCCTGATAGAATGACTGGAGTGATCATTTATTTACGAATCTCTGTTGATATTATAGTTTTTGCCAAGTATAGGAAAAATTTAAAAAATAATACTGATTTCAGGGGATTATACAGTACCCGACCGGTCTGACTTGAATAAAATCAGCCAGCGCACGGTATCTAAGCGTTTTAAGATCTCTCCCGCTGGTCGAGATGACAGGTGAAAAACCGGAAGGTAGTTGTGCCCTGGTGTCATTCAGACAGAATATTGCTGTGTTTTTACAGCAATATGACGAGGAATCTTAAGGCTATGCTTGACCAGAATCTTCAAGATCTCTCCCGCTGCTCGAGATGACAGGTGAAAAACCGGAAGGTAGATGTGCCCTGGTGTCATTCCGACAGAATATTGCTGTGTTTTTACAGCAATATGACGAGGAATTTTAAGGCTATGCTTGACCAGAA
>JAJRUQ010000059.1 GCA_024277705.1 Gammaproteobacteria bacterium
AAACTTAAAACTTAAAACTTAAAACTTAAAACTTAAAACTTAAAACTTAAAACTTAAAACTTAAAACTTAAAACTTAAAACTTAAAACTTAAAACTTAAAACTGCTTCAAAGATCAAGCTCCTTGATTTTTCGCGTCAAGGTATTTCTTCCCCAGCCCAGTAATTTTGCCGCGTCGTTTTTTCTACCATTTGTTTTCTGTAGCGTTGCCTGTATTAATATTTTTTCCACTTTAGAAATTATTTGTTGAGCAATTTCATCTTCGCCAGCGATTAACATTTGCTGTACTTTTGTCGATAAACTTTGCATCCAGTCAATCTCTGTTTCATTACCGATATTTTTACGGTCGGTTAAAAGCTCGGAAGGCAGGTCTGAAATATGAACCGTCTGCCCTGAGGTCATTACCGCCAGCCAGTGACAGGTGTTTTCCAGCTGTCGAACATTTCCTGGCCAGTGCAGCGAGCTGAGGTAAGACATGGTTTCTTTATCGATAGACTTTGGTTCTATGTCTTCGTTGTCAGTGGCCTGTTCTTTTATCGCCCGCTGTAAAAATAAATTTAATAATGCGGGTATGTCTTCTTTACGTTCACGCAGGGCAGGCAACTGAATGCGAATAACATTTAAACGATGAAATAAATCTTCACGAAAAAGACCCTGCTTAACATGTTGTTCAAGGTTCTGGTGGGTTGCTGCAATAACGCGAACATTAACCTTAATCGGAGTGTGGCCACCGACCCGGTAAAAAACACCATCGGCTAAAACCCGTAATAAACGGGTTTGCAGCTCGGAAGGCATGTCGCCAATTTCATCGAGAAACAAGGTGCCGCCATCAGCCTGTTCAAAGCGACCTTTGCGTAGGGCCTGGGCACCGGTAAATGCGCCTTTTTCATGACCGAACAGTTCAGATTCGAGTAGTTCCCTGGGAATAGCTGCTGTATTTAAAGCAATAAACGGTTGCTCGGCACGAGGGCTGTGTTTGTGCAGGGACAGTGCGACCAGTTCTTTGCCGGTGCCTGATTCACCGGTAATCAATACACTGATAACAGATTTTGACAGCCGCCCGATGGTGCGAAACACTTCCTGCATCGCTGGTGCAGCACCGATAATTTCGGGACTGTTGTTATCCGTACTCGTGGTTTCATTAAGAGCCAGCTTTTTGTTACAGGCTCTTTGGGTAATGGTTACCGCATCGTCAATATCAAAAGGTTTTGGCAAATATTCAAAGGCGCCGCCCTGATAGGCAGAGACTGCGCTATCAAGGTCAGTGTGCGCGGTCATTATAATAACCGGCAGATCGGGATGTTTGTCAGAAAGTTGCGACAGTAGTTCCAGCCCATCAATGCCGGGCATACGTATGTCTGTAATAATGGCATCCGGTTCGTTTGTTTTAAGCACTTCCAGAATTGTATTTGCATTGTCAAAGCTGGTGACATTGAAATTAGCACCTTCAAGTGCTTTTTGCAGTACCCAACGTATCGAGTCGTCATCATCAATAATCCAGATATGATGCTGGGAAGTCATAAGTCGTCTCCATTGGGTATTTTAAGGGGCAGTAACAGGGTAAAAATGGTTTTACCGCTATGGCTGGAAAATTCGATCAGGCCACTGTGCTGCTGTACCAGTGTTTGAGCAATAGATAAACCAAGACCGGTACCATCTGCATGACCGGTGATCATTGGCATGAAGATTTTTTCTTGTAGTTCTTCCAGTACGCCGCAGCCATTATCCTCAATATCAATACGGGCGATCAGAGGATGACTTTTTGTACCGACTTTTCTGTTGCGCTCGGTACGGGTTTTAAATTTTATCACGGCCTGGGATTTGTTGGATTTTACGGCAGTTACCGCATTGCGGGTAATATTTAAAATTACCTGAATCATCATGGATTCATCTGCATACAGCTCGGGAACACTGGGGTCATAGTCGGCCACTATAGTGATATGCTGATTTTCTGCCAATACCAGCTGGCGAACGTGCTCCAGTATTTTATGGATATTAATTTTACTTTTAGCCGGTATATCTTTGGGGCCGACCATGCGGTCGAGTAAATCTTTTAAACGGTCCGCCTCATTAATAATAATCTGGGTAAACTGCCGGTCATTTTCATCCAGCTCTCTTTCCAGTAATTGGGCTGCTCCACGAATACCACCAAGTGGGTTTTTTATTTCATGTGCCAGGCCGCGTAACAGGCTTTTACTGGCTTCATACTGGCTGAGAATACTGTCGTCGTGTAAATGTTTATGTTGTGATTTTAATCGAATAAACTCGAGCAGCAGGAACTTTCCATCCTGTTTATACTGAATAGGCGAAACCGAATAATCAACATCAATGGTTTCATGGTGATGAGTTTTCAGCTTGTCATCATAGACGGTATAAGGATGTGCTGAAATAATGGAGCATTTTAGACGTTTTAAAAAATCAGCTTCATCTATGATGAGTTCTGCAATATTTTTATTAACGGCACGGTTATTACTGATATGAAACAACATTTCTGCCGAAGGGTTCATGCAGGCGACTTGCAGGTTTTGATCCAGCACGAGAACCGCGGAGTGCATATTATCAATGATTTTTTGTGGTGAATTGTATTCAGTAGCGACCATGATGATTGTTATGCAATAACTGAACCAGTTTATGTGGCAATTAAAATAAACTTTTTATCGTTTTTCAATAAGTTACCGTTTTCAGCGGGCAGCAGAGGCGATGCTGGATTAATAATGCTTATTGTATCGCACCATTGTGGTGCAACGCCAGCCCGGTAGAGAGGGGGATTATGAGCGGGCGGTGAATGTTATTAGCGAGGTGAGGGCCGGGGGATAACGGAGTTTTTAATGTGCACAATAATTTTTCGGCTGCTCTTGAGGATTTTACCGCTTTTGTTTCTAACCTGTACCTGAAGGTCGTGCTGGCCTCGATCAGCACGGGTAATTTGCATAAGTGTGCTTTTACTTCTTTTTACCAGAGCCTTGCCATCCATGAGTAACCAGATGCGGTGTCCCTGTTTAATGTCTAATGCGGGAGTTATTTGTACCGCAACGGTAAGGTCAGGGGTATTCCAGATAGTCTGCTGATGTTTAGGAGAACTTATTTTAAGTTTTTTATAGCGGGTTTCTTTTTGTTTGCTGTCTTTTTCGTCTTCATTTTCATCATCTGCTGCGGGTACTTTTTGTGGTTCAATGACACTTATGGGAGGCGGCGTTATTTTTTCAGCGTTCTCGAACGGTGTGTCGGAATAGCTGATATTGCCATCAGCATCGAGTCCTTTATATAAGCCGGCATGAGTGGCATTGATAAAAACAAACAGCAGAAGTGAAAAACAGGCGAAGATAGTTTTTTTCATAGACATAAGCATAGTCTTTGATGGTGTGTCTTGCAATAAAAAACCCCGCACATATGTGCGGGGTTTTTGAGCGTGCTGTTTAATACAACATTTCTGGAGATTAAACGCTGTAATACATATCGAACTCACAAGGGTGGGTAGACATACGTAAACGCTGTACTTCTTCGTTTTTCAGTTCGATGAAAGCGTCGATCATGTCATCATCAAACACACCGCCTTCGGTGAGGAAGGCGCGGTCTTCATCTAATGCCGCTAAAGCTTCATCTAATGAAACAGCAACCTGTGGAATAAGCGCTTCTTCTTCCGGTGGCAGGTCATACAGATCTTTAGAAGCAGCTTCACCCGGATCGATCTTGTTCTTGATACCGTCGAGGCCGGCCATCAGCATGGAGGCAAAGCACAGGTACGGATTAGCCGTGTTATCGCCAAAACGTACTTCGATACGACGTCCTTTGGGATTAGGGATGTGTGGAATACGAATCGCTGCAGAGCGGTTACGTGCAGAGTAAGCCAGCATGACCGGTGCTTCGAAACCAGGAACCAGACGCTTGTAGCTGTTAGTTGATGCGTTAGCAAAAGCATTCAGTGCTTTGGCATGTTTGATGATGCCGCCGATGTAATACAGAGCGTCCTGTGACAGACCGCCGTATAAATCGCCGTGGAACATGTTTTCACCATTCTTGAAGATAGACTGGTGAAC